>NZ_CP019791.1:1214563-1518204 GCF_002007645.1 Anaerohalosphaera lusitana
GTCAGTCAGGTCGATTATTTCCCAACCAAGTCCCTCAAGCTGAGCAAGCAAAGGTAGTTCGACATGGTTGCGTTCGTCGATTCTAAAACGATTTTGCTTGTCATTATGACCAGCCATACTCTCTCCTCGACTTATTAATTGCTTCCAGATGGGTCTGGCAAAGTGGGGAACAAAAGCTCTAACTTTTCTTCTTCATCACCAAGCTCAAGCTCCCACCGCTGTTCCATAAAGTTTAGCAGTTTTAGCCCGCGATTGCGAATTTGGTCCGGCCCCCACAAATCATGTTGGGAAACCTCGATTTCAGAATGTGACCCATCAGAATAGCCGTTCCGAGCCTTAGTCCCATCGTTACGAAATTTCGGATGTTTCTTCTTATTGAAGCTGTCGTTCTGTAGTGACGAATTGATGGCAGAAGAAAGTAGCAACAAATTACCAAGGCTCATTTTGTAAGCTGCTCGATCTTCCTCATCAAGCCCTTTGAAAGCTTGAAGCCAATCGTCCGTATCTGTCTGAGGGTATATGTGCTCAATACTAATTTTGTCTTTGCTAGTTTTTAGCAAGTCAGACCAGTCAACCTTCTTCTGTCGTGTTCCCGAAAGCAGGCTCAGCTCGTATTCATACAAGAAATACTTAAGCCCCGACCACTTGTAGAAGCCGCTCTCTTCATCAAAGTGCTTTTCGAGTACGCTGTACAGCTTGTCGCCATCAAAAAAACCGTCACCGTCAAACGCAAAACTTGTGCGATTTATCAGTGCTGTTTCGATATCGCTAACAGATACTTCATCGCGGTCTACGGCCCTGGCGAAATTGTAGAACTCACTACTTCGGTAGTTAGATCGGGTTGTGGTCATCCTGAATACGATGAAAATAAATCGCTCGATTTGCTTAAAGATGTGTATGCGATCTGCCTCCTCATAGACATTTTTCAAAATTGCCATTACCAGGGGCCGGAAATAGGTCATCCCAACTCTATTTAATCTCTGCAGCCAGGATTTCTCTTGCTCCGAGATGTCTTCCGCCATTTCCGGGTAAAAGGATTTGAACCAGTAAATTGATGATTCTTTTAGGCTGAGTACATAATCACGAATTTCAGTCGGCCTCAGCTCGGCAGACTTTGTCGGCGTATCTGCGTTGTTGCCACTGCCGTTATCATCTTCATTTTCGTCAAGCTCTTCTTCCCAAACTTGTTCTTCTGCCGGTTCTAGTTCAACATTATGAACGACTTTTTTATGAACTCGTCGTGGTGAAAACTGTTCATCCAAGAGGAAACGTATGTAGTCTCTGCCGGTTTTGCGTGAATACTTAAAGTACATGGTCCAATGAGCTCTTAGAAAATCGTCATCGTTGAGCGGTCGCGATTTATTTCGGCCCAACTGATAGTACACTTCTTTCCAGGCATCATTTATAGAGTCACGAAGTTCTTTCCGTGCAGCGGGATTCAATTCATCTTCAGTATATAGGGTTGTCAGATAAACCAGGCGGTTCTTTAGAAGTTCCAAATCCGACAGTTTTTTGCCGCGATTGTTCATCGTTTCGAATGCTACGAAAACATCAAATTCGTCTTTAATGATGTACTCGTTAAAAAGAAACCGTTTCGTCAAAGTACGGTACAGTGACTGCAATCCTTTAAAACCTTCTTGATCGTGCCAAGTGCTAAGCTGTTGAGAGAAAAACTGCAATGCGTTGCCCAATCTCAATGTGTAAAAAGTTTCCGAAACTGTACCAGGGGATTCTTCGTCTAAAATGCGGTATCGCATGTATTTGTAGCTTGGATTGTCAGTGGTATAGCCAAATTTATAGCTTCTGTAGTTGTCATTTGGCTTGACCATGAACAGGTACTGATCTTGGACTGACTTGATGGTTAATGACTCTGTTAAAAAGATGTTCTCGTCAGGCTGGCCGGAGTTTTCAGGGAGGTTGCGAACATGGTCGATTAAGGCTTGCAGGAATATTATGAAGGTGGTCAATCTTTGTTGCCCATCTACGATGTGATACAGTTTGAATCCGTGATCTTCGATCAGCCAGAACTCATTCTCGTCCTCTTCTAGGTTCTTTATGGGCATCTCCTTGAGAGTCAATACTCCAGTGTAATGTGACCGTTTATCAGGAAGGTTTACAAGGTCTTCCCAAAAATCCTCCAACTGGTCCAAGCCCCACGCATATCCCCTCTGGTAATCCGGCACACGGAATAGTTTGTGTGTGAACACTGTATCTAGCGATCGTGGTTCGTACATAGGTGCCTCCTAAAGAGTCAGTCAATTATTTTTGGTGATCTTGCCCTCAAGTTTTATTTTCAAGCAGTTCGGTCACGCGAACTTTACCTTTCAGAAGATCCTGCATTAAACCAGTCTTTAATGCTTTCAGCTTCTTTTTAGCCTGTACTGTATCTTCCACATACTGCCACTGCTCTGCTAAAATCAATAGAATCCGATCTTGTTCTGCTGCAGAGGGCAAGGGTATTCTCAAGTTCGTGACGTCGGGCCTTTTAATGCGTGGCGCAGTCGTGCCTGCTGTGAACATTTCCCACACACCTCTTTGTTTCGCGGATTTGAGACTATAAAATAAATACTGTTTTCGCAATATATCTGTTTGGGGCCGGAGGGCTATTACTCGACGTGTTAAAAGGTATGTCTGGTCTCCTGGCAGACAAGCCACTTCCCCTACGGGAGCTTCCGTGGTAAATATGACGTCACCTGGCTCTGGTAAGCCTCGTGTTGTCCACTTTTCGTAAACATCTTTTGTAACGTACTTTGTTATTTGCCTAACGCGATCTTCACCAATACTTTCCGCGGAAATCACCGCAACTCCATCATTTGAATGTGGTGGAGTTTTACCGCGATAATCTATAATAAATGAAATACTTTCGCCTATTGGTGTTGCCTCCCACTCGATTGGAATTCTCCCAATAGCGGACTCCTTAAACTTATGTGTTTTCTCAGAGCGGAGATCGCCGTTTTCATCAATGCCACGAGTTAGTAGGTCTTGCATCAGGCCAGTTTTTATCCGCTGCTGTTTTGCGATCAGAGCCTCGGTGTCTTCAATCGCCTGGTCAACGGTCGAAAGAACCTCTGCGATTTTGGCTTGTTCCGGCCTTGAAAAGGAGATCAATGACAGATTGGCAAAAATTTCTTTGTCGACATGAGGAATGCCGGAGCCTGAAGTCTGCGCTTTTAAAAAGTTCTCCCAGTTTTTTAAAGAGTAATTGAAGTAACCAGAATCAAATTCATCATTGTGCCGTACAACTGCCATAGTCGAAGCTAAGATACCGTTCTTTGCTCGAAAGATTTCACCTGCATTTGATCCGTCCCACAGCACTATGGTTTCGTCATCTTTCACATGGACGGCATTGAGACAGGGCTTGACAAATTCGGCATCGTCATTGCCACGTAAGTATTCAGGGGTGAGGTATCTCTCAGCACCTGCCCCATAGTAAGGTTGTTGCAGCGGAGGCTTGCCTTTGATGATAACAATGCCTTCTTTCAGAGATTGTTTTGGCTTGCTACTGTTCATACAAAATACCCGAGCTTATCAAGGAAACCATTCAGCTTCTTAAGTGTTCCCGCCCTTTTTGCTTCAAGCTGCTGGCTGGAAACAGCATATTTGTCCCAAAGGTTGTGGACTGAACTGATTAGTGCTCGTTTTTCAGTGTTAAGATACCTATCCAATTCTGATTGCACAATGTCATAGATCTTCTTGAGGATGAGTGTGCTGGCCTGATCAGCCGTCAACTGGCCTCCGATTTCTTTTAAGAGGTTGTCCGTTTTTGTAATACGTTCCTCGAGGACAGCTCTGTCTTTCTCCAGGGCGTTAATCTTTCGCTTATCAGATTTATTCTTTGGATTGAGCTCAGCAAGACGGCTGTCAACCTGCTTGATAAGGTCATACGTTTCGGTTTTGAAGTCATCGCCGCCAACACGCTTCAGCATCAACTTGTCTTCAAGTTCGACTGTTCTTTCTTTGAGCTTTGCCCTTACAGCCTTGATTTTTTTTTCAATAGCTTTGATTACTTTGTCCTGATCTTTCAAAGCTTTCAGTTCCTTTTTGCCGCTTTCACCTGCGGTATCTTTCAGGTCGTCTATGAGAGCTTTGAGCACCTTCTTTATTGCTGCAGCGGTAACCTTCTCTCCTTCGTCAGGTTCATACCCCGCGACTTCCTGAGCCGTTTCAACTGCATCTGCCAGTTCCGTTTGGAGTTCAGAGATATTGGTCTCCAGCTGTTCAATTTCATCTGCCTCAGACTGGAAGTATTCAGCAATCAAGTACTCGTCCGGGATGAGACTATGATGCCATCCGATCGATACAATGGTCTTCAGGTCAAAGCGAATTTGCTGCCACCAATTTACAAAAACGCCAGCACTCTTGAACTCATCCAATACACCAACGGGCACCAGCTTATCTTTGAGCGATGTTAATAGTTCTTGCCTGACCTCGGGCATTTTTTTGCCGCCATTGTTGGCGTGTTCAAGTTCAGCGAAGTCATCCTGTGCAACATCCCACCATTCTGTGAGAAAATCGATGTGTTTGGAAATAGTGGTTAGTAATGCCGGATCAGCTTCAATATGATCCTTTATTGATGTCCTGTTTTCGATTTCGTCTCTAAATGTCAGGTAGTTGGGTCTATCCGGTTGCAACAAGGATTTATAGGACATTTCAAACTTGCTAAATTCATCAGCGAGAGAATCTACTTCCGACTGAGGAATGCCGCCTAGCAGATGAGCCTGAACGTCTTCGGGCTCAGGTTCGGGAGTATTGTCAACGTACCTGCGGATATTTAGATTATATTCGTGCTTGCTGACGATTTCAAATTTCGCGACAAGCCTGGAATATTTGGGCAGATCAAGTTTGTGAGTGAATACATGATCAATCTTCTCGATGTCTTCGGGCCGTAGCTTGTTCTGATTCTTGCCTTCGGCATACTCACGATCAGCATTTATGAACAGTACCTTGTCACGGAGTTCCTCGGGCTTGTTCTTGTTGCATACCAGTACACATGCTGGAATGCCAGTGCCGTAAAAAAGCCCTTGTGGCAGGCTTATAACGGCCTCGATCACATCGTCCTCAACAAATATTTCCCTGATCAATTTTTCTTTGCCGCCCCTGAAAAGGACTCCGTGGGGCATAATCGTTGCCATATGGCCATCAGATTTGAGGCTTGCAAGCATGTGCTGGACAAACATGAGATCTGCTTTTTTCCCTGTCTCAGGGCACCACTCACGAAATCTACCCGGATATTTTACACTGGCGCGGCTGTAGTTTTGGGAGAACGGTGGGTTTGCCAGGACACGGTCAAATCTACGAATCTGGCCATTCTCAAGAATTTGCGGATCTTCAAGCGTATCGCCGTTCTCTATTGTGAAACGGGTGATGTTGTGAAGAATCATATTCATGTTGCAAATCGACCAGACTGTGCCGTTGGAGTCTTGGCCGTAGAGTGCAAGGTTGTCAGCATTTTGGCCTTGTTCTTCCACGTACTGATGAGATTGTATCAAAAATCCACCGGATCCGGCAGTCGGGTCGTAAACGGTATTACCCTCTTGTGGCTTTGTTAGTTGTACTAAAAGACGCACAACTTCTGCAGGGGTATAGAATTCGCCGCCTTTTTTGCCTGCGCTGTCTGCGAAATACTTGATCAGATACTCGTAAGCCGCGCCGAGCAGGTCAGGGAACTCAAAATTGTCGTTGACGAGAACAAAACGGGGGTCATTGAAGTGGTCTAAAAGATCTTTCCACTTCTGGTCTGGTATTTTTGTCTTGCCTTTAACTTCATTGAAGTTGATGTTATTCTTCAGTACGCCTGTTAGGGCATCATTTTCATCTTCAATGGCAGCGATAGCTTTATTAAGCATATTCCCGATATCATGCTTCAAATCTTTCATCGCGGGGACTAATTCGCCGTTCTCGTCTTTCCAGGATTCGTTCCACCGGGCTCGAACTGGCACAAAGAAAGTTTCGCCGTAAGATGATTTCTCCTCGAGCAGTTCATCTACCAGCTGAGGGTCAAGATGGGCATAGTCCTTTTTACGTAGTTGCTCGCGTTTTCGGTCGAATTCATCAGATAAACGTTTGATGAAAAGCATGCCAAAGATGAATTCCTTGAATTCAGAAGCATCCATCTTGCCACGTAAGATATCAGCTGCTCCCATCAAAAAGGATTCAAGCTGAGAAAGTGTGATTTTTTCGCGATTCATGGACATCCTTTTATGGCTAGTCTGGGGATACAAATGGCTCTAACAAAGTCACCAAATATATCTAAAAATGTTTGTTTTGTCAATTCCTTCTAGTGTCCAATCATGAACTGGCACCGATAGCACTTCTCATCTTTGCCCCACACAATAGGTTCGTCAGCAATCTGAAAGAACTTCCGTAGCTTTTTTGACAGCTGTTGTTTTTGCTTTTTAAGTCTGGGACTGGCCGAGCTGTTTTTCCAGCTCAATAGACCACCGCTTTCAGCGAAGATCCTCAGAGTTTCCCACTGCCTGTTAGGTTCTCCCGTATGGCGGTTTATCATGCCCATTTGTGCGAAGTTGCAAGTGTGGCTTTTTCTCCCAACCCGAATCGATACTGTGTGTCCATTGGTAAAACAAATCGATATGTCGGACCAGCAGGTACCTGCAGACATTGCAATTCCTGGCTCTGATGGTCTGGACTTCCCAAGGTCCTCCTTCACTATTTCATCCCTGAGTTGGGCGGGCGAGTACGGACATTCCTTTAGGTTTGCTGTGAACGTTTTTTTGCGCAATCGCTGTAGCAGGGCGGAAAGGTGTGCAGCCTCCCGTCGGCATTGCCGCACCAGCCTGGTTTCGGCCTGCTCATCCTCGTCATCGAGCTTGGGGTAGATTTCGTCCAGGGCTGACGCCGAATCCCTCAAACTGTTGAAACATTCCTGCAGACAAGCGGCAAGACGGTCGTGCCCCCGGAGGACAAGTTCGTTGGTAATGGCACGAATTTCATTCTGCTCTGCTCCAAGCCCCCAGTGATTGACCGGCTTGTAAACACCTTCTGCAAAATGCGATTGTGGTAACGTGTCGGACCAATTCTCGAGCTCTTCTGTCAGAGCCGTAAACAGTCCGGGACATATTGCACCAATCTGCTCATAGCGGTCAAGAGCCCGCTGATACCTCTGGTTCCAATCGACATTTCCCTTTATGCCGGTTGCTTTCATCATAATACCTTCCACCAGTTACGATTATACAACAGGCTTGGGTTTGACATGCCTAGGGCCGAGGTCGGTTCCACCTGGTAGATTTACTATTTTTTTGTTTGTGGAAGCGGCATTGCCGCATTGTGAGCAAGGTCAGGACTTATGCTTGCAGCCGACAACCCTGCCCAGTATTCTCAACTCATCATCATTGCTGATGATTATGGGTTCTAACTTTGAATTCTCCGGGACCAGCTCGATCCTCTCATTGTTGATCCGGAGCCGTTTAACAGTGACTTCGCCATTGAGAAAGGCGACTACTATATCGCCGCTTTGGGCAAGCTGCTGTCGCCTGACGATAATCAGGCTCCCATCCTTTATGCCGGCACAAATCATGCTTTCACCGGACACTTCACAGGCAAAATGCTCTCCTCTGCCCAGGGTGCGGGAATCCACCAGCACTTCACCGCAGATATTCTCTTCAGCAAAAATGGGCATTCCAGCGGCTACCGTACCGACAATCGGGACGGGCTTGAGTCGGCCTGGCCTGTTTTCGGTTCTTTTGAGTACGCGTAAGCTGCGCGGGGTCCGTCCGGTTCTCTCAATGTAACCTTTGTAAATGAGCTGATTGACCCTGTCTACCACGCTCGGGGCGGTAATACCGAATTTGTCCGCAAGTTCCTGCATGGTGGGGGGATAGCCGTTTAGATCAATAAACCGGCATATCTCGTCAAAGGCTTCCTGCTGAGGGGGAGTTATTTTTTTGATTTTGCCTCTTGGCATTGATTTCTCCAATACATTAACGCAAGGATTATAGCCCTGTCTGCAACAAGGTCAATACCTGACGGCTGTTTTTCCGGGAGAAGTCGGCGAAAAACCAAGCTGGATTTTCGCCCAACGAATTTTCGTCGGACGAAAATCCAGAAAATAAGAAAATTTGCCCTTCCAGTTTTTAGCCATAACTGCCGTACAACAAATCTTTTACGCCAACACAGGACATTCTATATCCGACGAAAATCCAGCCCTTCGGCGAAAATTCACCATTAAGGGGTGAAGGCACTTGGGCCTTTTTAACAGGACATGCTGGTCCTCGAATAAGAACGATTGAGTTTATAAGGAGATATGTTTTGAAACAAGTCATGAAAACATCGCTTTCGCCCCGGCGACAAGAATTGGTTACCCTAATGCAGCAGATCAACTTTGGCAGGATTGAGGATCTGCCGGTCCGTTGTGGTGAGCCTGTGATGGACTCATCAGTCCGGGTAATTCGCAAGATCAAGTTCGGTAGCGAACACAGACCTGGACCTAAGACTGGCCGGGATTTCGAGCTGAAGAAGCAGGTGACTGAACTGATCAGTCAAATCGACCGGATTGGGACCGGGACTATCCATTCGCTGGAGGTTAAACACGGACTGCCATTCGTAATGGACGTTGAATCAGCAATATAAATCAAAAACCAAAATCAATTTACGTTAGTCGATTTTACTAACCGCAAAGCGGAGGTGATCGGGAACGCAAAGCCATTGGGCTTGTATCTCGGTCGTCTCCGTCTTGCATTCGACTTGGCTTTTCGTTCCTGCCTCCGCAGAAAGAGAGGCCAAGTGGATAACGAACAATTCAAAACGTACATCAGGTCCTTAGTTGAATGCAAAGCCAGACAGCTGGTCGGCAAGTGTGGCATTCGAAAGTGTGACGTCGAGGACATCGAACAGGAACTGTTTCTTCACCTGCTGCTTAGAGCCAGCGAGTACAAGTCATCCAAAAGCAAGCTTACGACGTTCGCTCAGCGAATTATCGAACGGAAGGTCAAAAACATATTGAGAGACAGATCGGCCGGTAAGCGAAGCACGTTCGACCAGGCACGATCGCTCCATGAGGTGATTGGCTCGGATGATCAGGGTACTGAGATTACTCTACTAGCAACCATTCCAGCCAGGGACGTCCCCTCAGTTGAGTTTGCCACGGATGTAAAGATGATCATCGAATCACTGCCTGTTTTGCATCGCAAGGTCTGCCTGATGCTTATGGCCGGTTTTACCATCGGTTCTATTGCTGATCAGCTTGGCATGCCTCGCACGACCCTGAGGGATTCAATCGTCAAGGAGATCAGATTTGCGTTCTCTGAGTTAAAAAACTTCTCGGATTTTCGCCGTTTTGGCAATTCACCGAGTATGTAATAACTATGGACACTACACACAAGGACAAACCAATGCACCAACTAACAAGACCGGATTGGCTGATCGAGGAACCTGATGAAGTTTACCATGGCAAGGCGAAAGAATTTCTCTCGAGCCATCAACTGAATGATTTTCGCAAGTGCCCATATCTCTACTGGAAAAAGCACAGCGGGCTGATCGCTGACAAAGACAGCTCAGCATATGCGTTCGGACGGGCCGCTCACACGCTTATCTTAGAAGGACGGCAAACATTCGAACAACGCTATGCAGTGGGTGGACCAATAAATCCAAGAACCGGCAAACCTTACGGCAGCGGCACCAAGGCGTTTGCTCAGTGGTCTGCTGACCAGGGCAAGCCGGTGGTTACTGACGACGAATTTGTAATTCTGGAGATGATGGAGCAGGCGGTTCTGACACATCCCTGTGCTCCCAAATTCATCACAAGCGGTTTTGCAGAAGGTGTATGCAGGTCGCCTTATCTTGGCATCCCTTCGCAGATCCGCATGGACTATTTGCACCCATCTTATGGAATTGTTGATCTTAAGACCTGCGATGACTTGACATGGTTTGAATCTGATGCCAGGCGATATGGCTATCTTCACCAGATGGCTTTCTATCGAGCCGTTTTGAAAGAGACCATGGGCAGTAAAGCATCAGTGCATATCTTAGCGGTCGAGAAAAAACAGCCATTCAGGTGTGGCATCTGGAAGGTCTCTGGTGATGCACTGGATTTTGCCCAGGCCGAAAACGAGTCAGCAATCAGGCTGCTCAAGGAATGCTGCAGCGAGCAGATCTGGCCCACGGGCTACGAGGACATTCGAATCTACGACACAGTTTAACCCGGTTGAGCAGGACGGCGTGCCCGGCTTGATCACCCGGACCAGACTCCCCATGCCTGCTCAATCTTTTTGAGATTAAATTTCTTTATTGGAGTAAACTAAATGACCTTACTGAACAACATCATAACCGACCCTGCACCATCCGCTCCCAAGGGGATCATATACGGCCCACCTGGTGTTGGTAAGACCAGCTTTGGTGCATCGGTATCAGACTCGCTGATTATAGACTGCGAGAATGGGGCCGGATCTATCAAGTGCAGCAGAACGCCTTATCTGGCCAGCTGGGAGCAGATACTTGGATGGCTCAGGGCGATCGAACAGGAAGATCATCCTTACAAAGTCATAGCGATCGATACGATCGACTGGCTGCTGCGACGCATAGAAGAGCATGTCTCTGGATGTGCTGGCGGTAAAACTGACTCGACGCTCAATAGAAGTCACGGTGGCTATGGCAACGGCAAGCAGGTTCTAAAGAATTATGTTTACCAAATCCTGTTGCCTGTGCTCGACCGGATCGTGGCTCGCGGCATTGCCGTACTGCTTCTCGCTCATGCCAAGCGGACTGAGATTACTGATATCGACGGCATCACGGTGGAAAAGACGACGCCCGAGCTTCCGGATGGCTATTTGAACGTCATGGTCGAGTGGTCTGATTTCGTTTGCCTGGCTCGCATTGACAGTCAGGACCATCGATACCTGACCACCCGTGAAACGCCTCGTGCACTGGCAAAGAATCGTTACCACCTGCCCGAGTCACTGCCTTTTGAATGGAATGCATTCAGCGAAGGAATAACTCAGGGCCTTTCAAAAGCTTTTAACCCCAAATCTTAGGAGAATCCTAAACTATGGCATATCTTAATAATTTTGATGCTAACACGGTAGATCCGGCCCAGAGCTTTGAAGCCCTGCCAGCAGGTAAGTATATCGCGGCGATCACCGAATCCGAAATGAAGCCCACCAAAAACAACAATGGCCATTACCTGCAGCTGACCTTGGATGTCCTCGATGGCCAGTACAAGGGCAGAAAGGTATGGGCCAGGCTTAATCTCGATAATCCCAATGCCCAGGCGGTCCAGATCGCTCGTGGTGAACTTTCGGCAATATGTCGGGCGGTTGGAGTAATGCAGCCTCGTGACTCGGTTGAGCTGCACAATCTGCCTCTGTGTATCAAGGTGACCTGTAAAAAACGCGGGGACACAGGTGAAATCACAAATGAGATCAAAGGGTACGAAAAGAAGGAAGCTGCCTTTGCAGCAGCACCTTCTGTTCCCGCACCGCAGGCGACTAATAACACCCCGCCATGGCAGCGGTGAGGTTTAGGTGGTTTTAACGCTTCCATATCCGCCAAGCATTAATCACTACTGGCGGCGCGTCGGGCAGCGAACGCTGATCAGCCGGGAGGGCCGGACTTTCCGTAAGAAGGTCTGCGCCCTCCTTGGCCGTGGCATCGAACCGCTCGAGGGACGCCTGGCTGTTGTGCTGGATATTTATCCGCCCGATCGCCGCCGTCGCGATATCGACAATGTACAAAAAGCTCTGCTCGATGCTGTTGAGCATGCAGGTGTTTACCGCGATGACAGCCAGGTTGATCTACTGATCACCCGGCGGCGCGACGTGGTCAAAGGCGGCAGGGCGGTCGTCCACATAACAGATATTTCAACAGCCAGGAATCTTTTGAGTAAATTAGCTAAGGAATTGCATGCATAAGTTCTTTCCAACCATATTAATCTTTCTCGATATTTGCGCAGCCGCAGGGTACGTGCCGAGCGGTGACTGGAGAAAAGTCGTCTACTGGCTCGCCGCAGCTACGCTCACGACGGTGGTGACATGGTAATCCAGCTTAGACCCTATCAGCAAGAAGCCATTGATGCCGTTTATCAGCATCTGCGAGAGAGAGATGATAACCCATGCGTTGTGCTCCCGACAGGTACGGGTAAAGGGGTCGTGCTGGGGCAGATAGCTACTGATGCGGTTACCCGCTGGGGCGGTCGAGTTCTTGTCCTTGCACATGTCAAAGAACTACTCGAGCAGAATGCCGAGAAGATCCAGCTGCTGTGCGATGATCTGGATGTGGGCATCTACTCTGCAGGTATGAACCGCAGGGATACCGATCATCCTGTTATCGTGGCGGGGATTCAGAGCGTCTACAGGCGGGCATGTGAGCTCGGTGCGTTCGATCTGGTCATCGTAGATGAGGCGCATTTGATAGCTCCGGATGGGGAAGGAATGTATCGCCAGTTCTTGGGTGATGCAAAGATCATCAACCCGAACCTGCGTGTAATCGGCCTGACCGCCACACCCTACAGAATGAAAGGAGGTATGATCTGCAAGCCTGAGAATATCCTTAACCACGTTTGCTATGAAGCGGGCATCAAGGAAATGATCGTCCAGGGGTATTTGTCAAAGCTCAAAAGCCGTAGCGGTAAGGTACGGGCGGATCTCGATGGCCTGCATGTACGTGGCGGTGAATTTATCGCCTCTGAGATGGAGTCGGCCATGGATCAGGATTCGCTTGTCAGGAATGCCTGCCGTGAAATAGTCGAGCTGACCAAGGACCGCAACAGTGTTCTGATCTTTACGACCAGCATCACCCACTGCGAGCATGTAGCGGCCGAGATCAGCAGGCTCTCAAAGCAGGAATGTGCAATGATCACAGGTGATACGCCATCTGATGAGCGGGCCGAGATTATCAATCGATTTAAAGGCAATACCGTCAAATCTGATCTGTTCGGTGGTACAAAGCCTCCGCTCAAGTACCTGGCTAACGTCAATGTTCTTACCACGGGTTTTGATGCAGCCAACATCGATTGTGTGGTTCTGCTTCGCCCAACCGCTTCAGTGGGGCTCTTCGTGCAAATGATAGGTCGTGGCACCCGTCTGCATCCGGGCAAAGAGGATTGCCTCGTTTTAGACTACGGTGGAAACGTCCTGCGGCATGGGCCTGTAGATGCGGTTGTTTTGCCAGAGGAACTGGCGGGCGGTGGTGAAGCTCCAGCAAGGGAGTGCCCTGAATGTAATTCGCTTATTCATGCTGCTTATACCGTCTGCCCCGAATGCGGGCACCAGTTCCCGCCTCCCGGGGCTAATGACAATCTTACCGATCGAGCGGATTCATCAGCCATTCTTTCTGGTGAAGTGGAAGATACTGACTACAAGGTCAGGGACGTTTTCTACTCGGTGCATATCAAGCGGGCTGCTGATGATGACCATCCTAAGACCATGCGTATCGAGTACTGCATTGGATGGCAGCTTTATGTCAGTGAGTGGGTCTGTCCCGAGCACAGCGGATGGGCCAGGCAAAAATTCGAAAAGTGGTGGTCGCAAAGATCGATCGTGCCAGCTCCGCAGACGGCACATGAAGCAGTGATGCTGGCAGAAGATGGAGCACTGGCCCGAACTAGAATGGTCACAGTACGAACGGTCTCCGGCGAAAATTATGACCGGGTCATAGGCTATGAGGTCGGCGAAAAGCCAGATTATTGTCCTGAGCCCGGATGGAATGATGATGTTGGCAGCTACGAAAACAACGAACCGGCATACGCATTTGATGATGACGATTTACCCTTCTAAGTGAGACAACCCATTGGAAAACAGAGATACAATCGTAAGAGTCTTAAAGACACTCTTTGAGTCTGGTGATGTGTTCGAGATTCGCATGCTGGATGCAGTTTTGCCCGGCTCGAGCTGGCAGCACGTTCAAAGCGGCTATTTCGATTACGAGCACATCGAGGACGTACCGAATGCACTGGCCAACTTTAAAACCTATGGCGGCGTTTACGTCACCCTTAACCCGGTTAACCCGAATCTGCTGGGAAGGGCAAACAACCGTCTAAAGAAAGCCAAAAACCGCGAGACCACAGGCGATAAGGACATCCTGCGTCGTCGCTGGTGGCTGATCGATGTGGATCCGGTCCGACCAGCGGGCATCAGTGCTACCGAAGAAGAGAGGGGTCTGTCGTTCGATAAGGCAGCAGAGATATCCAGTGGTTTACAGTCGATGGATTTTCCAAAGCCGATGTGCGTCAATTCAGGTAATGGTACGCAGCTGCTCTATCGGGTTGATTTACCAGCTGATGATGGCGGGCTTATACAACGGTGTCTACAGCAACTTTCTGCCTGTTCGACGGACAGGGTGCAGGTTGATATGAGCGTATACAACTCTGCACGCATCTGCCGTCTGCCGGGCACATGGAACCGCAAAGGCGATCCCATCGATACCCGGCCGCATCGGGTCGCTGAGATTATAGATTTGCCTGATGAAATTGAAACGGTCCCAGCGGAGCTCTTGCACAAACTTGCAGGCAACTGTTCGAAAACATCGAATAGTTCGGCTGACGAGATCCAACCGACAATCTCGACCGTCTCACCAATCGACGATTTCAACGAGCGAGGCGACATAACGGCTATTCTTCAAAAGCATGGCTGGACGCTCAAAAGTGAATCTGATCAGCAGTACTGGTACAGGCCCGGCAAATCCACCGGCCAGCATTCAGCTACTTATGATGGCACTGTCTTTTATGTGTGGAGCGATAATGCCCATCCATTCGAGGCCAGGCAGGGCTATAATCGGTTCGGTGTGTATAAGCTGCTCGAATATGGCGGGGACGATTCGGCGTCTATTGCCGCACTCAAAACCGACGGGTACGGGCCAGATGATGGTGATGTGGATCTGACGGGTATTCTTGGCAAGTTGTGTGATGGGACCGCAAAAGCGTCTCCACCATTGCCATATGGCATTGAAGTTCACTCACTGGCCCAATTGCGCAAGACATTCAGTGGTCTTAACAAACCAGTGGTTCATGGCCTGTTGCGCGAAGGTGAGACAATGAATGTCATTGCCGCGCCCAAGATGGGTAAAAGCTGGCTCACGATGCGACTGGCCGTTTCCATAGCGTCAGGCATAGATTGGATGGGATTCGAAGTTGAACAAGGGAAAATCCTGCACATCGACAACGAATTACATCGAAATCTGATCATCGATCGTTATGAGAAAGTATGCAAGGCAATGAATTTGCCTGCGCGGCTCTTAGATGGAAACGTGGATGTTATCTCGCTGAGAGGTGAGCTAAAGGATATTGTTTCTATCGGGGATATTTGTCAGAGCTTGCAGTCTAACTGTTATAAGCTGGTAATTATTGACGCATTCTATCGCACACTGCCGGTTGGAACTGATGAGAACGACAACGGTGCCATTGCAGGCATCTACAATATGATAGATCGTTACGCAGCTTTGATGAAGTGCGGTTTTGTGCTGATCCACCATTCCAGCAAGGGCAATCAGTCCGGCAAATCTGTAACCGATGTCGGTGCAGGTGCAGGCAGTCAATCGCGAGCGGCCGATACCCATCTGGTGATACGTCCACATGAAGAGCAGGATATATTCGTCATGGAAGCGGGTATTCGCAGTTGGGCACCAATTGACCCAATAGCATTGCATTGGCAGTGGCCGTTGTTTTCGCGAACAGATGAGGTAGATACATCACAGCTGCTGGGAATGGCAAAGCCCAAAGCCAAGGACAAGCCGCCGTCACTGGAGGACTTTGTCGATCGCTGTGTCGCACCATACGATCCATGCTCCAAGAATTCGATCGTGTACGAAGCGGGGCAGATACTTGGGCTTTCTGAACGCAAGGCAAACGATATGCTGTCTCTGGCCATGGAGAATGGCTTGTGCACTAGAATAAAGGCTGGCTCAAGAATGGTCTATGTCAAAAATCGTGCCGGGATCTCTGGTGAAAAAAGTCTGTGGGCGGCGGCCTTGCTTACACATGACCCCGGTAAACCTCCGCAGGAAATTGCAGAAGTTACGAGTTGTTCAGTCAGGCAGGTTAACAGGGTTCGACAGGAATTAAGCCTCTAACGGCAGCTGCTGGCGATTTCCCAGATGTGGGGTAGCATAGAGGGGCCAGAAGATGAGTTTTTGCGAAGGCAATTCCTGGTACGGACCATCTTGCAATACCCAGCCTTGTGGGCAATTGGGATAAGCTTCAAGGCATAAATGCAGACTTCTAAGTCGCCCGGCGGGGCCGGATTTAACTTCGATCGGATAGATAGTGCTGTCGCGAACCGTAAGATAATCTACCTCGGCATTGGAACTCTTGGCAGTGCGTGACCAGTAAAAGAGCTTATCCGTATGCCAGGCAAGCAGCTCCTGAGCGACGAACTGTTCGGCAAGCTGACCATTGTAAATTGATAAAAGATTCTCCTTACCAACCGCAATTGAGGGATCGATGCCACACATGTGCTGCATTAGTCCGATGTCCAGCATGGATGCTTTAAATCGCTTTCCTTGCGAGGCTCCCAAGGGCAAGCCGGATGGATTAGCCGAAGATATTCTGTTAAGCAATTTGGCCTTACAGAGCAAATCGAATGCTTTGTGGTTGGTTACCCCTGACGCATGCTCATAAAGTTGGGTGTATTTAATCTGCTGGCCAGTGCTTCGGGCAACCGAATCCAGTACTCCATCCAAACAGGCATAGTCAACTGAAGGGCGATACTTGGCAAAATCCTCTCGATAAGATGAGATGATTTGCGAATGTATTTTGTAAGACTCCAGCTTTGATCTCGTGTCCCGGTATGCCTCTACTGCTTCAGGCATGCCGCCGATGAAGAAGTAGTCTCGTAAATGTTGGTGAATGGCCTCCACAAGGGCATCAGAATGATCTTTGGGGTGCTCCAGTAGTCTTTCGGCGATAATCTCGTTACCGATGGCCAGTATGTATTCGTAGAATGTCATCGGCGTTATGTGAAGATATTCGATTCGGCCGACCGGGACGGAAATTCCACCAAACGCGAATTCCAGCATCGAACCAGCTGCAACAACGTGCAGTTCGGGAAGTTCTTCATAGAAATATCGCAAAGCAGTGATTGCCCGAGGGTAGCCTTGAATTTCATCGATGAACAATAATGTTTTGCCGGGTGTGATGCGCCCCGCGTGCAATTCGATGACCTCCAGCATCCTGTTAGGTGTTAGGTCTCCTTCGAATGCTGCATGGAATTGAGGTTGTTTTTCAAGGTCAATTTTAACGTACTTCTCAAATTGTTTCGCCAGACAGTTTTCTACAAGCCAGGTCTTGCCCACCTGCCTGGCTCCACGGATTACAAGTGGTTTGCGGCGGTAGGAATTTATCCACGCAAGTAGTTTTTTTTCGGCGATCCGCTTCATTGTTTGTCTCCACTGCTTTAGAAATACAAGGTAAATATAGCAGGTATGATTTAGAAATACAAGGCAAAAGCTAAAGGATTGCTTTAGATATACAGTTCATACTAGCATTATGATTTGGGACATGGCCGGGACATGGCTTGGACATCATGTCCTAAAATCAGGGACACCATGTCCCAACTTTAAAATCGTAAGTGCTTATTTTACAGGAAGTTAAGGGTTTCATGTCCCGTAGGACACGGCGCAGTATAAGGTCATGTCAGAAAACGTGTCTGATGTCCCAAGGGTTGATTTCTGTAAGTCTTGTATTTACAGTGGTTTACAAAATTTGATTTGGGACATATGCTTGGACATGGTCACACTCTACCCCCTACGGGGGTATATGCGGGCGTCTGAAACGCCCCGCAATAAACCCCAAAGACGTAGGGTGATCGCAAGCCAATGGGTCCTTCCTGCCAAAATGGCAGGAAAAGGCAGCGGGAACCAGTCACGTTACTGACCACAGTTTGTTTTTTGTGCATAACAGATTTTTTCGCCGAAACGCCGTTTTACCGGGTAAGAAATGGGTAGCCGATTACTTGCTACTTATCCCAGGAAACGATATGCGAATTACCCAGCGAAATACCGACTCGATCAGACCCTACGAAAACAACCCGCGCCTCAATGACGAGGCTGTGGATGCCGTTGCACAGAGCCTCAAGGAGTTCGGCTTTCGTCAGCCAATCGTGGTGGACGAAGATGGTGTGATCATCTGTGGTCACACCCGGTTCAAGGCGGCACAGAAACTTGGCCTGGAAAAAGTCCCTGTCCACGTGGCCAAGGATCTCTCGCCCGAGCAGGTCAAGGCGTACCGGATCGCGGATAACCGGACCGGCGAGTTGTCGGAGTGGGACTGGGGTCAGCTCAAGATTGAGCTTGGCGATCTGCAGGAAGCAGAGTTTGACCTTGGCATGCTGGCGTTCGATGAAGAGGAATTGAATAAGCTGCTGGATGGTGACAGCGAAGCCGTGGTCGAGGGGCTCACGGATCCAGATGCTGTTCCCGAGCCGCCGGAGGAGCCGATCACCAAGCGAGGGGACATCTGGCTGCTTGGTGATCACCGGCTCATGTGTGGCGATTCGACCAGCAGGGTAGATGTCGAAAGACTCATGGATGGCTGCCTGGCGGATATGGTTTTTAGCGACCCGCCATACGGGGTCAACTACGTAGGCGGCACTGCCGAGCAGATGACCATCGACAACGACAATCTCAGCGAGGCCGATTACATTTCGTTCATGGACGCCTTCTTTACCCGGTTCCGTGAAAGCATCCAGGAAACCGCATCTTTGTACATCTGCCATGCATCGTCGTGGCAGCTCGAGACAGAGCTGGCAATGCGGCAGGCAGGGTTTGAAGTCCGCAACCAGATCATCTGGGCCAAGAACTGTGGGGCATTCGGATTCGGCCGCTACAAGTTCCAGCACGAGCCGATTTTCTATGCTCACATCAAAGGCGAATCAGACAAGTGGTACGGCGACAAGACACAGACCACACTCTGGCAGGAAAAGAAGCCAGCTGCCAACCGGCTGCACCCGACCATGAAGCCGGTGGAGATAGTCCAGAGAGCCCTGGTAAACAGCTCTAAACGCAGCGATCTGGTGCTCGATCTGTTCATGGGCTCTGGCACGACGCTGATCGCCGCAGAAACGCTTGGACGGCGGTGTGTTGGGATGGAGCTCGACCCGGCCTATTGCGATGTGATTGTCAAAAGGTACGAAGAATTCACAGGGACCAAGGCCAAGCGGTCCAATGAGAAAACCCCAGCAGTTGCCGGGGTTGAGGATTAGGGCATTGGGTCTATGACATTGGAACGCAGGAACTTGGCGATTTCTGTTTTGCCTATCTGGCCCTTAGCTACGCCCAGAGTTATTTCGACCAGTCCTTCTTCGTCGTTTTGAATTTGGATGTCATTGATTGCCAGAAAGACGATCGCCGAGGCGGCTCCGATTCGCTTGTTGCCGTCTAGGAAAGCATGGTTTTGAACAAGATGATAAAGATAAGCCGCAGCCATCTCGAAGATGTCATTGTAAAGAAACTGACCCTCATAGGCGGCTTGAGGGGCTGCAATTGCAGATTGGAGCAAGCCCATGTCTCGAACGCCAGCAAGGCCTCCGTAATTCTCAATAAGACTGCCGTGCAATCGCAGGACTTGTTCAAGGTCAAGGAAGTAAGGAATTTGCATGAGTTACTCAGCCAGCTTTTTCATGGCATTGCCGAATCGCTCGTGAATCATACTGACGGCATCGTGAAATTTCTTTTCTTGTTCGGGGCTGCGAACGGGTGTTAGAACCAGCGAACGGCCATCGGAAATAATCTCAAAAGATGTCTCGGGCGTAGCCTGGAGCAGGTCCAGGATAGGCTTGTCAATGACCATGGCATAACTGTTGCCGTGTTTTGTAAGCTTTTTAATCATGATTTTATCCTTAGCAAATGTGTTTAACAAAGTATACACATTGTATATACGGAAGTCAAGGCCAACTGTGCACGAGAAAACCCCGGCAGAAAATACCGGGGCTGGGGAGGTGAAGGGTTAATGGTGTCTTTAGTTGACCAACTCGAACTTGCCTCTCTCTTGGGCCCGGCGGAACCGCGAGTCGTCGCCCTTGGTGTTGATCTCACGAAGGATGCTGGCATAGAGCGTGTTGGCAGGTGTCTTGCCCGACTTGGGTTGCCAGATGTTTGTCTCAATCGCTTTTTCGACGATGTCCTTGCAGGACAGCGGGCTGATGACTTCGAGAATAACAGCGGCCGAATCGAGAAGCGACAGCCGCTTGCTCTCGCGTTTGGCCTCAGAGCCTTTAGGTCCCCCCGTGTGGCCTTTGGTTTTGCTGGCCGGGGACTTGTCGGCCTTGGAGCTTTTCTCGGCCGTGTCGGCAGGCTCTAGCCTGTCGGCGTTTCGGATGGTCATGGTTTTGCCGCTGGTAAGGCTCTCAACTTTCCATCCGCCTTTGGGTTCTGCTTCGAGCAGTTTTACCTGCGTGGTGTTCGAGCCTACTTTGCAGGAGCAGATGGTTCCGGGTTTGAGTTGGTTAGCTTTCATGTTTCGTTCCTTTCGTTAGAGGGTTCTTAAAATTTGCCAAGACGAATGAGTTCTCGGTAATAGTCGTGGATGTCGGAGTTGGTGCCGCGATAGCCTTCAAGGCTCAACTGCATTTGCTCGGCCATCGCGTAGATGTCCTCTTCGCTATTGGCCGCGATCTGATACTGCTTGCCGTTTGGAAAATCCGGAGTGAGAAGTTCTACTTCGATGTGATCAGTGTAGCGTTTGCGGTGTGCGGTGGCGAAGTAGCCGATCTGTCCTTCGAATTCGATTCGCGTGATACGCATGTTGTGCCTTTCTGTAAGTCCTTGCTCTAAAATGGTTTAGCTCGCTTTTGCTGGTTAGACATTACCATCAAAGCGGGCTTAATCAAGTCATGTAAGCCGTTATTTCAAAAGAATTTACGATAATTTCAGGTGTGTGCGAAGATGTCCTCCAATGCTGCCAGAATCACTGCTATCTCGCCAAAGAAAGCCGCCGAGATCCTGCGAAAATCAGGCTCGAAGTTCGCAAATACCGAGACAATATCTGCGGACATCAAGGCCGGTGCGCCAGTCAATGAGGACGGCACTATCAACATAGTCGAGTACGCAGCCTGGCTGGTGAAGGAGGATGGCCGTGGCGATTGATCCATCCAGGCTAAAACCAGCAGAGCTTACCAGGCTCTTGAACTCGACCAGCCTTGGAACGGTTGCCGAGGGGACGAAGATCTTTCGGCATCGCCAGCAGGCAGGCTATAGAATCTCCTCTGACGGCAAGATGGTGAACCTGTTCAAATACATCGCCTGGCTTGTCGATGAGCGGCACAGGCCAAAGACCGAGTCCGAAGGGCCGCGCGACTATGAGGCCATGAAAGAGGCCGCCCGTGCCCGCAATGCATCGCTTTCGGCAGCGGGTCGTGAGATCGGCGAGCTTCCCCAGGTAGTCGATAGCAGGAGGAAGCAGGCGTGTAAAAATGATTTCAGGCTGTTTTGTGAGTCGTATTTCCCGCAGACTTTCAGCCTGGAGTGGTCGGATGACCATTTGAGGGTCATCTTCAGGATCGAACAGGCGGTATTGCATGGTGGGTTGTTTGCCATGGCAATGCCGCGTGGCAGTGGCAAATCTACCCTTGCAGAGACGGCATGTCTTTGGGCACTGGTCTACGGCCACCGCAACTTCGTGACGCTGCTTGGAAGTGATGAAGGGCACGCCCTTGGTATGCTCGAATCTATTAAGACCGAACTCGAATCCAACGATCTGCTGCTGGAGGATTTCCCGTCAGTGTGCTATCCGATCCATTCACTCGATGGTATTGCGAACCGCTGCAGCGGTCAGCTCTACAATGGCCAGCGAACCCAGATCAGCTGGACGGCCAATGAGATTGTGCTGCCAACCATTGAAGGCTCACCAGCTTCGGGGGCTATCATCAGAGTGGCGGGTATCACCGGCCGGATCCGTGGTATGAAGTTCAAGCGTCCAGATGGTCAGACGGTGCGTCCATCCCTGGTGATCCTTGATGACCCCCAGACCGATGAATCGGCCCGGTCGCTAAGTCAATGCGCAAACAGAGAGAGGATACTGGCTGGTGCGGTTCTTGGTTTAGCCGGACCGGGCAAAAAGATCTCTGGTATCATGCCGTGCACTGTAATCCGTCCCGGTGATATGGCGGACCGAATACTCGACCGCGAAAAACATCCCGAATGGAATGGTGAGAGAACAAAGATGGTCTATTCGTTTCCTGACGATGAGAGACTCTGGGATAAATACGCGCAGATCAGGGCAGACTCATTGCGAGAGCATGGAGATATGCGAGATGCGACCGAGTTCTACAGACAGCACCAAGAGACTATGGATGCCGGGGCCGAGGTCGCCTGGGCCAGGCGATACAACCATGATGAACTCTCAGCCATCCAGCACGCCATGAATCTAAAGCTACAAGATGAAGCCGCGTTCTGGGCGGAGTATCAGAACGAACCTCTGCCCGAAAATGCTGGCGATGATGAGCTTTTAACCGTCGATGAGATCGCCCAAAAGCTGAACGGCTTCAAGTCGGGTGAGATCCCAATCGGTTGTGACCATATGACGATGTTCATCGATGTGCAAGGCAAGCTGCTGTTTTATGTTGTCTGTGCATGGGAGAGCAATTTTAGCGGCTATGTGGTCGATTACGGAGCCTATCCTGATCAGAAGCGGAGATACTTTACCCTTCGCGATGCCAGACCTACCCTGACCGACATAAAAAAGGGAGCAGGGCTTGAAGGCAGCATCTATGCAGGGCTTGAATCTTTAACCGAGGATTACCTTTCCAGGGAATGGCAGCGGGATGATGGAGCCTTTATCAAGATCGACCGCTGTCTGATCGACGCTAACTGGGGTACATCGACTGATGTGGTCTACCAGTTCTGCCGTCAATCTCAGTTCGGCTCGGTCATCTTCCCAAGCCATGGAAGGTATGTCGGCGCAGCCAGTACGCCGTTTATCGAGTACAAGAAAAAACGTGGAGACCGAGTTGGCCACAACTGGCGAATACCCAACGTAAAAGGCAAGCGAGCCATTCGTCACGTTCTTTATGATACCAACTACTGGAAATCTTTCATTCACAGCCGCATGGCAGTGCCTATGGGTGATAGCGGATGCCTTTCGTTGTACGGCCGCAACCCGGTTGTCCATCAGCTTTTTGCCGAGCATCTTCTGGCCGAGTATCGCGTTAAGACATCAGGTCGCGGCAGGACGGTCGATGAATGGAAGCTGCGACCTGAGGCTAACGACAACCACTGGTTTGATGGGATTGTTGGATGTGCTGTTGCGGCAAGTATCCAGGGTGCGGTCTTGCCGGGAACGCAGACTCAGGCTGCAGATGTTCGCAAAAGAATCAAACTTTCCAATCTCAAAAGAAATCTTCGCAGGCACTAAGTTTTTCTTCGCGTTCTTCGCCAATTTGCCCGTTTGCCGGGTAAGAAATAAATGTGAGATCAATTTTGAGAGATGGCGAATGAGCGATTCACTTGAACAAAACCTGGAACAGAATGCCCAGGGCCCAAAGAAGGTCAGAGGTGATGCCGGTGAAGTTGAACAGCATGGTTTGACTGATCAGATAGCAGTTGATCGTTACCTGGCCTCCAAGAAGGCAGCCAGATCAAAGGGACTTGGTATTCAAATGAGCAAGATGGTGCCGCCGGGAGCATGAGGGTTTGAAGCTACTTAATACAATTTTCAATAGAACAACCGAGAAGAAAAGTGCTTCTGCAAGCGAGCTCCGGCGAGGCCCAGCGAGAATCCGAGGTCGGTATGACGCCGCACAGACCACCAATGAGAATCAAAAGCACTGGGCGGCGGCTGACGGTTTCTCAGCCGATATGGCTGCCTCGCCGGAGGTTCGCAAGGCACTCAGAGAACGGTCCAGGTACGAAGTGGCCAATAACAGCTATGCCCGTGGCATAGTTTTGACGCTGGCCAACGATACGATCGGGACCGGACCAAGGCTGCAGATGCTCACTGAAGATGCATGTTTGAATCGTGAGATCGAAAACGAGTTTTCAAGCTGGTCCCAGTCGATCGGACTGGCTGCAAAGCTTAGAACGATGAGGATGGCCAGATGCCAGGACGGAGAATCGTTTGCGGTCCTGGCTGATAACCCGTCAGTTGGACATCCGGTCCAGCTGGACCTGCAGCTGATAGAAGCTGACCGGGTTACGAGCGAGCTTAGCTTCAATCAGAGCGATGATGAAATAGACGGGATCCGGCTGGATGCGTTCGGCAACCCGGTAAGCTACAGGGTTCTGCGATACCATCCAGGTGGTGCGGCGTTGGACTATCAGCAGAAGGCTGTGATTATACCGGCCTCGTCGATGATTCACGTTTTCAGAAGCGATCGACCGGAGCTGCATCGCGGGATCCCTGAGATTACACCGGCCTTGGGGCTGTTTGCCCAGCTTAGAAGGTTTACGCTGGCTGTCTTGACGGCGGCCGAGTCGGCAGCGAACTTTGCTGGCATTCTGTACACTGATGCACCGGCAACGGGTGAAGCTGATGCGGTCGAGCCGATGGATCTGATCGAGCTTGAGAGGAACATGCTCTTAACCATGCCGGGCGGTTGGAAGATGTCCCAGCTGGATCCAAAGCAGCCCGCGACGACATATGCTGAGTTTAAAAAGGAAATACTTAACGAAATCGCCCGCTGTTTGAACATGCCGTTCAACGTGGCGGCTGGTAACTCATCGGGCTACAACTACTCATCCGGCAGGCTGGATCATCAGACCTACTATAAGGCGATCAGGATCGACCAGGCATTTACGGCATCGAACGTACTGGACCGGATCCTGCAAAGCTGGCTATTGGAATACTCGATGTTTAGAGGCGATCGATTTGCCTCTTTGCCAACCCATCAGTGGTTCTGGGATGGCATGGAGCATGTTGATCCTTACAAGGAAGCCAATGCCCAGGCAGCCAGGCTAAAGAGTAAAACCACGACTTTGGCTTATGAATATGCCCGGCAAGGACGTGATTGGGAAGAAGAACTTCGCCAGCTCGCTCGTGAAAAGAAAGTTATGACCGAGCTTGGTCTTATCGAAATAAAACCAAAACCTGCACAAGAAAGTTTTCAGGAGTCAAATACATGAAAGAGTTTCTGACGATTAAAGCCGAGAGTAATTCCTCACAGAACCCGAGAGTTTCGGGTCTCGCCTATTCGGGCGGCAAAATGAATCTGCCCGGATGGAAACATCCAGTGGTGGTGGATCTGGCAGGTTTGCAGATCCCAGAAAACGTGCCGCTGCTTACCAACCACGAAAACCGCACGACCTCCCGTGTCGGCATGGTCTCAGCAAGCATCGAAGAGAGTAGCCTTGTCATAAGCGGTGAGATCACATCCTCGGCCGGGACTGCCAAGGGCATTGTTGAGCAGGCCAAGGCCGGTGCCGACTGGCAGCTTTCGATTGGCGCAGAGGTCGTCGATGCCGAGCTGGTCAAGACCGGAAGCCGTACTGTCAACGGCATCGAGCATGATGCTCCGTTCTATCACATTAAGGCTTCTAACCTTCGTGAGGTGTCCGTAGTGGCAGTTGGAGCTGATGACAGTACCAATATGAAAGTGGCCGCGATGTTCGATCTCAAGACCGACGAGAAAGAGCAAGAGATCCAGGCACAGGCAAAGGGGGCAGAAGAGCCTGCGAAGGCTGAACCAATCGACCAGACCGAGATCGCAGCTAAAGCCATATCGCAGGAACGCACACGAGTCGCTGCGATCAGGAATCTATGCGGTGGTGAGTATGACGACATCGAAGAGCAGGCGATCACGGCCGGTTGGTCGATCGAAAAAACATCAAAAGCTGTGCTCGAGGCCATCCGCGAGTCGCGTCCCAAGGCCGATGTCGGGATCAGTGTTAAACGTCAACCCCAGGGAGATACTATGAAAAACACCCTTGAAGCAGCTCTTTGCCTGCGTGCAGGCCTGTCCGGCGATGAGCTGCTCAAAGACTATGGAGAGGCAACCGTCGAGGCGGCTGATAAAATCCGGGCCAAGGCACTGCCTGATGTGCTGCTGGAATGCATACGCATCGAAGGGATGTCCGTGCCCGGTGACAGTGATACCGCCCTTATCCAGGCGGCATTCAGTACGGTCAGCCTGCCGGGCATTCTCTCCAACGTGGCGAACAAGCGAATGCTCAAGGCATTCCAGTCTCAGCCACTGATCGCACCGAGACTGTGCTCGGATGGTGACCTCAACGATTTTAAGGAAAACGAGCGTTTCAGGCTGACCGATGTTGGCGATCTTGAGCCGGTCGCAGCTGATGGTGAGATCAAGGACGGCAGTGTTCGAGAGGACAAGGCCACCAACCAGCTCGATACCTATGGTAAGAAGTTTGTCCTGACCCGAAAGATGATCATCAACGATGACCTTGGGGCTTTCATGAAGTTTCCCACCTCTATGGGTAACAGGGCAGCTCGACTTATCGATCAGTTATTCTTCAAGCGTCTGCTGGCCAATCCCAAGCAGGGTGACAACAAGGCTCTGTTCCATACAGGTCACAAGAACATCCTGACCGGCACCGACAGTGCACTCTCACACGAGGCATTGACTCAGGCCGTGCAGATGTATCTGGATCAGACCGATGCGGACGGCCAGCCCATTAGCGTGGAACCCAAGTTCATGCTGGTCCCGACAAATCTCAAGTTCGATGCGATTCGGCTGACCAGGGGTGCTCAGTTGATCATGTCCGGCGGTGATGCTTCTGCCGGGACGGATCCGACGATTATGCCTGCGATGAACGCGATGGCCGATGAGAATCTTACCGTTCTCTCCAGTCCGTATTTGACCAACGCGAATTATCCGGGCAGTTCAGAGACTGGGTGGTATCTGTTCGGCAACCCTGCTCAGGTTGATACGTTCGAAATCGGCTATCTCAAGGGCAGACGCAGTCCGACGATCGAGCGAGGCAATACTGATTTCAACACGCTTGGTATGTGGTTCAGGGTTTACTTTGATATCGGCATCCGCGAGCAGGACTGGCGTGGCATGCTCAAATCTGATGGTGTGTAACAGGAAAGGTTAGATAGATATGACAGCAGTTTATAAGCAAAGAGGCGATGCGATCGATTATACGCCGGACGTCGATGTCACAGCAGGCGATGTGGTCGTCCAGGGCGATCTGGTAGGGATTGCGAAGCTCGACATCGCAGCAGGTGAGCTTGGTGCACTGGCTGTGGTAGGAGTATTCGATGTGCCCAAGGCGACCGGTGTTGGTGAGGCGATCGCGGCCGGGGCTAAGCTTTACTGGGACGAGGTTGACAGCCAGGCCACCACCAGTGACGGCAGCGGAGCGAACAAGTACATGGGCAAGTGCATCCTTGCTGCTGGTGATGATGATACGGCCGTGCGTTTGAGACTGTCACCATGACCGACATGCTGAACCAGGGTCTCGATTGGCTGGGGCAGATGCTTACAAAGCACTGCTCCAGCCAGATCATCTATCGGCAGGATCAGATAGAGGTGAGTATAAATGCCGTGTTTGCCAAGACAGACTTACAGCTGGAAGATGAACACGGCATCTCGATCAGAAGTTTCGTCTGGGATTTTCTGATTGCCTCGGCGGCTCTTGGATTTGAACCGCAGCCCGGTGATACGATTGTTGCCGAGGATAAGACCTTTGAGGTGATGAATCTGTCCGGTGATGGATGCTGGAGATGGACTGGGCCGGACAGGAATATGTATCGGATCCACACCAAGCAAATTTAGAAAGACTTTTAAATTATGACCTGCAACGACCATCAGTATGAAAATGTCTGCAAAGACGAGTTTGCCCAGCTGACCCGCAAGATCGACAAGCTCGATGATGCGATCAGGGGCAACGGTGAGCTGGGACTCAAGGTTCGCATCGATCGCCTGGAGCGTGCCCAGGCGACAAGGAACAAGCTGGTGTGGCTGATTACAGCAGCTGTGATTACAAGTTCTGTCAGCTTGCTGGTTCAACTGGTACGAGGTGTGTGATGTCAGTTAGCATAAAACTAGCCGATGCGATCGTTGCCGAGCTCAATGGCCACCAGTTCTCAAAGGCCTTCACAGCCGAGAGAAAACTGCTGCCAGAATTCTCCCTGGCACAGTTAAAGGATCTTACGGTGACGGTCGTCCCCCGCTCGGTGGATACGACTAACGCAAGCAGGGCGATGCGGCAGTATGAGCACCAGGTGGATGTCGGTATTCAAAAAAAGCTCACCGGCAAAGTCGACGATGAGCTACCCGGTCTTATGACGCTCACTGAAGAGATTGCTGAGTTCTTCGCGTGTCTTGCATTACCCGATGTGCCCAACGCCGTGTGGGCAGGGTGTCATAACGAGCCCATCTATTCGCCTTCACATTTATCGGAGCACAGGACGTTTTTTAGTATTTTGACCCTTACTTACAAAGTGATGAAATGAACAACATCATCGCCCGAAAAATTGATTTAACAGACCAGTTCCAGCAGCTGTCCGAAAGCAAGACAGTCGGAACCGTGACGGTTACCGCCCTGAGTGGCAACTCATCTGAGGTAATCCTGCTTGGTGATACAGGTGATCAGGTGCCGCTGGTTCCGGGTGAGTGGCACACCTTTATCCGCGTCGACCTGGCTCGGATAAACGTCAAGGGTTCAGCTGGTGACGGAGTCACTGTTGTTGGAGGTACGTGGTAATGCCGCATCGAGGTGATGTATTTGCACCAGGCATGATAATCATGTGGTCTGGGCTTTTAAGCGATGTGCCAAGGGGATGGAGCGTCTGTGACGGTAGCAACGGCACTCCCGATCTTAGAAACCGTTTCGTCAGGGGCGCAAGTTCAGTCGGCGGAATCGGCGGCTCACAATCTCACGTTCACTGCCATGGCGGGTGCACCGCATTTGAAGGTGGGTGTCCGGTTTATGTAGAATTTGGCTGCACTTATCCTGTGCCGTTTTATGGACATTCACATGGTGCCAGCCCCATTACCGAGACGTTCGAGGACAACCTGCCGCCTTACTATGATCTGATATTCATAAGGAAAGACTGATGGATAATATTACGTTTGCCATTCCTACATACAACAACGCCGAAACCATAATGACGGTTTTGAAGCGGTGCCTGCAGCAGGATGTAAAACCCAAGATCCTGATAATGGATAACGGCAGTACCGATGGAACTGTCGAGATGCTTCGGGCCGCCATCAATAACGGCATCTTTGGTCCGGTTGACATAAAGCTCGAATCGGTCCAGCGGATGCTTGGCGGCAAGTCCAAGAACATTCCATATGTCCGCTATAAGCTCTGCCAGGCGGTCGATACCGAATATGTATTCCTGCTCGACGCCGATGTGTTGATACCGCAGCATGCCATCCTTGGCCTTCGCGAGATGCTCGAAGAAGATGGAGATCTGGTCGGTGCCGGGATCCGGGTGGATCCGATCGTCGAGCATATCCAGTTCGGGGCCATACTGCTTAAATCAGAAATTGCCAGGCAGATCAAGTGGAACAACGGCGAGGGCAAATGCGAGTGCCTGTGGGCGTTGCAGTCCATAAACCAGCTCGATGACAATTACAAAGTTAAAAGACACCCGGTCTACCAGGCCATGCATCTGAAAGGATTTTAAAGTGATAAAAGTAATATGTGATAAATGCGGGCAGGAAATAACAGATGCGACAGATGTCAGCACGGTTGTCGAAGACGGCCAGGCCAAGCACTACCACAAGTCCGGATGTTTTACTGATGCCAGGGCAACACTGACCCAGACCACCGATACCACGGTCCAGAAGTAGGGCAATGAAGCTAACATGAAATTAAAATATCTGTTCTTCAATGACAAAGCCGTGATTAAGTCGGTTGACAAAACCACGAGAAGAGTTCTAAGCCGGTTCGGTGCATATGTAAGACGTTCTGCTAGAAGCAGTATCCGAAAACGCAAGAAATCGGCACCGCCTGGCAAACCTCCAAGCAGCCACAGTGGTCTGCTGAAAAGGTTTATCTTCTTTGGCTATGAACCCAAGAACAGATCAGTGGTGATCGGCCCGGTGGACCTGCAGAGCAAACAGGGCGAGACTCCAAGCGTGCTGGAATATGGTGGTCGTACAACGGTCAAAAACAAGGATAAGAAAAAGCAAATCGAAGTCAAGGCCAGACCTTTCATGGGTCCGGCTTATGAAAAAGAACAACCCAAACTGCCTGGAATGTGGCAGGATGCGATTAAGTAAGGAGCCGGATAGATGGCAGATTTTATTCTTGGTATGAACGCCAAGCTTTACCAGGGCGATGCTGGTGCGGATGTCGCCACGATGACCGAAAACAGTAACGTCAAGGATGTCACCTTGAGCCTGGAGGCTGGTGAGGCGGATATCTCCACTCGGGGAAACAGCGGGTGGCGAGCGACCGCACCAACGTTGCGTGAATGTAACTGTGAGTTTGAGATGGTATGGCGGCCGGGCGATGCGCAGTTTGATGCGATAAAGACAGCGTTCTTGAGTTCGGGAACTGTAGGCATGGCGGTGCTTACCGGCGACAGCACTGTGACTGGCTCGGAAGGGCCCGCCGGTGACTGGTCGATTACGAATTTTAGCCGTAATGAACCCCTCGAAGAAGCTGTGACGGTAAGTGTTACCGCCAAGCTTGCCAAGTTTACAGAATGGTTTGTAGCAGCATAGGAGATAGCGAATAATGAAAACTTTTACAGATAGCAGTGATCGGACGTGGAGCATAAATCTCAACATAGATTCGGCCAAGCGTGTGCGTGATCTTCTGGGCGTTAACCTTCTTGAACCCGAAAACGGCGACCCGCCTCTTTTGACCAGGCTGGGGACCGATGAAATCCTGCTGTGCGATGTGATCTATTGCCTGTGCAAACCGCAAGCAGACCAGCTGAACGTCTCGGATCAGCAGTTCGGCCAGTCCATGGGTGGTGAAACGATCCTGGCTGCTCAAAAGGCCTTTTACGAGGAGCTGATTGATTTTTTCCAGAAACGCGGCCGTCGGGACAGGGCAAAGGCGGTCGCGGCACAGGCAAAAGTGATCGAGACAGCCATCAGAACGATCGAACAAAGGGTGGACGCGATCGACATAGACAAGCTGATCGATGGAACGATCTCTGGCAGATAGCAGGCAAGATTGGCATCGATCCGGGCGGGCTGACTCTGCGTGAGGTTTTGCTTATGGCAGAGGGAAAGATGCAGAATGACTGGTCACATACATCTGCCGTCCTTGCGATGATGGCAAACGTCAACCGCGACCCCAAAAAGAGCAGAAGCTTTAAGCCCGCCGATTTCAATCCGCTCGAGAACGGCTCGGATAAATCCCAGGCGATAGTAATCGACGAGAGCAACATACATCTTCTAAAAGAGGCCTTCACCGGCCGGAAAGGTAATTTCAATGGACATAAGTAACGTAATGGAAATGATCTGGCGGTTCTGTAATTCCAGCTTCGGTTTTGCAGCCGTATGGGCCGCTACAGTCGGTTTTTTCCTGTGGCTGGGCAGCAGGTACAATCCCTTCGAGCTCAAGTGGAAAAAGTACGAAGGCTCGATCATAACCGCCATCCGGCTTGCTGAAAAACAGATCCCTGACGACACCGACAATGCCGGTATGCGGAAGCTCGACTGGGCACTTCGATTTGTACTGCAGGCTTATGCCAAAGCCAACGGCAGCCAGCCTTCGCAGACTACTATCGAGCAGCTCAAGGAAGGCATTCAGATCAAACACAACGAGCTGGCGGTTGCAGGAGCTCTTGACAAATGAGCTGGCTGACTGCGATGGTCACAGTGATCCTGAATGTCCTGCTGAAGTGGGGCGAGAAGCGTTCAAAGCCGAGCTGCGAAGACGGCTCACCGGATAAGGATACCGCCAAGAAGCTGCGGAACAAAATTAAAGACCACTGGTTCTGTTTTCTCATCCTTTTGGTGGTTCCGCTTGCAGGATGTTCTACGCGGACTGTTTATGTTCCTGCTGGTGCACCGGTGAGGCTGCGTGAGACGATTAAAAATGCAAAGGTCTGGGTAAAGGACAAACAGGGCGAAACGGTAGCAGGCAAGATGGACCTGCCTGAAGGCTGGTACTGTTTGCCTCTATCAGAAGATTAGAAACAGGTAACTGAAAATGGCCAACACAAAAGGAATCAGGGCGGGTAAGGCGTATGTCGAGCTGTTTGCTGATAACAGCAAACTCGTTCAAGGCCTGCGTCTTGCCCAGCGAAAGATTATGGCTTTCGGCAATACCATCCGGAACATGGGTCTAAAGCTCGCCGGGATCGGTGCAGCCCTGGCCGCTCCTTTTGTTATGGCATCAAAGTCGTTCAGCTCTATGGGTGATCAGGTCGCCAAGATGGCCAAACGCACAGGCCTGTCGGTTGAAACTCTAAGCGAACTTAAATTTGTGGCAAGCCAGACCGGCACGGAATTCGTCTCTCTTGAGAATGCGTTTCGTCGGATGCAGCGGAGTGTATATGATGCGGGGAGGGGGCTTAGCACCTCTGTCGATGCCCTGAGTGATCTTAACCTGCAGTTCCAGGATCTCGACGGGCTCTCACCCGAAGATCAGTTCAAGCTATTAGGCGATAGGATCAGCCAGATCACCGATCCAACCCGGCAGGCGGCAATCGCAATGACCCTCTTTGGCAGGACCGGCACCAATCTTCTGCCAATGTTTGCGAATGGAGCCAAGGGGATCGAAGAGCTGCAGAAACAGGCACGCCAGCTTGGCTTGACTATGACCAGTGAAGATGCAGCGGCCGCAGAAGTATTTACTGACACCATGGACAAGCTCAACAAGGTCGTGAAGATGGCGGTCTTCCATATCGGTTCGGCTCTTGCCGGTGCGTTCAACGACAGCGTCGATCACATCGTGCACCTGGTCAAATCCATCTCCGACTGGATCAAGCAGAACAAGGGCCTGGTCGTTACCTTCGCAAAGATAATCGGCATGCTGACTTTGACCGGTGTTTCGCTGGCAGTCCTTGGGATGCTGATCTCGGCTACCGGTGCGGCTTTTGGGGTCCTGGCCACCATTGCATCTGCAGTCTCAGCCGCGTTCGGTGTTGTTGCCGCCGCTATAAGTGCAATCATATCTCCCATTGGACTTGCCATAACGGCTGTGGTTGCCCTGGGAGGTTATCTGCTGTTTACAAGCCAAACCGGTGCAAAAGCGCTGGCTTGGCTGGGCGATCGGTTCGGAGTGCTTGCCAAAACCGCAACCCAGACCTTCAGGGGAATAGGCGATGCACTTGCAGCTGGCGATGTCGTCCTTGCTGCAAGGATACTCTGGCTCTCGCTGAAGCTTACATGGCGGCAGGGGGTCAATGCACTCAAGAAAGTATGGTACAACCTGCAGACCTGGATGACAGAGACTTTTTACACGATCGTCGAAGCTGCCCAGCTGGCCTGGCATGGGCTCGAGGTCGCATGGATCGAGACGACTTCATTCTTTTCGCGAGCGTGGAATAAGTTTGTGTCATTCTTTGCAAAAAGCTGGGAGAGGATCAAGGCTGGAGCTAAAAAGGCCTGGAACTGGATCAAGAGCCTGTTTGATGACACGCTGGATCTCGAGACCGAAAACAAGCTGGTTGACGAAGAACGCCAGAAGGCAATCGCCAAGATAGAGGATGATCAGCAAACGAAACTCGCCCAGCTCCAAGCCGAGCGTCAGAAAAAACGAGATGCAGCAGCTGCAAAGAATGCCGCCATTTTGGCGGGGATAGAGGATGAAGCTGCCGCAAAGCTGACCGAGATGGATGCGGACCATGCCGCTAAGATCGCGGCCAATGAGGCAGAGCTGGCAAGGGCAAAAAGCAAGTGGAAAGAAGCCATCAAGTCCGCCCGCGATAAACGCAATGGGCTGGATGATAAATCGCCCGAGCTTGATGCCACAGAAAGTGCCAAGGACCTAAAATCCGCTCTTGCGGGTGTATCCGACGTTATCGGCAGCCAGATGGCCTCTGTCAGTATAACCGGGACGTTCAGCGCCTTTGCAGCAGGTGGACTTGGCAGCGGCAATGCCATGGACAGGACGGCCCAGGCGACCGAAGAAACTGCTCGTAATACCAAGCAGATTTTAAATATCAGCAAGTTCGCCGGAGGCCGGTTCAGTTGAGTATAACCGTAGCTGAAAAATTCGACAGTCCGCAGATCACCAAGGGCCAGAATCCATCTGCTACCTGCAGCTTTATTGTCCAGGGCACGGACGATGAGAGTGAAGCTCTTTCAGCTCTGCTGGCCCAAACGCCCGATGTGTACCAGGACATGCCGCGAAACAGCCACGGCATAGACCACCTGGCCCAGAATCTGTGGGAAGGAGCAGTGCACTACGGCAGCGGGGCGTCTGATGTAAACAGCTTCGCCACCAGCTTTGATACCACTGGCGGCACACAGCACATCACCCAGTCCCTGTCGACCATCAGTGCCTATGCAAAATCAGGAAGCACGGCTCCTTTGTATGGCGGTGCGATCGGCGTCACCAAGAGCGATGTCACCGGTGTCGATATTACGGTCCCTGTCTTTAACTTCTCGGAGCGGCACTTTATCTTAGACGCTAACGCGAATGCACTTACATATCGCAACCTGACTGGTTGTGTCAATAACCTGCCGTTTAGAGGCTTTGCGGTTGGTGAAGTTCTGTTTTTAGGTGCAACCGGCAGCATCGGTCAGGATGGGTTATGGGAGGTCAATTTCAAGTTCGCCGCCAGCCAGAACAAGTCGAACATCACAGTCGGCAGCATTACAGGAATCGTAAAAGGCGGGTGGGACTACATGTGGGTTCGCTATGAGGACACGGAGGACATGTCGGCCGGTGCGATCGTCAAACGGCCGACTGCGGTCTACGTCGAGAGGGTCTATCCACTCGCTGATTTTAGCCTGCTGGGGATCGGTGCATAATGAGAAAAGTCAAATCGGGCGAGCCACTGAATATCCCCGCCCAGACATACAACACCTTCATCGATGCTGCCCAGGACTACAAGAGTCGCCAGCTCAACACCGAAGGTACAGCCAGACTTACCCCTGAAAATCAGTTCATCCTGGTTAAAAACGAGACCAATCAGACCTGCCCGCGTTTCAGCGTTGTCGGGATAAATGGACCGGTAATCGAGCCGGGAGCAGATATCGATGGCTTTGTAAACTCGATCGCTTTAAAGGGCGAGCTGCCATCCGAACAATCAAAAGGACGATTCGCAATCCTGCTCGAACCTGCCGCACCGGGCCAGATCATCCGCGCTGCAATTAGCGGTATCTGCTGTGTTCGGATCGAGGTCTATGACGAGTCGCACAGCTTTGCCCAGCCGATAGCAGGGGACGCCAGCCGTCTTCAAAGCAGCGAAAACGGCTCGGCTACCATACTGTGGAAAGAGGCCGGTACGGGCCTTAAGTGGTCGCTGGTCCGTTTAGACCGGGCTGATACCGGTATTCGGATGGGTGTCATTGTTGACAGTCTTGGCGGTGACAGTATGTTTGTCGGCCAGCTGTATGGCCCGGCCGGTGAAGTCGTCCAGGAAAAGCTGGATGTAATCTGCAACGTCACCGACATACCACATGTCGAAGTGGGCGCAGAATTCGCGGCAGTTAATCGCAGCGGCAAGTGGTGGTGCCTGGCAATCTATGGTGTCTACTACAGCAGTGATTATCTAAGCAGCGAAGTGTTGCTCAGTGAAATCCTCAGCAGCGAGGCCATCATCAGTGATGAATCGGATATTGGTGGATTATCTTCAGGTGAAGGTTCGTTCAGTGAAGGTTCAATTAGCGAAGGACTGCTGTCCAGTATGTTGGGATCCAGCGAAGGAGACTTTTCGGAGTTTTTCAGCAGCGAGGGTGTCCTCTCTAGCGATCTTTCGAGTGATGATGTTTCGAGCGATGCAGCCTCAAGTGAGCAAGGACTTTCATCGGATTTCTTTTCCAGTGATGCCGATTCAAGTGAGCATCCAAGCAGTGATGATCAATCATCTGAATTGGCCTCGAGTGAGGCTTTATCAAGTGAGGGGCTAAGCAGTGATGAGCAGCCCTCCAGTGACGAATTAACCCAAAGCAGCGGATTCCCGTCCAGTGACGGGCTTTCCAGTGACTTTATAAGTTCTGACTGGGGTAGCTCTGATTTTGCAATGAGTTCTGGCGTCTCAAGTGAAGAGGCTCTTTCCAGCGATTTTCCAAGCTCTGATCTACCAAGCTCTGACGCGTTATCCAGCGACCTGTGGCCCAGTTCGGATGTGATCCCAAGCTCGGATGAAATCGGTGAATGCAGCCTGGTTCCAGGACCTTATCCACCGCATGTACTGCTTACCTGCTATGGCAGGAAGTACGTTGATGGTGAGGATGTTCCCGATTACAGCCAAACACGCAGCTTTATTTTGACCCGCGATGCACCATGCCACTGGCAATATTCAGATGGCAGTTACACCTTTGAGTTTTGGATGAATTATCTTTCCGGCCAGGAAAGTTGTGAATTTCGAAATCACACGGATACTGCTCCATTTTGGGCTGATAACGGTTACCTGCCGCCAAGTGCAGTAACTGCAGTGTCAAACAGCTATGGCAAATACGGTGAGAGCATAGGTCAGTGGCACTATTACGAATTCGACATGGGCTTTGCCAGTGTGGACCCAATATGGTGATCAAATGCAAAAACTGGAAACCGTCACCAAAACCATTACATGGCATCTGCAAGGCAGGCAAGCTCGGCGGTGAGCCTGTCGTCAGTGCGTGCATCGATGTATGTGGCCAATGCCAAAACAGCTCGGAGGATTTTAGAAACTATCTAAGCAGCCGATTCGGCACAGGTAAAATGGCAGCAGATAACAAAAAGGTAATAATCGAATCACAGCCCCAGCGTCACAGGGCATGGCATAAGGATGTGTTTTATCGAGGCGATGGAACTACTGTCGACCTGGTCGACCTTTTCCATGGCCAGAGCGTCTTTTTGATCTGTAATGGTCCAAGCATAAAAGACATCGATCTCGAAAAGCTTACCTCCACACCCGGTGTTATGACCATGAGCCTCAACAATGGCGGCCACAAAATACGAACGAACCTTTGGACTGGCCAGGATCCGCCATATCGCTTCATGCAAAGCATCTGGGAGGACCCGTCGATCATGAAGTTCACCCTGTACGATTACCGCAAGCGTCCTGTCTGGGATCGCAAGAAGGGCGGCTACAGCGACCTGAAACTATGGCAGTGTCCCAATACCTTCTTCCACAAACGGCACTCAGATTTCGATGCAAAGAAATGGCTCGATGAGGACAAGGTGGTCTGGGGTGAGCCCAAAGACGCTGGCGGCAATCGCTCCGTAATGCTGGCGGCGTTGCACATACTCTATTTTTTGGGCTTTCGCAACGTGTTCCTGTTGGGTGCTGATTTCCATATGACCAGTGATGACAAGTATTTCTTCGAGGACCGGGCAGCCGTCAAGCACAACAACAGGCTCTTTAAAAATGTTGCCAAGTATTTAGAACAGCTCAAGCCTTATTTGAATGAGGTGGGCTTTCGGGTATTTAACTGCAGCCCGGCGAGTCACCTGAAGGTGTTTGAGCACAAATCAATCCATGATGCTGTTGAGATGTGCCGGGTCAATATTTCTCAATCCACAGAAGGGATGTACGTCAAACGATGATGATTGTAAGTTTCTATACTGCTGATACGCCATACGAACAGGAAGTTGGCAAGCTGCGAAAATCACTGGAAGCGTTCGACCTGCCTCACAAAATCTACGAAATACCGAGCAAGGGAAGCTGGCAAAAGAACACGCACCGTAAGCCGCATGTGATCCTGCGTGCCCTTGATGAACTGGACGAGGACATCCTCTATGTGGATGCGGATGCCACATTACATGGTAAACCGCAGATTGATCTTGCAGGCTTCGATTGGGCAGCTCACATAATGGACAAAGCGTACTGGGGCCAGGACACCTCAAAAAGGACCCATTCACTTATGAGCGGCACACTTTGCTTTGCCAACAATCGCCGATCCAGGATGATCCTTGAGCTGTGGATCCAGCTGAATCGCCAGTATCCATGGCGGTGGGACCAGAGAAACCTCGAGCTGATCTGGCGGAAAAACCAGGAGCGGTTTTTGAACCTGCCGGTTGAGTACTGCGCAATCGATAAAACCATGACCGTTGAAAATGCCATCATCCGCCACCACCAGGCGAGCCGACGTTTGAAAGGCAGGATATGCTGACCAGTGTGATTTTGATCTGCAATAAAGAACGACATCTAAAACGCACGCTTGCCAATCTCCTCGAGACAGCAGCTGGTGAGATTGAAATACTCGTCTACTTTGACGGTCTGCGCCAGCGGGTGATACCTGACAAACGCATCCGCACCATCTTCCATCCGCAGAACCGAGGCAGGCGGGTGGTCATCAATGAGGCGGTTATCCATGCTCGCGGTGACTATATCTTCCACATCGATGGGCACTGCCGGATGCTGACCGACGGCTGGGACCTTAAAATGATCCAGGCTGCCGGTTTGCGATCGACGGCAGTTGCATCGATCCTGAACCTTCGACCCGACAAGCGGCATCTGATCAGGCACGTCATGCATCACCCAAAGCACCTGGCCAATCACTTCTGGGATGAAAAAACGCCCCAGAATACAGTGGAAGACATGATGACTCTGACTGGCTGTGCATGGATGCATCACCGCAACCTCTGGCAAAACTTCAATGAGCGTTATGCAGGCTGGGGTTACATGGGCATCGAATGGTCGCTCAAGAACTGGCTTTGCGGCAGTGGGCCCAATCCGATTCTGCTGTGTTCTGATATCGTCTGCGAGCACATCGGCCGACGTCATCGAGGCAATCCAGCCCGGACCGACTGGCTAAAGCACAATTTGTCCCCGGGAGCGACCCTGCGGCACATAAACAAGCTCTACAGAAACAACAAAGCTCCAGATCAGCAGCGTCCGCTGAGTTGGCTGATTGACAAATTCAAACCGGTTCCGGGCTGGCATGAGTAAGCGGATCATCTACTACACCGACAATTCGATCGATGATACCCGGCTTGCAAAGGTCGCCCGCAAATACATCAGACGCTCCAGCATCGCCGTGACCAGCGTCACCCACAAGCCTATGGAGTTCGGCGACAACTTTGTATTTTACAATCCACCTTCAGCTCGGTCGATCCTGCGGCAAGTCCTGATGGGGCTCTACACCACCCCCGAAAAGACGGTCTACCTGTGCGAACACGACTGCCTCTACCACCGATCGCACTTTGCCCTTGAAACCGATGGCGTAGCGTTCAACACAAACGTCTATCGTCTGACCAATCGAGGGTTTTACAAAAAGTCAGAATGGGTTCTGTCCCAGCTGATCGCTGATCGTGACTGCTTGATTCAGGCCATAGAACAAAAGCTCGCCCAGCCGGATCCGATCAAGCTGCTAGAACCCGGTCGCGGCGATAACTGGCCGGTGGAACTGCTGCAGTCAAAGCTGCCAAACGTGGATGTCAGACACGGCAGGAACTTCTCCCACTGGCGGCCAAGGGGTAAACGTCGGTGCCGAATTCCGCATTGGGGCCATTATGCCGGACAAGTCGCAAATGTGCTGTAAATCATGGCAAATAAGGAGCTTATCTGCTTGATAAAGCTGCGGAATAATGGCTTAATGTGGTTGTGCAGAACGAACGTAAACCATTGAGAAGAAAGGCTTTACCGTGAAAAACAAAGAGGCAATCCTGAGAGGTTTGGACGCCGTAATTGCCAAGCTCAAAGCAGAATCCAAAGGATCGCAGCAACAACAGAAGGACATTGCCGCATACCAGCTTATTCGGGACCAGTACGAAGCTGAAAACCTCGAAGCCGCCCGGCACACCTACAACTTCGTGATGGACACCTACCTTCGAGAAATGCTACCCGAAGAATGCGGCGAAACGCTGGGGTTCAAACGCATCAAGTAATCTTTGACAAAAAACCGTAGCCTTTACAACCAATTTCTGATATGGTATTTGATCATGTTAGGTTTTGAGGAGATGGGCTATGGCTGGAAAAACGATAAAACTCTTTCTTACAGAAGGCAAGCCTAATGGTCTAACTGTTGCCGAATTACAGCAGTGGACTGGAATTGCCTTGGCATGTCCGCGTTCCGAGCTGCCAAAGCTCAATCAAAGGCCAGAGGCTGACAAGCCCGGTGTTTACATCCTTACAGGCCAGGACGAAGAATCGCAGTTGCCTGTTGCCTACATTGGTGAAGCTGAGAATATTCGCAACCGATTACGAGAACACCATCGATCGCTTGATTTTTGGGACCGCATCTGCTTTTTCACGCAGAAAGACGATAACCTAACCAAGGGACACGTTCGATATCTCGAGTCTCGCATGATTCAGGTTGCTAGTGATGCCAAGCGAACCCCTCTCAAGAATGGTTCCAGCCCCAGTCCTGCTAACATACCCTTGCCGGAATCTGATTTGGCGGACATGGAATACTTTCTTGAGCAGATGCAGATGGTCTTGCCAGTTCTCGGCGTTGATTTGTTGCAGCCTCAACCGGTAGTAACTGCAGAAGATGCTGCCGAAAATACAGCGGAGTCTCCTTTATTCGAATTCAAAGCTCGCGATGCCGCCGCCTCGGCTAAGTTAATGAACGGTGAATTTGTTGTTCTCGAAGGCTCAATGGCCCGCAAAGAATCTACTGCTTCAATGCATGCCTATATGGAAAAGATGAGAAGGGAGCTTCTTGCGACTGGAGTGCTGGAGGAGGCTAACGGCGAGCAATACCGTTTTACTAAAAATTACGCCTTTGGAAGCCCCAGTACCGCATCTGGCGTAATCGCCGGGCGGGCTTCAAATGGTCGTAAAGAATGGAAAGTTAAAGACACGAGACAGACTTATGGCGAGTGGGATGAGGCAAGGTTGGTGGATTAGCTTCCTTTGTATGAACTGACAATTTCTGCAAAATATCCCCACAGCTTTCGTCCCACATTTGCCGCTGGGTATTCCAGTCCAATGCAATGGGCTGGAGTTTGTCGCAGGCGATCCTGTTGTTTTGGACATTGCAAAACTAACGTTATCCCAGTTGACTCACATTAATCGCTGTTGTGTTCTTCGAAAGTGGGATGACAGTATCGGTCAGGCAGACAACCGCACCATGTCCGACAGGCATGTTGAATCTTTCAAGAGCTGCAAAGTGGCGGACATCATCCTTGCCTGGTGCAGCGGATTTCTTGAACTCAGCCGGAAAGAGCTTGCCGTTTTGAACGATTAAAAGGTCAATCTCCCGTTGGTCATTATCACGGTAAAAATAGACTGGAGCTGCCTTTCCATTGTGCCAGTAGCTCTTTATTATTTCAGTCATCGCCCATGTCTCGAAAAATGCTCCACTGGCAGCTCCTGCTTCAAGCGTTTCAGGAGTGGTCCACTGTGTTAAGTAAGCGGCCAGACCGGTGTCCATGAAATAGAGCTTGGGAGTTTTGACCAGCCTCTTGGTAAAGTTGCCATGATATGGTTGCAATAAAAAAACCAGGCCGGATGCTTCCAATACGCTCAACCATCTCTTTGCAGTATTGTGTGTTATGCCAGCATCACGTCCAAGTTCGGCAACATTTAAAAGCTGGCCGGTACGTGCAGCGGCCCCCCGAAGGAATTTCATAAATGCCATCTCATCACCGACATTAACCAGCGACTTGACATCCCGCTGGAGATAGGTCTGAACATAACTGGAATAGAATAGATCGCGATCCATCTGTTCATCGGTGACGATTGCCGGAAAACTCCCACGCCATATGTGTTCGTACAACTCCTTTAGTCCGATCGGTTTTTTGGTGGAATAAAAATCGCGGGTGTCAGGCATGAAGGGTTTGGAAGTTTGGCCCTGGTTGATAAGCTCAGTATAAGAGAACCCAAGCATCTGCAGAATGCCGACGCGCCCAGCAAGAGACTCCGAAACCCCCGCCATAAGATGGAACTGCTGTGAACCCGTCAACCAGTAATCGCCTTTGTTTGCTCCAGAATCGACAGCCATCTTGATTAAGGGCAGAAGCTGTGGAGCGTACTGAATCTCATCGATCAACACCGGGGCAGTGAAACGCTGCAGAAAAAGTTTAGGATCATCAATTGCAAGCTCACGAGCTTGCGGGTCATCTAATGTTACATAGGAGCGGTTTTGGTCAGCAGAATGCCGCAGGCATGTCGTTTTTCCGATCTGCCGGGGGCCGGTGATTAAAATTACTGGAAAGTGCTTGCTGGCTCTTTGCAGAGCCCCGGTTATTGTTCTTTCGATGTACATTGCAATCTCCGTATATATTCGACTTGGACTCGAATATATACGAAAAACGGGTCGTTGCAAGCTAATTTCGTGTATATTCGAGTCGGACTCGAAAACGCACGCTATGTTAAAGGCTATGTTACTCCATATTTCGCCCAAAACTTTCACCCCATTTCTCCCTTTGTTTGTGCCAGTCCGGCTCGCTCGCAAGCGAAACGGCTTCTTTGGTGGACACGGGGTCCAGTCCTTCGGTCGTTTCAGGAAGACACAGGATCTCCTCCTGTATATCCGGTGCCAGCAGAAGCAAATTCATGATTTGCGTCATGCGGGCACGGGTTACAAAACCTCTTCTTGCGATCTCGGCCATGCTCTTGATATGGCCGTCGTTAAGCATCTTATCAAAATAGATCGCCAGGGCCATTAGCTTGCTGACCCTGGGTGTCCTTGCCTTTGGCCGTTTAGGCTTTTCGCCAACGGCTATCTTTTTCTTTGTTCTTCGGCCGCACTCAAAGTGCAGCTTCCGTGTGATCTTATAGCTCATACCAAAACCTCTTCATTTAGACGGTGAATTCCTGTGGGATAGAATATGATATCAATGCTGCTGGTGTCGGCATCGAACTCAACCCGGTTGATAAGCAGGCTCAGCATCCGCCACTGCTCGCGTGTGGTGAGCGTGTCCCATAGCGGATCAAACGCCCTGCAGGCCTGGCGAATATCCTCAGCCTCGATCTTCTTGTCGGTCAGTCTATCCAGATGGCTGCAGCATTCGCTAAGATCTCGCTGGGCCATGGTGATCCTGTCCTGCAAACCAGCTAGTCGGTTGGTGGCTTCCTCATAAGCTGCCGCAGATGCAAGACTCTGCAGCTCAGCATCATATCTTTGTATTTCCTTTTTAAGCAGTTTCTGGCGTTTGCGGTATTCGGCAATTTCGGCTTCGATACCTGCCTGCGACTCTTCTACAACCTGATCCACCAGCTTTTCATCCAGCCCGATCTGACGAATTTCATCGATCACAAACCTCTCGATCTCATCTGCAGGCAGAGATGGATGCGGACAATTTGCCCATCCTCTGCTCTGTGCGTTCTGGCAGACATAGTAGCGATACCGTTTGTTCCTCTTCTTGCTGAACGCATGGCTCATCCCAGCATCGCAGGCCTTGCACCGCAAGAGCCCCTTGAGAATGCCCCCAACTTTGCCGGACTTGAACCTTATCATCTCCCGCCTGTTAGTTGAAAGCAACTGCTTAACTTCGGCAAACACATTGGGATCGACAATGGCATCATGCTCCCCATCATAAAGTACACCCTTATAATGCACCTTGCCAATGTATAGCGGATTTGTAAGCAGCGACCGCAACGAGCTCTTATTGAACGCATTACCTTCTTTCACGTGTCCCTTGCGGGTGACCCACGTCTTCGTTGTCCAGCCACGCATATCCAGCTGTTCGACCGTATCGAGTATGCTCTTGTGTTTTAGGAACAGATCGAATATCGCCCGGACCTGCTGAGCCTCTGCCTCGTTGATGACCAGCTTGCCGCCGTCGGGGCAAATGTCGTATCCAAGCACCGGCCGTCCACCGCTCCATTTACCTCGCTTGCGTGCCATCGCGATCTTATCGCGTGTCCGTTCCGAGATAACCTCCCGCTCGAACTGGGCAAAGCTCAGCAGTACATTCAGCGTCAGCCTGCCCATGCTCGTGGTCGTATTAAACTGTTGCGTAACCGATACGAATGACACACCATGATCTTCAAACCTGGCCAGTATCTTCGCAAAATCCATCAAACTACGGCTGAGCCGGTCGACCTTGTAAACCACCACGCAGTTGATCTGGCCCTCTGCAATATCCTGCAGCAGTCTTTTCAAAGCAGGCCGTTCCATATTGCCGCCGGTAAAGCCGCCATCATCATACTGATTGACAAGGCACACCCACCCCTGGCTTTTTTGGCTGGCAATGTATGCCTCCGCAGCTTCCCGCTGGGCGTGCAGCGAATTGAACTCCTGGTTCAATCCTTCCTCGGTGGACTTTCGGGTATATATAGCACAGCGGATTGTCTTACTTTTTTGCTTTTGCATTCTTTACCTTTTTCTTAGTGATGCCGAAGAACAGTTTTCCATTCCAATGGGTGCCCGTCACCTCTTTCGCAACCGCCGACAGCGACCGGTACAACTCGCCATTCCAGCGAACCCCGTTATCCATGATGGTGACCAGAATCCGCTGACCCTTGTACATCCGTTCAAGCTGCGTGCCGGGAACCAGGTCGCTCTGGTTGGAAGTCACTCGCGCAGGCAGTGACCGGCTGACCTTTCTGCCATCCCTGGGCGGCGGTGGTGAAGATGGGGCGATCATCCGCAGTTCCGTCGGATCCGCCAGCTCACTGGCCCGCTTCAGCGCCTTGTAAGACAGACCACCATAGACGTTGGCCTGCATCTTCCACAGAATGCGTTTAATCAAAAATGTGCGATGTCTGGAGGTCGACACCTCTCCAAAGACCTTTTCATACCGCATGCGAAGCTGGTCAATGGAAAGCCCGTCCAGCTCATCCCGACAGCGTGCTACATCGATTTTCATGCTTTCTCTCCTGTATCTGAGGACCGTTAACTCGCAGACACATCAATCCTCATCTGGCCGGAAACATCAAGACAAGTCTGGGAAGATTTAACGAGTTCTTGCCTCTTTTTCAGGGCGAGCTTAAGACCGCCTGATTTGCAGTGCAGACGGTTGGCAGCACGCGCCAGAATGCGGGCAACTTCTGCTCGTCTTTGGGGAGGATACATCTCGTGGGGTTTGTAGCTTTCTGTCATGTTAATGGCTCCTGAGTTTCGGTTGAAACCTACGGAGCCATGCTCTTTGAGCCAGCTGCACCGTCCGGCAGTGAATGTTTTTAGGCCGACCGCCCATACCTATTACATACCCGGCAATTCCGAATAACGGCGAGATTCGGGTGCGAAAAATTGCCACTGTTAACCAAATCGGCCAAAAAACCGGTGCGATCATGTCCAGTGGGGCATTTTGGGCCCAGAGCGACAAAGATAGAAAAATATAGAGCGCCGAACAGAGAGCTTCAGAGAGTTTGGCGGGGCTTTTTGGGATGTCTCTGGGGATCCCGAAGCAGTCTCATTGCAGATTAGAAAATCTATAGAGCGCGGCTTAAAGCAGGGGTGGTCTGTAAGTCATTGCCCGACAACGGCTTGTAAACGCAAAAAGCCCGCCGGAGTCTTCCAGCGGGCTTTTGCTCTATCCGTTAACTGAACAGGCCAATTATTCCGAGCCTGATTGTTTTTGGCTCCTCGAGTAGGACTCGAACCTACAACCTAGCGGTTAATCCGCCTGCGGCGGACTCGCTCTACCGATCTGCTCATCGAGCCACTGGCGACCAGCTCCCGATTTGAGCCACTTTTCTCTTTGCATCGCTTCAGAACGGCTTTGATAGCTTTCGCAATGCACCAGCACCCACTTGCCGGGGAATTTGTTTGTATATCTCCTGGGATTCAGACTGCTGCCGTTGTGTTCGGCTAGTCGGCGGTGGAGGTCATTTGTCTGACCCACATATCTCTTACCTATGCTATCATTCTTGAGAACATAGACGTAAAACATATATCCTCCGCGCATGAAAAAAGCCGTAAGCCATTAATAAATAGCACCTTACGGCTTTCCTAAACTCCTCGAGTAGGACTCGAACCTACAACCTAGCGGTTAACAGCCGCTCGCTCTACCAATTGAGCTATCGAGGAATCTGCTCGTATGAGAGTTAAGTATTTTCGTAATTTTACGTCGAATGTCAAGGCCTTACCGTCCAAAATTGCCGATACTTTCAAAAAAAGTCTTGCTGGACATTCGCCCGCAGATTATGTAACATAAGCACCGGGTGGACGGACCAAATCGCATTTCCCTGTGCGGAAGGTACTGTTTTTTATTATTGCGATTTTTTAGAGTTAGTAAATGCCAAGTTCTTCTGTTGAGATTGACGGCTTCACAATAATACGTAAGCTGGGTACTGGTGCCCGATCTGTCATATACCTTGCCAAGGACGATATGACAGGCAATACCATTGCGCTCAAGCGGGCATTCCTCGAAAAGCCCGAGGATACACGTATTTTCGAGCAGATCGAAAAAGAGTACAAAGTAGCCCGCCAGCTAGATCATCCTCACATTCGAAAATGCTATAAGCTTATTAAACGCCGCAAGTTACTGCGCGTAAACGAGGTTCTGCTCTCGATGGAGATGTTCGAAGGCAAGCCGCTCGAGGACTCCCCCGGCCTGAGCCTGGGCGATGTGATCCTTATCTTCCGCATGGTTGCGACGGCACTGAATTACATGCACCAGCGGGGCTTCGTCCATTGCGATATAAAGCCCAATAATATCCTTATAGACGGTAAGGGCGGTCTCAAGGTAATCGACCTTGGCCAGAGCTGCAAGCTTGGTGAGATCAAGCAGCGAATACAGGGTACACCGGACTACATAGCCCCCGAGCAGGTAAAGCGTCAGCATCTCAGCCATCGGACAGATATTTTCAACCTCGGTGCGACTATGTACTGGGCCCTTACCGGCAAAAATGTCCCCACGCTGATTCCCAAAAACATGGATTTTGCCACCCAGGTATTGCAAAGACGTGAAGAATTCCGCGCTCCACACGAAATCTATAGAAAAATTCCCCGCAGCCTCTCACAGCTTGTGCTGGATTGTGTTGAAGAAAAGCCCGCAGACAGACCAGAAAGCATGTCCTCGATCGTCAGTCGACTTGATAAGCTGATTCGTGATATTTTTGGAAATAAACTGCAGAAAAATGGCACAGCGAGTAATTGACCTCTGCAAACGCGGAGCCGAGCAGAATAATAAGGCCAAATACCGCCAGGGCAACGTTATTTTACTCCCTGAAGCCGCCGAAGTCGTGGTCACAGGCGACCTGCACGGTCACAGACGCAATTTCGAACGGATCACCCAATACGCTGACCTGGAAACCAATCACAACCGGCATATCATCTTCCAGGAGATTCTGCACGGCGGCCCTGAAGACGAGTGCGGCGGATGCCTCTCATTCAGGGTTTTTGCCGACATTATCGAATACCAGCTCCGATATCCGGACCGCGTCCATCTGATCATGGGCAACCACGATACCGCGATCATCAACGACCGTGATGTCCTCAAGAACGGTAAAGAGATGAACCGAGCTCTTACCGGCGCGATGCAGCGATGTTTTGGCGATCAATACGAAGAAGTCAGCACAGCACTCGATGAGTATCTCTTCTCTCAGCCTCTTGCAGTAAAATCTCCAAACGGTGTCTGGATATCGCACAGCCTGCCTAAAGACCGATTCGTGGATGATTTCGACCCCTCGATCTTCGAGCGTCCACTCACCTCTGAGGACCTGCACAGGCCAAACTCTGTCTACCTGCTCACATGGGGCAGGCGTCACAGCGAAAGCACACTGCAAACGCTCGCAGAAATGCTCGGAGTTGACATTTTCATCCTCGGCCATCAGGCTCAGGATTCCGGCTGGTGCAAAGCTGGAAAAAACCTTATAATCCTTGCGTCCGACCACGACCGGGGCTGCATGCTCAAGTTCGAAACGGACAAGACGTACACAGCGAACGAACTGGCAGAGGCGATAATCCCTCTGGCTTCGCTCGATTAGATTCCATTGTTCTACAGGGTTTGGCTTGTTCTGGCATATATACAACATCCTGGCTCCGGTCGTAATTCTAGCTCAATTGCTGTTCCTCGCGATGATGTTCAGCAACTACCGCTATGTCCTCAAAAAGGCTCCCAGGGAGCGAACCTCGTACACACCTGCAGCTTTATTAACGGTCCCTTGCAAAGGCATTGACAACGCGTTCGACAGGAATGTCGCTTCGTTTTACGCACTTGATTATCCCGCATACGTTCTGCACTTCGTAGTTGAGTCCGAAGATGACCCTGCTTTCGAGCACCTGAACGCTCTCAGGAAAAAACATCTTGCCGGTTCCGACGTTAAGTATGTCCGTATCCTGGTGGCAGGGCGGGCCCAAAGCTGCAGCCAGAAGATACACAACCTGCTTTACTCCTGCGAAAATGCTCCAGATGATGTCGAAGTGTTCGCTTTCGCCGACAGCGATGCATGCCTTTCAAGCGATTGGCTGCGTCAGATAGTTTACCCGCTGCGCAAAGACAAAAACGGGGCCTCCACAGGCTATCGGTGGTTCGTCCCCCAAAAGAACAACCTGGCAACACTGGCCCTGTCTGCTATCAATGCAAAGGTCGCGCAAATGCTCGGCAACAGCCACTTCAACCAGGCATGGGGCGGTTCGATGGCCATCAAACGCGACACATTTTATGATATGAAGCTGGACGAGATATGGTCCAACGCACTCAGCGACGATCTTTGCCTTTCATGGGCCGTCAAGCAGGCCAAGAAAAAGGTCGTATTCGTTCCCGCGTGTCTGGTGGCCTCTTACGAACAAATGGACTGGCTCCAGCTCTTCGAATTCGCCCGCAGGCAATTCATGATCACTCGCGTAATTATGCCCAAAACCTGGCTCTTCGGCCTTGCCAGCTCTTTATTCGCAACGCTCGGCGTATGGGCGGGTCTGGCGATCTCAATAGCGGCCTCAATTGCCGGAAAGGGCCATCTATGGCTGTATTGGACCGTACCGCTGGTGTTTGTTGCCTGCCAGATGATCCGCGCAATTACCCGGCAAAACATGATAAAGCGATTGCTCCCTGAAGACGCCCACACCCTCAAAGCAGCCCGATTTGCAGACATCCTTGGGACCCCCATCTGGTCCGTGCTTACGCTGATAACGATCCTCAGCTCCGCGGCAGGGCGTACCATCACCTGGCGCGACACACGCTATAAAATGATAAGTCCTACGCGCACTCACATCTCCAGGTGATCTGTTTATTACCGCTATGCCTCGGGATTGTATTTGCCCTCGGGACCCACCAGGTAAACCCGATTCTTCCCGCTCCGTTTCGCTTCCAGCATCGCCATATCCGCCTGCTCGAACAGTTGTTCGACCGTTTGCCCGTCCCGGGGATATGAAGCGAGCCCGCCGCTGATAGTCAGCACACCCTTACCCTCGGGCCCCAGAAATTCATGCTTGGTCGCACTTATCTGCCTGCGGAATCTCTCAGCTATCTGGTATGCGTTGTCAGGATGTTCGCCCTTGCTGGGCCTCCTTCGCTCACCGCTCGCATCGACAGTCTCTTCGCCCAGCCTGTCACCGGGTCGGTCCCAGAAAACAACAGCAAACTCATCTCCGCCTATCCTCGCGATCACATCATGCTCTCGACAGCAGTTCTTGATGACCTCGCCCGCTTCGATCAGCACCTTGTCACCGACCGAATGGCCGTAGGCATCGTTGTAATGCTTGAAATTGTCAATATCGAAGACAAGCAGCGTAACCCATAGATCGAGTTCCTGCGCCTTTTTGAGTATCTGCCCGAGAAATTCCCGTACATACCGCCGGTTCTTCAAGTTGGTCAGATCATCCTGGATCGCCAGCTTCTCCAGCTCCCGAATACGAGCATCCTTCTGCCGGTCCACATCTGCATCTTTCGCAGACGTTCGTTCATAGCTTTCCGCCGTCTTCTCGCCGAATACCTCATCAACCTTCACAGGGCAGATCATATAATCATCTGCCACCCCGCCGCGGTTGACAGGTGTAGCGACCAACTGTCTCGCCTGAAATTCCTCATGCATCCTCGCAAGCAGAACGATCCTGGCTGAACCGTTCACTCGTCTGAGAGTTCTGATCGCAGATTCCAGTTTATTGGTAAAACATGACATGACTACGTAAATCGTTTCGTAAGGCTGATGCGCTGCCGCATTGATAGCGTCTAGCATGTTTTCACATCTCTTGAAGTCATGCTCCAGCGTTTGCTCCACATTCTCAAATGCCGCCAGAGGGTTGCCCACAAAGAGCACCTTCGAGGATCTGGCCGTACTATTGTCTTCTACAGTTTTCATCTATACCGTCCCAAGTAAAGCATCAAGTTCGTCCTGGCTGATCACGATCTCCCGTTTCGTCCCAGCCTTTTTACCAGCAGTGTTTCCTTTTTGACACCTGGTCTTTTCTGCATCCATTTCCGGTTTGGCCTTACCATCACATGCCGTCAAGATATACTCCCGGAGGCTGGCTGTATTCTGGAATACCGGTACTCCATGAGAGATGACCTTACTTATCAAGCTCATCGATTTGGCAGCCCCCAATGTTCCGACACATGCGATCCTGATGTTGTTGGCCAGGCAGAAATCGACCAGGGACATATTCCCCTCGCTAAGCTTCTCAGTATCCAACAGAACCATTGCTCTCCGTCGCTCGGTATCTACGACCTCGCCGGCCACCTCATACATGTCGCTGCAATAGGCACACCGTACCCCCAACTGATCGAGCATTCTGCCAAGCTCCCAGCGAATGTCCCCCCGCTGATTAGTCATAACAACCACGGTCATGCCGTAGCTGTTCATTTGCTGTTCCATGTTTTCTCCCAAACTCAACACTACAGCATATTAAAAATCGGCCCAAAAGTCAAGATGCGGCATGTCCAAAAGCCTTCGCTCTAACGCATATCAACCATTTTACACATGCTGTACGTATAGTTATTGACATATCAGCTATGCCGTGATTGAATAATTTTAAAGGGTAGCTCTAATAATTGCTTTTGAGCGGCAAGTAGGAGATTTTTGCGTTTTGGCAAGGAAGACAAATCAGCTATAGTTGCAGCTAAAGCGGTTTTTGTCTGACGCCGCTCGGAATCAAAAAGATTCGCTTGACCGCCAAAATGAATTGTTAGAGGTGCCCTAAAGATGCAGGTTCAAAATAAGGGAGTCTCGATAAGTGCTTAAAAAAGAACTCGGTCTCATGCATGTCTTCTGTATCGCCTCAGGGGCTATGATCAGCTCCGGGCTTTTCGTGCTTCCAGGCATAGCTTTCGAAAAAGCCGGCCCCGCGGTAGTCTTCTCATACGCCTTCGCAGGCATTCTCGTCATACCTGTCATACTCGCCCAATCCGAGCTCGCTACCGCTATGCCTCGCTCCGGAGCCAGCTATTTCTTTGTAGAACGCAGCCTCGGCCCGCTGGCAGGCACCATCGCGGGCCTTTGCGTATGGATGGCAATAGCCCTAAAAGCCGCCTTCGCAATGATCGGCATCGGTGCACTGGCCAGCTTCTACACTGGTAACGAAAGTCAGGCACTCGTTAAGATCGTAGCTGTCGCCGCCTGCCTGTTCTTCATGGGCTTCAATCTCCTTTCCGCCAAGGGTTCCGGATCGATACAGGTATTTCTCGTGTTCGGCCTTTTGCTGATCTTGACCGCTTATTGTTTCAGAAGTGTCCCCCGTATGGACGGCAGCAGCTATATGCCTTTCGCCCCTCAGGGTTGGAACGCGGTGCTCGCTGTTACCGGAATGGTTTTCGTCTCCTACGGCGGTCTCACCGGCGCCGTCGACATCGCCGAAGAGGTCCAGCAGGGGGGCAGGAATCTCCCCCTGGGCATGTTCCTGGCCTTCGCCATTGTCAATATTTTCTACGTCGTAGTCGTTTTTGTAACCGTTGGAGTTACCAAGCCGGATCAATTGGCCGGTTCACTAGCACCAATCGGTCTCGGCGGCGAAGCAGTTTTTGGCCGCATAGGGCGGGACATCATAAACATCGCAGCATTTCTCGCCTTCGCCACCACCGCAAACGCAGGAGTCTTGAGCTCCTCGCGAACACCCATGGCCATGAGTCGTGACGGCCTTCTGCCCGGACTGCTTGCCAGGACCAGCCGCAGGTTCAAAACACCTTATATTGCGATCCTTTTGACCGGCAGTCTGATGATCACCCTAATCGTTGTTTTTTCAGTTGAGGACCTCATCAAAACGGCTTCAACCATCCTCATACTCACATTCGTGCTCACCAATGCATCCGTCGTCATAATGCGATTCTCCGGCATGCAGGCCTATCGCCCAAAATTCAAGATCCCGCTCAATCCCTATCTGCCCATAGTCTGCATTATCATCTACATCTTCCTCATCGTCGAAATGGGTATCGTGCCGTTGATCACGGCCGGTGTCTTTGCAGTCGCCGCAACGCTGTGGTATGTTTTTTACGTGCAGAAGAGGATCGACCGACAAAGTGCGATCGTCTATCTAGTCAAAAACATCGTATCGCGTCACATCGGCCGATCCGGCCTCGAAGAAGAACTTCAGCACATCGCTCTCGAACGCGACGAGATTACCCCTGATCGATTTGACCGCCTTGTGAGAAAATGTCCCATAATCGATATCAAATCGAAGATCACCGCAAAACAGCTTTTCCACACCGCTTCAACTGAGATGGCAAAACGTCTTGACGTCGATGAAAAACACCTTTACCGCTTGTTCCTCGAAAGAGAACGCGAATCCGCAACCGTCGTACGTCCCGGCCTCGCGATCCCGCACATCGTTGTGGAAGGGGACGGCGTATTCGACGTTCTGCTGGTACGCTGCAAAAAGGGTATCGTCTTTTCAGAGCTGCACGAACCTGTCCGCACCGCATTCGTTCTGGTGGGCTCGCCTGATGAACGCAACTATCACCTTCGTGCATTGATGATCATCGCCCACATCGTAAGCGAACCTGACTTCGAGCAGAGATGGTTCGCCGCCAAGAATATTGAACAGCTCCGCGACATAGTCCTTCTGTCCGGCCGGCAACGCGAACACAAAAAGTAAACGCAATAAAAATGCCCCGCCTTGTAACGGGGCACTGAAAGGTATTTAGCCTTCTAATCAATTATATGCTGCGACCGTTTGAGTACACGCAGATAACCAAAATTGATGAAAACCCTGCGTACACAGAAATCGTGATACTTTCTAGAAGCCGTTTCAAAAATGCTTTTGGCTTCTCGGCGAGCAATTTTTTGTGCTGGCAAGGCGAGTAAAATTGGTAATAGTCGTAACTATGACCGATTTTGCTCAACGCAGCCAGGCCAAAAAAGGGCCGCCGAAAGACAAATCTGAGTTTTGAAATAGCTTCTAAACAGTGGCATGCACCAACTGACTGCGCCACTTTTCCATTATGTCCAGTCCTTCCTGGTCGCCTACCTCACGCCATTGACGATAAACCTGCGGTATGGCCTTGAAGTATTTCGGCGTAGTCAGTACCACCGAATCCTCACCTACGTCTGCCATATCGTTCGCCATCTCGGCATTAGCCACCGGTGTGCCGATCACAAGCTTCTGTGCTCCCTTTTTCCTGCACAGCATTGTCGCGGCCCTAATCGTACCGCCCTTAGCGATACCGTCGTCCACCAGGATCACCGTCTTCTGCCTTATGTCAGGCAGCGGTTCACCGTCTCTCAGTAGGTCTACCCTGCGCTGTACTTCTTCGCGTTCCATTTCGACGATCTTATCGATCGTTCTGTAATGCAGTGTCCGCCCCACATAAGGGAATATGAAAATGCTGCCGTCTTCCGCTATCGCTCCAAAACCCGACTCGGGGTTCTTGGGATATGACAGCTTGCGTACCATCAGCGGACTGAAATCAGCATCGAGATATCGTGCTACCTGGTACCCTATCTCCATGCCGCCCATTGCAATTCCGAGAACGACACAGTCCTCATCTTTATATCTGTTTAGTGAAAGTGCAAGTCTTCGCCCTGCGTCTTCCCGATTCTGATACATCGTTAGTCCTCCAATTCAATTTTAAATCTGTTGTTGTGTTCTTTGCTCATCCGTTGCTCAACTGGTCTATGCACCGGAAGATGATTTCTGCTTAAGTTCTGAAACCTTATCCACGTGAACAGTCAGCCGCTGTTCGCCCTTATAATATGCCTGCTCAGCGTCGAACATTTCCTGAGTTTCACCGTGCTCGCTGATCTCTTCGATCTTGCTGCACTGACCGATCAGTTGATATCCGTCCTGGCTCTGCTCGTTCCAGATCAGAACGGCAATGTGATCGTTCTGCTTAAGATCCATCAGCGTCTGAGGCCCGAAGCATCGTGTCAGATAGACATTGTCCTCAGCTCCAAGATCGATCTGCCCCGCAGCATCGACATGAGGCATACCCTGGTTGTCAACAGTCGCTATGCACACCGGCCCTACATTCGCTGCAAAGTGGACAGCCTGCTCAATTTTTTGTTTATCCATGATCTCTTCTCCGCTTGGCTTGTTCCGTAATGATTTTTAAAACCTGGTCATCGCTGACCTGGTCGAAAATCTGATAAAACCTTCCTATAGAACCGAAATAGGCAGGAGACCTTACGCAGATGATCTTATCAGCATCTTCCGCTATCCGTTCCAGCGAATCAGCAGGCCCTACAGGTACCGCAACTACTACCTCTGCAGCACCCTCTGCTTTCACCGCCCAGACAGCCGCCTGCATTGTCGCTCCCGTTGCTATCCCGTCATCTGTAAGGATCACCGTCCTGCCGCCAACGTCCGACTTAGCAAGTATTTCGCGATACTGCTTTACTCGCGAGTTGATAACTTCCAACTGTTTTGCTTTTTCTTCTTCTATGTATCTTCGGCTTGCTCCTGTGATAGCTGCGAGCTGATCGTCCAGGATCAAATGTCCGTCTTCAGAAACCGCTCCGATCGCAAGCTCCGGGTTAGCCGGTGCTCCCAGTTTATGGGTCAGCACCACGTCCATCTGCACATCCAGCGAATTCGCAAGACAGTCAGCGATCACCACTCCGCCTCGCGGAATGCCCAGCACAAGCGAGTCGGAGCCGGAATATTCCTCCAGGTGCTCGACCAATGTTTGCGCTGCTTGCCTGCGATCGGTAAACGCTTCACTTGACGTCGAATATATTTCAGTCAAAGCCATTCTTTCAGCTCTCTGTTAAACAGCCGCCGAATATGCCCGCATGCAAAAGCTCTAGCAGCTAGAAGACCTATTCGGTTATCTCGATAGGCGCCTTGCCCATCCATACTCCATGCAGATTGCAGTAAGCGAACGCCCGCAGATCACCATGAATATGATCCAGCGTCACATGCATCTTCATGACAGGCTCGGTTATCTGCGCCATAAAATCTATCCTGCCCAGGTATGTGTGCCCGGCATACAGTTCCATGAATTCAAAATGGTGCTTGGGTTCGTTCGGATGTTCTTTATACTTGCCGACCTCAACAGTCACTTCAAAGGTCTCACCCTTCTTGACAGACTCCGGCGCTGTTATTACCGGCAGATGCTTCTTCTCCAGATCTGTCATGCTCTCTACATCTTGAGTGTTCTCAGGGACATTGATGCCGCAGAAAATATCATTCTCACATTTGCTTTCGCTCTTAACCAGCGTCATTATTTCGTTCTCCTTCTAACATTATCTGAACATAACTCATTGTCGTTTCTTCAAATTCGAACGCGGCCTCTACATCTTTGTGCTCGCGCCCGTCAATTTCTACATAAGGATAAATTGCGAAATTCAAAGGCTCGGCTTTTGACTCGGGCAGCCTGATATCTCGCCCTATGGTAAATGCCACTCTGTTCCGATCGAGTCGGCCAAAATATGCATCTCGTTTTCCGGGATTCTTGCTGGCTTCAGATGCATCTACTGGCAGCCATCCCTTCTCATCTGTATAAAACTCCGCCCAGCAATGATAGCCCTCTATTACGCCCGCATCTTTGTCGGCAGGTAGCGGCAGGCCCATGATAAACCGTGCCGGAATGCCAAGTGCCCGCGCCTCCGCTATAAACAGAGAGTGAAAGTCAGTACAATTGCCTTTGCGAACATTACAGGCATACATCGCATCTCCTCGACCCCAACCTTCACCGCTTTTGTCATACTCCACCGTGTCAACAATGTGATTGTAGAGTATACGCGCCTTGGTCAGATCAGTGTAGCTGTTACCGGCCACCGAACTGGCTTCTTCTGCTATCTTGCCGGTAGTGGGCAGCATTCTTGTTCCTGTAAGATATTTCCGTTCTTTCTCAGTCGTCAGCGGCCATCTGGATCCTTCCGCAGTCACCGGCGAAACATCATATCTTGTAACAAAATATCTCACTTGCACAGGCTCATCATTCGCGCGATATTCCTCAGTAGTTGTATTGATCAATATGAACCTGTTTTCATACTCGGCCTCACTGACTATTTCGTAATCCCAGTCACCGGCTACCTCAAAACCATGAAGCGTCTGTCCTTCATCATCCATAGCAACCGGTATGAAAATCTTCATAGGATTATTCGAAGCGGGCACACCGCTGATCTCTGCGGTGTACTCCAGTATCAACGTGCGCCCGCTGCCTGCTTCAGCAGTCGAAGGTCTGACTCGATATTGGATTATCACAATCACTGCGATTAATGCCAATATAGCAACCATCGCAAACGTAATGTAACGCCTTTTCTTTTTCACAAATTACCTTGTTATGTCAACTTTTTGTTAAAAGCAGTTTTATCACTGCCAACCGCTTCCCGATCAACCGCCCGGATGTTCATGGCTCGCGCCGCTGTCACCCGATCCGGGATGCTCATGTTTCTCAGACTGTCCTTCCTTCTGCTGCAGCATCTGCTGTTCCTGTTGCTGCTCCTGGAGCTGCTGAATCTTCTGCTGTGCTTCCTGGGGTACAGGCGTATCTCCAACTGGCGCCATCTGCCACATACCTTGCTCTTCTTCCCAGGTATACCTTTCCTGGCCTGCTTCTTTATGGATCGTCACAGTTGCGAATTCCAGGTCATCAGGACTTTGACCAGTCATGAAGATGTCCAGGTCGTACATCTTTCCGTCCGGCGTCTCAAAATCGGCACATGTGAAATAAGTGTTCTCGTTAAGCTGAGCGATCCTGTCCCGATGTACCGAATCCAGCTTTAGCTTAAGCTGTTCGCCGGTCACCTCATCGGTAACCATCATATAACCGTCTTGATCCTGTGACTGCTCCCGAACATAACTCTCGATGGCATTGGCAAGATCACTTCTTGTGATCTGCGTCTGCTCCTCGCCCATGCCGCCGGGCATTCCTTCCCGTTCCATCTGCTCCTGCTCACGCTGTTGCTGCTGTTGCTCTTCCTGCTGCATCTGCTCTTCTTGCTGATAAGTCTCCGCTCCTGCTTCCTCTGGCTCTTCCCCTTGACAACCTTGAACCGCCAGACCAACTGCAATGCACATCGCTGCCATTAGATAGATTTTTAGCAGTTTCATTTTTGTTCCCCTTAATTAGTGAGGTCCTCAATACAGTTTTCTCAACGTTTGCTTTTCCTCACCAACCTGCCGACTAAGTTAATAATAGCCGGCAATGATCCGGGCACTGTTTTTAAGCAGTTCTCCGAATCTGCCGGCCCAACCCAGCAGCCCTTCTCACTCCTGCTGCTATTCTTCAGATCTCCTGTAAGGACTTGCTGGTTCGGATATTCTTTCGAGCACTTCCCAGGCAAGGTGCTCGTCTTTACTTTTTACTGCCACATCACTCAGCGAAAGTACACCGACTGGATTGTTGCTGCTGTCAAGCACCAGCAGCCTGTGGATATGCTTGTCCTCCATCAGTTTTGCGGCTTCTTCGATACGTTCATCCTGCGATATGCAGGTCAATTCGCTTGTCATGAACTCGTTTACCGGGCTCTCTCTCGGATCCCGGTCCTCGGCGACGCAACGGAAAATCACATCCTGACCGGATATTATTCCAATGATCTTGTTGTCCTGAACCACCGGGATCGATCCAATGCCCAGCGACTTCATCTTCTTGGCTGCTTCCGCAACCGTCGCATCAGAGCCTATCGTCTCCACTCCCATGGTCATGATCTCTCTTACATACATAAGTCTCCCCTTTCATAGCTCCCGTTCACTATCGTGGTGTGAAACTCAAACAATCAGCTTCGTTGCCCTGAAAGCCAACTGTGATCTCAGGTGCTGTGCATTCGAAGCCCTTGTTTGCTTTGCAACTGGTGGTCTTGCACGCACCTACCCCAGCCGTTGAATTGGTGTCATCCGTCTTGCCCGACGCCATGCAAAGAGTATCGCATTTGGGCGTCCCCGAATTGCCGATAGTAATTGCATAAGCGTGGCACTGGTTATCAGTGTTGTAAGCACAACCGGTAACATCACATTTTGAAACTTTTGACATTTGCATAATTGATTCTCCCGACTAAAGTTGAAAGATCCATTTAGATAACGATGTCCCGTCCTCCATTCTCTACGTACATCATGACCGCGAGGCTGTCTTTCGTCAATCGGGGTACATCCCCTAAACCATATCAGGAATTCGCTTAGAAGAGCGCATCCTCACCTAAGGATTACACTAAAAACCGCTCCTGCGCCCTCAAAAACAAGGCTTCACCTGCCGTATGCGCACTAAAAAAGGCCCCGCCTCAGACAGGACCTTTAATTACTGAATCCTCAATTTGGCTATTACATGGCCGCATCCTCACTGCTGCCGAACGGATTCCGCCTCATCGCCAGACTGAACAGATATGGATATTCGGATTTGAGATGCTCCATATAATGTATCCATTCAACAGCCGCCTGGCTGTATGCCCGCTCCATATCGCCTGTCAGATGGGCCAGGTCTTTGTCACTCAACGTTGAAAAGTCCCGCCTGCTGGCCAGCTCTTCCGTCAAATGAAAAACGGCCCACAAAGTGTCCGTAAACCTGTCATGCTCCAGCAGCAGGGGGTTCTCGAGCAAAGTAACCATAAAACCCCGCTTGCCGACCAGCATCTCGGCGATCTCACTTAGCTCATTCCTCTCGACAGACAGTTTGAAGTCATGGCCTTGCAGATCGTTCCTGGCGGATCCGAACTCTGCCTTCGTCCAGTTTCCCTCCACATCCAGCACCTCGCCGAGCATGTCGCTGTTACTGTCATGGCTTGCCAAAAACCGCAGCAGCTCCGTGCCGACCTCGCTGAAAAACGTACCTATCACCATATTCAGCTTGTTCATCTTGTTCCGCCTGTCCCTGCTCGCCAGCAGCTCATGCAGGATCAGCGTCACCATCAGAACCTCGATCGGCACGAACGCAATGTCCCCCATCAGATATATGAATATATGATGCGCATCATGGAACATCAAATAATGCACAAAATAAAGCACCGCCGACATTCCTACCAGCCCGACACCAAGAAATATCTGCCACTTAAAACGCTTCATATGTTCTCACCTCAGCTAAGATTGTCTTTGAAATGTCATTACGCTTGTTATAGAATTCATCAGGCTATGATAATCTCAAGATCAAGCCCTGTCATTTACTTTTTCGAAAGGTCTCACCGATGCGCAAAATACTATGGCTCGCACTATTGTTATCTTTAATCGTCATCCCCTTTACCAATGCCGCCGACCAGCAGCCCGCAAAACCCCGCGTACTGATCATAGGCGACTCCATCTCGATAGGCTACACCCCTCACGTCAAAGAGATGCTCAAAGACAAAGCCATCGTCACCCGCCCCCGCACCGCCAAAGGGCATATCATAAACTGCGGCAACACCCAGCGAGGCCTCGATAATCTCACTGACTGGCTAGGCGATACCAAATACGACGTTATCCACTTCAACTGGGGCCTGTGGGACATCTGCTACCGCCACCCCGAATCCAAGGAACAGGGCCGTCGGGACAAAAAACGAGGAACCATAACAGCCGCTCCCGAAGTCTACGAGCAGAACCTCCGCGAGCTCGTCGATATGCTAAAGGCCACCGGCGCCCGCCTCATCTGGGCCTCGACAACCCCCGTCCCCGAAAAAGAAGCGGGGCGGTTCGTCGGCGATGAAGTCAAGTACAACAAAATCGCAGCCCGTATCATGGCCGAAAACGACATCCCCACCGATGATCTCTATTCATACATGCTCTCCGTCGCTGACAAATACTACCGAGCACCCGGCGACGTCCACTACACCGACGAAGGTTACCGCCACCTCGCCAAAAAGGTTGTTTCCTCGATAGAAAAAGCCCTCGACCCCGAAAAGATCGATCTCTGGCCCGATACTCCGCCCGCCCAGGGCGCCAATTCCAAAAAGGTCATGCCCACCATCACCGTCTATCGCACAACTCGCGAAATATCTAAAAATGCAGCCGTCCTGATCTGCCCCGGCGGCGGTTACGGCCATCTCGCAATGACCCACGAAGGCTCGACCATTGCTGAATGGCTCAACTCCGTCGGCATCACCGGCGTCGTCCTCCGCTACCGCCACGCACGCGACGGCGACCACTTCCCCGCTCCTCTCGAAGATGCACTCCGTGCCATGCGCATAGTACGCTCAAACGCCCCGGACTGGAACATCGACCCCGACAAAATAGGCGTCATGGGTTTCTCCGCAGGTGGACACCTCGCCAGCATGGTCGGCACGAAATTCAACGAACCCTACGGCAAGGCCGGTGACCCTGCCGACAAACTTTCTGCCCGCCCCGACTTCATGATGCTCGTCTACCCCGTCATCACCATGACCCAGCCGTTCATGCACAAAGGTTCCAAACGCAACCTCCTCGGCCCCCGCGCCAATAACGACGACCTCGCCCGTGCAGTCTCCACCGAACTGCAGGTCAAAACCGACACCCCGCCCACCTTCCTGCTTCACTGCAACGGCGACAAAGGCGTCCTCCCCGAAAACAGCGTCGCCTTCTACCAGGCCCTTCGTAAGCAAAACCTCGACGCCGAAATGCACATCTTCCGCAAGGGCTCACACGGCTTCGGCATCCGCAACCTCGACAACCCCATCTTCGACTGGCCCGCCCGCGCAGCGGACTGGCTCGATCAGATACTGAACGCTGAGAAATGACGCACAATTGAAGAACTGACGAACCTCCCTGTCCGCTCATCGGCAGGGCGGTTCACTTCTCCGTCAGCCATGAAGGTCCGATCGCAGGCTCTACCTTCAACGGCACATCAAGCTCGATCGCCGTCTCCATCTCGCGCCTGATCCACTCCGCATTCTCCTCCGCCCCCTCGCCAGGCATCTCAAACACCAGCTCATCATGCACCTGTATCAGCATCATGATCGGTAACCCCTCCCGCTCGATCCGCTCCTGTATCCGTATCATCGCCAGCTTTATCAGGTCCGCCGCCGACCCCTGTATCACCGTATTGATCGCCATCCGCTCCGCCTGCGACCGCACATTGTGGTTCCGCGACGAAAGCCCCTCTATCGCCCGCCGCCTGTGCAGTATCGTCTCGGCATACCCGCACTTTTTCGCCTTCGCTATCTCCCCATCCATGAACTCGCGAATCGAAGCGTACCGCGAATAATAATCATCGATAAACTTCTTCGCCTCGCCCACGGATATCTCCAGCGACTTCGCCAGTGCAAAAGGCCCCTGACCGTAAATGATCCCGAAATTCACACCCTTCGCCTTCGCCCGCATATCGCTCGTCACTTCCTCAGGCTCCACCCCGTACACCTGCCCCGCTACGAACCTGTGTATATCCTGATCCGTCTCGAACGCCCGCCGCAGTTCCGCATCGCCAGAAAAATGCGCCAGCAGCCGCAGCTCCACCTGCGAATAGTCCGCCGACATGATCACATCGCCTTCCTTCTCCGGCACAAACGCATTGCGTATCTTTCGCCCCAGCTCCGTCCGTATCGGAATGTTCTGCAAATTCGGGTCCGACGAGCTCAGCCTCCCCGTAGCCGTCACCGTCTGATTGAACGATGCGTGCAGCCGATTCGTCCGCGGATGCACCAGGTCCCCCAGCTTCGCAACGTACGTATTCTTCAGCTTCACCAATTGTCGATACTCCAGTATCAACGGCACAATCGGATGCTCCTCCGCCAACTGCTCCAGCACCGAAGCATCCGTCGACCGCCCAGCCTTGCCCGACTTCACCGACTCCAGCCCAAGCCTGTCGAACAGCACCTCCCCAAGCTGCTTCGGCGAATCGATATTGAACACCTCGCCAGCCCGCTCATGTATCTTCTCGGTCAGCTCCCCCAGCGTCCTGCTCATCTCATCGTCCATCTCCTTGAGCATCGTCGTATCCAGCGTTACCCCGTTCATCTCCATCCGCGCCAGCACCGCCACCAGCGGCATCTCCACCTTCTCGAACAGCTCCTTCAGCGTCGGCTCGCTCTCTAGCTGCGGCCCAAAGCACTTATAAAGCTGCCACGTAACATCCGCATCCTCCGCCGCATAATAACACGCCCGCTCCACATCCACCTTATCAAAGGTTATCTGGCTCTTTCCCTTGCCGATCAGCTCAGATATCGGCTGCGTCTTATACCCCAGGCACTCCTCCGCCAGCGAATCCATCCCGTGCCGCCTCGCCGAGTTCAGACAGTACGACGCGATCATCGTATCGAAATACAGCCCCCGGACCTCGAACCCCGCGTTCTCCAGCACGATCAGGTCATACTTGAAATTCTGCCCCACCTTACGCACCTTCTCATCCGCGATGATCCCCCCGATCGCCTCACGCACATCCGCCGCATCCAGCACCTTCGAACCCTTCGGCCCCTTCACCGGCAGATAATACCCCTCGTCCGCCTTCCACGAAAAGCTCAGCCCCACCAGCTCCGCCTCCATCGGCGCAAGTGCGGTCGTCTCAGTATCCACCGCGAACACCTTCTGCCTCCCCAGCTCCTTCGCAAAATCCTTCAGCTTCGCTGTCGTATCCACCAGCGTATAGTCCTTCTCCACCGTCGCAGCCGCCTCTTCCGCCTTCTCCTCGCCCATCTCGAACAGCATCCCCTGGGCCGCCCGCTTCACCTTCGGCTTGGCCGCGACCTCCTTCGCCTCCATATCGAGCTGCTTGAGCAATCGCGAAAACCCCAGCTCGCTGAACAGCTCCCGCAGCCTCTCCCTGTCGAACTCCGTCACCCTGAACGCTTCCAGATCCAGCTCCACCGGCGCATCGCAGTCTATCGTTACCAGCCGCTTGCTCAGCTTCACCGCATCCCGCGACTTCCGCAGACTCTCCCCTCGCTTGCCCTTTATCTCCTCCGCCTTCGCGGTCAGCTCATCCAGCGACCCGTACTTTTGTATCCACCCCAGCGCCGTCTTAGGCCCCACGTCCGGCACACCCGGCACATTGTCCGCCGTATCCCCCTGAAGCGCCAGCACATCCAGAAACTGCGCAGGCGTCAGCCCCGTATCTTCCATCAGCCCCTCAACCGTCGTCGCCTTGTCCTTCTTCACGTCATACGTATTGACATGCTCATCAAGCAACTGCAGAAAGTCCTTGTCCTTCGAGCAGATATAGCTCTCGATCCCCTCCGCAGCCGCCTTCTTCGCAAGCGTCCCGATCAGGTCATCCGCCTCATAGCTGTCCACCCGCAGCATCGGCACATGCATCGCCTCCAGTATCTCCTCGATCCTCTCTATCTGCGCAGGCATATCCTCCGGCATCGGAGGCCGATGCGCCTTGTACTCCGGATAAATATCCGTTCGAAAACTCGGCACCTTCGAATCCATCGCCACCACCACCATGTCCGGCTTCTTCCGGTCGATCAGTCCCAGCAGCATCTGCGTAAACACATACGTAGCCTTAGTCGGCTCACCCGCCGGACTCGTCAAAGGAGCCATCGGCGCATAATAAGCCGCATAAATATGCGCATGCCCGTCAATTATGTATATATTCCTGGCTTTTTCATTTCCCATGCCCCCAAATATAAACCCACCACCCAAAAACTGCAAACCATATTCAAAATCCTAACTCAAGAGCCATCACCGCACCCCACTTAGAAGATTGGCGACTACTGTCATCCCAAACTTGATTTGGGATCCAGAGAACTCAGCGAGAACACATGCACGTCCGAAAACAGCATCCGCCAGACGCGCCCAAAACAATAATCATGGCCCAAAGTGCGAGTCCCCAGGCCCTAAAACTCGATCCCCATACGTGCCCATCACACCGCCCACCCCACCAGCGCACAAAAAGAGCCCCCAGCAAAACCGAGAGCTCGAAGAAAATCATCCCCAACAAATCAACTACCCCCGCCTCCGCCTCGCCAGCAAAAGCCCGCCAAGTCCGACCAGCCCAAACGTCGCTGGCTCAGGTATGGTGTAAATAAACCCATGCTTTATGCCATTATCGTAGTAACTTCCAACGATTGTATCACCTTCGATATCATTTGCCCATTCTAACCCGGGGTCCGCTCCAGGCACTTGAAGCTCTAGCCAGTCTTTGCCATCAAAGAAAAAACCGGCATATCCTAAGCTTCCTACAATCCGGTCGCCGTCAATGCCGCGGGCATTTAGTCCATAAGGAGAATCTGGCCCATCTAAAACGCTCCATTGATTTCCATCATATACATATGTATCGTGCTCAGAGTTGCCAATGATATTGTCCCCGCTGATGTCGTATAAGTGCGTGTAAGTCGAACCGGCCATGTCCAGAGTAGTCCAGTTTGTTCCATCAAAGATGAAACCATGTGCGCCTTCACTGTCCCAATATGTTCCTACTATGTTTTCTCCATCAATGCCCCTAGCTTCGGTGGATGTAGCACCCGGTGCATCCAATGTTGTCCATCCAGATTCATCGTAAATAAACCCGTGGCCGGAGCCGGCCCCGTCCTGGAAATTTCCAACTATTCTTCCGTTATCGATACCACGTGCTATTGTGCTTGTAGCACCCGGTGCTGCAAAAGTCGTATAGCTGTCTCCATCAAAAAGAAAGTTGTTCCAGTCGCCCGTTGAGTCGAGATAATGCCCAAGAATGGTTTCGCCGTCTATGCCTGCCAACCTTGTGCCCTCTGCCCCCGGGACATCGAATGTGTCCCATACGCCAGCGTGTGCGCAAGATGTTAGAATTGTAATCGTTATAATCCCTGTTAAAAATTTCTCGAAAGTCATGAAAAAGTCCTCAAATAGCTGGTTTGCATTTTTAGATATGTGATTATACTAAAAACACAATTGATAGTCAATAGAAAAGATGCCTAATGCCAGTATATACTTTTTAATTGCTTCCATTTGCCCAAACGCCGCTTATCCGCTAAAATATTCTCACAATGATCTCAAAGCTCATATCACTACTGATCGCCGCAGTCTACATCACCATCGCGGTCCTGCGCGGCGACCCAGACGACCCCTTCACCCGCATGGTCATCTTCGGCATAATGTTCGGCCTGCCCTGCATCTGGTTCCCCGACACCCTCGGCAGCATAGTAGGCCTCGTCAGGCTTCAGCTCATCGACCAGGAAACCCCCGCCTGCATAATGCGTTTCTTCGGCTGGCTCATCCTGATCTTCCTGCCCCTGCTGATGTTCGCAATTTAATATTACGTTTTTCAAAGGAGATACCGAATGAAACGAAGAGACTTTCTAAAATTTACTACTCTATCTGTTCTCGGTCTGTCCGCAACCTCAAATGCTGAAGCTGCCCAACCAAAACGCCCCAACATACTCTGGCTCACCAGCGAAGACAACACCGCCGACTGGCTCGGCTGCTACAACAACCCCGACGCGACAACCCCAAACCTCGACCAGCTAGCCCGCGAAGGCTTTCGATACACCAACTGCTTCGCCAACGCTCCCGTTTGCGCCCCTCAGCGATCGACCTGGATCACTGGCGTCCACGCCATCTCCATGGGCACACACCCCATGCGAAGCCGCTATCAGATCCCCCACGAGAAAATCAAATACTACCCCGACCACCTCAAGCAGGCCGGCTATTTCGTCTCCAACCACACCAAAACCGACTACAACATCGGCGGCCGACCCGACAAAGCATGCTGGGACTCGACCGCCGACTGGCGCAACCGCAAGCCCGGCCAGCCATTCTTCAGCGTTATCAACTTCGCCCAAAGCCACGAAAGCCGCGCCTTCGGCAACGTCGAAAACACCCGCCACGACCCGCTCAACATGGACCTTCCCGCCTACCACCCTGACATCCCCACCATCCGCAAAAACTACGCCAAGTACCAGGACGCAGTCCAAATAATGGACGAAAAAGTCGGCGCCGCCATCAGTAAACTCAAAGCAGACGGCCTGTACGAGGACACCATCATCGTCTACTGTTCCGACCACGGCGGAGTCCTGCCGCGCAGCAAGCGTTTCCTTTTCGACAACGGTATCCACTGCCCGCTGATAGTCCGCATCCCCGAAAAATACAAACACCTCTACCCCGCACCAGCCCCCGGCACAACCGTCGACGACATTGTCAGCTTCATCGACATGCCCAGGACCTGGCTGAGCCTCACCGCTGCCCCCGTCCCAGACCACATGCAGGGCCGCGTCTTCCTCGGCAAAACCGAACCGCCCCGCAAATACCATTTCGCCTGGCGCGGCCGAATGGACGAACGTTACGACAACCAGCGAGCCGTCCGCGACAAGCGCTATCTCTACATCAAAAACTATATGCCGTGGTTCCCCTGGGGCCAGCGTCTGCAGTACCTCTGGAAAATGCAGGCCACCCAGACCTGGCAGCAGCACCACCAGGCCGGCAAAACCACAGCCATCACCGCACGCTGGTTCACCCCCAAACCGGTCGAGGAACTCTACGACACCCTCAAGGACCCCGACTGCATCAACAACCTCGCGGACCACACGGACCAGACCCAGCGCCTCACACAAATGCGAAAGGCCCTACGCGACTGGCAGCTAAAGATTCACGACAGCGGCCTTCTCCCCGAGACCGAGCGTTCCGCCCGGGCCGAAGAACACGACGTCACGATATATGAAATGGTTCGAAACCCCAAACTCTACGATCTGCCCGCCTACCTCGACGCGGCCGATCTGGCTCTGCAAAAGGACCCAGCCAATCTCCCCGCACTGACCCAAGACCTCGACCACCCCGACAGCGGCATCCGCTGGTGGGCCGTCGTCGGACTTTTCTACCTGGGCCAGAACGCCGCACCGGCCAAAGCTAAACTCACTGCAGCGCTTACAGACCCCTCCCACGAGGTCCGCGCCTATACCGCCTGGTCACTTACAACACTTGGCGAAACCGAACGCGCCCTGCAAACCTTCGACCAGCTAATCCGCGACCATTCCCCAGCCACCCTCACGGTGCTCAACATCCTCGACCAGCTCGGCGATTCCGCAAAACCCCTGCTGCAAACCGTCAAACAAACCGAACTCAAGGACTACAACAAACGCATGAAAGACTACCTGCTGTCAAAATGGTCATCATAGCGGACTTTGATCACTGCGAAATCTTACTCCTTGCCCAAACCGCCCCGATCCGCTAAAATAACCCCAGCGTAGCGGTAAAAATCATCCGCAGGGCACGACCAACCTCACCGCAAACCTCAACCCCGCCCCGCGCAACACCGCCAAAAACAACCGATCCTCACCAAAACAGGAGCACCAAATGGCCAACTCAAACAATATCAACCGTCGCGACTTCTTCCGCAAATCCTCCGCTCTCGGCCTCACCGCTGCCCTCGGCGGCTCCATCCTCGCCGGCAAATCCCGCGCGGCCCTGCCCTCCATACCGCCCGCCGGCTTCAACTCCAAACCAATCGACCTCGTCCGCATCGGCTTCATCGGCGCAGGCGGCATGGGCTCCAACCACATTCGCAACCTCATGAACATCGAAGGCTGCGAGATCCGCGCCATCTGCGACATCGTCCCCGAAAAAGTCGCCCGCGTCCAGAAATGGCACCGCGACGCAAACAAGCCCGTCCCCGCCGGCTACTCCAAAGGCGAACACGACTACAAACGCATGTGCGCCCGCGAGGATCTCGACCTCGTCTACATCGCCACCCCCTGGCGCTGGCACGTCCCAATGTGCGTCGAAGCAATGAACGCAGGCAAACACGCCGCCGTCGAAGTGCCCGCCGCCGTCACCCTCGACGAATGCTGGCAGCTCGTCGAAACCTCCGAAAAAACAAAACGCCACTGCTCCATGATGGAAAACTGCAACTACGACCGCGTCGAAATGATGGTCCTCAACATGGTCAAGCAGAACCTCTTCGGCGAACTCCTCCACGCAAAGTGCGGCTACCTCCACGACCTCCGCGACCAGGCGTTCAGCAAAGGCGGCGAAGGCCTCTGGCGTCCCGCCCATAACCTCACCCGCAACGGCGACCTCTACCCGACCCACGGCCTGGCCCCCGTCGCACAGTGCATGGACATAAACCGCGGCAACAACTTCGACTACATCGTCTCCGTCGCCTCCAAGAGCAGGGCGGTAAACGACCTCGCCGCCCGCCGCTTCGGCCCGGACAGCCCCCACACCCGCACCAACTGGAAACTCGGCGACGTCGTCACATCCACCATCCGCACCAAGAACGGCGAAACCATCGTCGTCACCCACGACGTCACCACACCCCGCCCATACAGCCGCGACTACTTCGTCCAGGGCACCCGAGGCCTCGTCCGCAAATACCCCGAGGCCCGCGTCCACATTGAAGGCACCTCACCCGCCCACGGCTGGGAACCGCTCAGCAAATACTTCGACAAATACGACCACCCCGTCTGGAAAGCCATGCAGCAAAAGGCCAGCGGCGCAGCCGGCCACGGCAGCATGGACTACATCGAAGACTACCGCCTCGTACAGGCCTACCGCAAGGGCATAACCCCCGACATGGACGTCTACGACGCAGCGGCCCTCTCCGCCGTCTCACAACTGAGCGAACGCTCTATAGAAAACAAAGGCGAATCAGTAAACTTCCCAGACTTCACTAGAGGAATGTGGCGTAAACCAAGAGAACTGCAAGTCCAAAAAGACGCATAAAATCTGACTACTTAACTTAGGCTGAAGTCTACTCATCTGCAAAAAGTTTTTTTTGTTGCGGCGCCTGATGGCGACACATCAATGCCGTATAATGGTTTATGTCTTTTAAGCATTCGTTGAGGTTTCCGCAAACCCATAAAGACTTGAAAAGCGCACAAGATCTTGCTTGGCAGTTGAATGATTTTTTGGGATTGAATTCAATATCTGTAAATGCATCGAATTTAAGCAGTTGGTAACTCAGATCCGGGTTTTGTTTCAGAGCCTGTAAATAAAGCCAGTCATAGAAAAGTGTTTTGGGTTCAAGTGGCCAGTCTTTATCATTAAAACTGAATTTAATCAGTTTGCCCGAGTCCCTGAGCCTTGGGTCACGTTTAGCTTTATTTCCTTCAACACCGAAAATATCGCGGTAGGGGCCGCCAGATTCAAAAACTTTGCTGCCTTGAAAAGCAGCTTCAACTGTAATAAATCTATCTGTTGAACCGATCTTTATTTTCAGATTAAATGCACTGAGATCTCTCCCAAGCTTGTTTTTAGATTTTCGTGAAACCTCAAGAACATCGGCATACCCTTGGCTTGTAGCTTGGTCATGAAGAGATTTGATAGATTTTTGCTTCTGGGTAACAGCAAATCCAGGGTGCCATTTGAATTGTAAATTTTCAGTAATGACAGTTTTCTCTTTAGGCCAGGGAATGAATAAAGGTCTTATTGCCATCAACCCATCCTCGCAATCATTTCAAGATAGTCTAAATTTAAAAAGTATTTGCACGGGATTTGTTCCTTAACCATTACTTCGGCTTGAATGCTGTATTTTTCACGTTCAGTAGCCCAGCTTCCCCTCTTTATCACTTCGAAGTTTACCAGTTGCAAATGAGCTAAGTTTGGCCCGACTTTTGCGTAGTTAGCGGTTGCATTAGTGTTGCTAAAAAGAGTCTCCTCCCAATAAATTACTTCAGGCGCAATCTCTATGAGTACTAACTCATCTATTCGCCCGTCATTTTGACAGACGTACTGCATAGGATGGTTATTAGTAAAAGACAATCGCACATAGTTCTGTAGCCCTCTTCGCGTGTCGAGTTCTCGAGATTTTTCATTTCCCCCGGCTTTATGGAAAAGCTGTCTTTCTGTCAGCTCATGCCAACTTAGAAGACTACCATGCTCGAAAATGCTAAGTAGGTTTGCTTTGTCTGTAAAGTGGTATAGGCATTTGATTCTATTGTTTTGGACAAATTCCCGAAATGCGTCGATGCCTGGCTTGTATGTTGGTACAAAAGTGTTTTCTGAAATATGTATTTGACTTGCTGGCAGTTCTGCACAACAATCGCAATCATCCCAATCATCGTAGGAGCGAAATACTGGGCGGGTTTTACTACTGCTAAGCCCAGGATAAAAATCGTCCTCTTCATCGAATGGCGATTTCCAATGCTCGTTGGCTGAGAAGTTCGTGTTTTGTTCTCCTGGGCCGTCATCCTCCCTTATGCAAACCCAAAAGATTAAGGCTATTAACGCTAATACTCCTAGCGGTGGCCAAATCGCAAATAGAAAAATAATCACAAAAAATGGGGCCATAAAAAGGTTTTCTCCTTTGGCTATTTGGACTATTAGAGTAATGGATAGTTTACTTTTTATGAAGACCAGGTCAAGTAAAAAGAGTTTTGCATCCTGTATTATTGAGTAGAACGAACGCAGAAACCTGTTACTCTGAATTTGCCATCTCTGTAACCCCAAACCGAACCACTCCCGCCCCATCTACGTATAGCACAACTCAAAACCCGCCCGACACCACCCACCCGAATCGCACCACAGCCGCTCCGGGCATTTATCGTTGTGCGATTCCGTCTCATCAGTAAAAATACAGTAACACAAAATGTCTATACGCATGGGGGCACAAAACATGAAAATGGCCATAACACGCAATTTCCGCACCACACTTACCGCAATGCTCATCCTCGCATCCGCGATCACCCTCACCAGCACCACCACCGCCGCACCAGCCGCAAACGCCATTGAACGTGAAAAAATCTTCACCAAGGTCCCGTACCTCCAGTCACCCGGCCCCGACCGCATGACCATCTGCTGGGAAACCGACCGCAACACCCCCGGCACGCTCTTCCTCGGCAAAAACGGCAAATACGAACGCTCCATAGGCCCCATCACCCCCGAAAGGATCGACGTATTCCTCGGCTCCGACCGCTACCTCTACACCGCCCGCCTAACCGACCTCACCCCCGGCACCCAATACCAGTACCGCGTCCAGATCGGCACCTCCCCCAGCCCGCTCTACACCTTCAAAACCTTCGACCCCGCCAACCCCTCCGTCAGCTTCATCATGTACGGCGACTCCCGCACCGGCCACGAAAACCACACCCGCCTCGCCTCCCGGTTCCTCGCCCACGACCCCGCCTTCATCCTCCACTCAGGCGACCTCGTCTCCTCCGACAGCTTCCGCAACTGGGGCAAACAGTACTTCAACCCCATGGCCCCCGTCATCCCCCGCGTACCCGTCCTGCCCAGCATAGGCAACCACGAAGGCAGCGCCTCCAACTACCTCAAATACTTCCACCTCCCCCAACCCGAACGCTACTACCACATCGAGTCCGGCCCGGTATTCGTCCTCACCCTCGACGCAGACAAAACCAGCAAACATGACGACCAGTACGCCTACGCATCCCGCGCCCTCGCCAACTCCGACGCACCCTGGAAGATCGTCCTCCTCCACGAACCGATGTTCAACGTAGGCGGCCACCGCCACACCTGGGACGGCAAAGAAGCATACCTGCCCCTCTTCCGCAAACACAAAGTCGACATCGTCGTCGCCGGCCACTCCCACATCTACGAACGCTTCCACCCCCTCGTCTCACGCGACGACCCTTCCTCATGGGCCATCCAGCACATAACCTCAGGCGGCGGCGGAGCACCCCTCCACGACCCAGCCGAAAACCACCCAATGCTCGCAAAAACCGCTAAGGAATATCACTTCATCACCGCCGCCGCAACCCCGAACACCCTGACCGCCCGCACAATAAACATCGACGGCCAAACAATAGACACCTTCACCCTCCGAAAACAAAACGGCCAGCAAAACATCCCCCTGGCCAAAACCCGCTACGAAGAAGAAACCGGCTAACGGCGATACGCCCTCGCCACCGGCACAAACACCACCGCCGCCACCGCCATCACCGCCGCGAAGAACCAGTAATACTCCGCCCCAGCCAGCTTGCTCGTCCCGTCCGCGTTCTGAATAAACGTATTCACCCCTGCCGTAAAAACGTTGCCCAGCGAGATCGACAGAAAATATATGCTCATCATAAACGACTTCATCTCCCGCGGCGCCTGCGTATACGAAAACTCCATCGCCGTGATCGAAACCATGATCTCGCCCGCCGTCAGCACCACATACGCCAGCACCTGCCACCCGATCGAAACCTCCGCCCCCGCACCGATCGCCCGCTCGATCATCGCCGATATCGCAAACGCCCCAGCCGTCACGAAAAACCCCACCCCCATCTTCCGAAGCGCCGTCAGCTTGAAGATCTTCCCCATCGCCGGATACACCACATAATTGAACAGCGGTATCCCCGCCATCACCAGCCCCGCGTTCACCGCCGGCATCTGGCTCGGCAGAAACTCCACCCCAAGCCACCGCCGATCCATCTTCTCCGCCTGCAGTATCCACGCCGAAGAAGTCTGATCGAACAGCGCCCAGAACACCGCCACAAACAGAAATATCACAAACACGTGCCCCACACCCCGCACCGTATCCCAACGCAATATCTGCCGCACAAAATCCATCCCCGCACCCTCACCGCGCTTCATCTTCCCCCGCCCGACCCATATCGCCGCCATCGCCACTATCATACACGCCGCCGGCACACCGAACGCCAACCCCGGCCCGAACCGCTCCAGCAGCCAGGGCGTCAGCGCCATCGAACCGATCGCCCCCACATTGATCGCAAAATAGAACCACCCGTACACCCGCGACATCAGATGCTCATTGCTCTTATCGAACTGCTCGCCCACATTAGCGCTCAGACAGGGCTTGATCACCCCCGACCCCACCGCAAGCAGCACCATCGCCGCATAAAGCCCCGTCCGCGTCCCATCCACCGCCAGCAGCAGCGCCCCCGCAGAGTAAAACAGCGAAAACACCACGATCGTCCGAAACATCCCCAAAAGCGCATCCGAAAGCACCGCCCCGACCACCGGCAGAAAATACGCCGCCGCCGTGAAATAATGAAACACGCTTTTCGCCTGCTCCTCACCCATCGGCGCAGCTTCGCCCGACGCATCAAGCAAATACCTCGTCATATACACAACCAGTATCGTCCGGATCCCGTAAAACGCGAACCGCTCGCCCGTCTTGTTCATCAGTATATGCGGAACCGCACCCGGCATCCGCCCGGCACCCGCATTTTCCACCGCACTGTCACCCATCAGTTATACCCCTGACTGCCGTAAATTCGGCAAAACCGGAACAAAAAACACACCGCCTTTCGCGATTTCGGCCCGCATAATAACCAAAAACACGTCAAGGTCAACCGCCCGCATGCCGAATCTTCACCTGCCGGCGGATTTTTGCTCCGGCCGCAACTATTTGCTTGACTCGAACACCGCTTTTTCGTATTCTTGACATTGAAAGCAATCAAACGGTGAATCACTATATGAAAATCGATCAGAGCAAAATCCTGACCCACTCGACCAGCCATCACATGGCCGCATCCGCACTGCGCACATCTAAGACCGACCACAAGACCCTCCGCGGCTCTGCATTCATGAACATGTCTCTCGGCATGGGTATGGGATCCACAGGCACGAAAGGTGCGCGTATGCTGCTCTGAATATGAGGAAAATTTCCGATTTCCCAGGCCTTTCAGAGCGGCAAGCTCCGAAAGGCCTTTTTTATTGGCCTAACAACAGGAGAGAGAAAAAATGGTTCACAAAGAATGGCACGAAGACGACAGTTTCTGGGAAACCTTCCAACCCGTACTGTTCGGCGAAAAGGTAATGTCCCGCTCCGCCTCCGAGATCGACAAGATCACATCACTGCTCGATCTCAACGGATCCGGACAGATCCTCGACCTCTGCTGCGGCGTGGGCCGTCACAGCCTCGAACTCGCCCGCCGCGGCTTCTCCGTCACAGGCGTCGACCGCACCGAAAAATATCTCGACGAAGCACGCGCCTGCGCCGAAGACGAAAACCTCGCCGTCGACTTCCTCAACCACGACGCCCGCACCTTCGCCAAACCCGAAACTTACGACATCGCCATGATCATGGACCGCTCCTTCGGCTACTTCGACAACGCCGAAGACGACCGCCAGGTCATCGAAAACGTCCACGCCTCCCTCCGTCCTGACGGCAAATTCATCATCGAACTCACCGGCAAGGAATCCTTCGCCTGCTTCTTCCAGCAGCGCGACTGGTACGAAGAAGACGGCGCCATCCTCCTCTCCGAACGCCAGGCCGTCGACGACTGGTCCGCCATGAACTGCCGCTGGATACTCCTCCGCAACGGCTACCGCTGCGAAAAAAACTTCCAGATCCGCCTGTACTCCGCCTACGAACTGACCGAACTGCTTAAATCCTCCGGCTTCAAAAACGTCCGCACCTACGCCGACCTCGACGGCAAAACCTACCACCCAACCGCAAAACGCCTCATAGCCGTCGCAACAAAATAAAGCATTAATAAACAGATGTTTACCTGAGCTCAAAAAATTATACAATGATCTGTCATAGTTAATCTAAGAGGAATCGGAATGACAGATCCCGGTGGAAATGTTAGAAAAAAATTCGAGGAAGAACAGTGCCACTCCGACCGTATGCAGCAGTTGGGCTGGGCGAGATTCGCTCGTCCCGTATGTGACCGCGAAAATCTGCCCAGGCACGTTCATTCCGATGCATTTGAGATATGCTGCATCGCATCAGGAAATGTTGAATGGTGGGTTGAAGGCCAAATATACAACGTAAAAGCTGGCGACCTGTTCATCACGTTCCCAGGAGAGTCTCACGGCGGCCTCAACGACATCATGAATCCCTGCGAACTTTACTGGGCACAGATACAACTGAATGATAATGCCGGCATTGGCGGCCTGACCGCAGAAGATCTAAAGGCTTTAAAACGAGAGCTCATTGATGCACAGTGCCGCGTCTTCACCGGCAGCGACAAGATCGAACAAGCATTCGCTTCCCTGATCGCAGAACACGAAAAACCCGACCAATTTGCCCGGGCCAAAGTCGAAACTAATCTTGCCCAACTCCTTATCGAAGTTGCAAGAGCATGCCAGGCAGGGCAGAGAAACCAGATATCACCGACAATCCAAAAGGCATGCAACACGATCAATGCCGCCTTCGACCAACCTATTCGTATGGAAGACATCGCACTCGAACTAGACATTAGCCTCACCGCTTTCTACAGACAGTTCGCAGAGCAATTGCACGAAAAACCCACTGAATACCTTAACCGACTGCGGATCGAACATGCAAAGGACTTGCTTAAACAGACTGACCATACCATCACACAGATAGCGCACGCCTCCGGATACTCATCCAGCCAGTACTTCGCGACCATATTCAAACGCTCAACAGGTTTGTCCCCGCGGGATTACCGAAAAAGTCTCAAAGACTAACGGCAATCAGGCTTTGAAATAGCTTTCAACATCAATTTGCAAACAGATAAACATTCCCATACGACTCCCCGCCGCCTTCACTTCGTGCAGTGATCCTCAGCTCATAATCTGCCTCAGAATCATATTCGTCAAGCTCCAGTTCGTAAGTGTTGTCAATGTGCCGTGCCCCCGCTTCACCCCGATGGTCATCCCGTGCAGCAACTTTGCTATTGCATAGCAGCTCGACCGACCTCATACCCAGCCGACACGCACCCCGCGTGTACTGTAGCTGCACTTTATAAATGCCCGCGCTGTCTATATGTTTGGAAATGTCGAAGGTCAGCGGACCGTATTCCTGCGAAACTGTCTCCGGCCTCCACTTGCCGATCGTCACCATCGGCACCCTGTAATTAATACCGAACTTTTCAAGCATTGGCAGATTCAGTTTCACACGTCCTAGAAAATCTTCCGTGTCCCGGATCGATTCATCCGACCAGCCTCGCTCCGCAATCGCCAGCAGACGCGGAAATAGCTGTCTGTCAACCTTCTCCGGTTCACGGTCAATATGCGACCAGAAATTCGCCTGCAGCCCCATGATCATATCCTTCTGCTCTGACGCAAGCGAGGCAGGTACCGGTTCGAACGAATACGCCTCTGCCGTGTCGGTCGCCGCATACGAATAATCGAAATAGCAGTGACTTGTTGGCGACATGACAACCTTATTGCCAGCTTTTGCAGCCGCAATCCCTCCCTTAATACCCCGCCAGCTCATTACCGCCGCATTGGGCGCCAGCCCGCCTTCGAGTATCTCATCCCAACCGATGATCTTCCTGCCCTTGCTGTTGACATATTCCTCGATCCGCTCGATGAAATAGCTCTGCAGTTCGTGTTCGTTCTGCAAACCTTCTTCAGCAATGCGTTCCTGACACTTCGGACATTCTTCCCACCGCGCCTTCGGCGCCTCGTCTCCGCCGATGTGAATATACTCCGAGGGGAATATCGCGATTACTTCGTCCAGTACGTCCTTAAGAAACGCGAACGTCTCTTCATTTCCCGCGCAATAAATATCCCGTGTGATATTCGGACCCTTGAAAAACGGAAATATCTCGAAAGACCCGCCTGTGCATGACAGTTCCGGATAGCACGCCAACGCTGCCAGCGAATGCCCCGGCATCTCGATCTCCGGCACGATAGTGACGTTCCGCTCAGCCGCATAAGAGACCAGCCCCTTCATCTCCTCCTGCGTATAAAACCCATCATGCGATGCCGGCTCATCATACTTATCCGGAAACCTCGCACCTTTCTGCGTCAGCTCAGGATACTTCTCGATCTCCAGCCGCCAGCCCTGATCATCCGTCAGGTGCAAATGAAGCACATTCATCTTATAGAACGCCATCCGGTCTATAGTCTTGCGTAAATAGTCAAGCGACTGAAATGTTCGGCTGCAGTCCAGCATCAGTCCCCGCCACTCAAAACGCGGCCAATCCCGTATCCGCACTGCAGGCACCGAGATAGTTCCATCTTCCTGCGAACCCGCCGACACCATTTGACCCAGAGTCACGGCCCCGTAAAAAAGCCCTCCGCAATCTCGCGCACGGACTGTGACCCCCTCCGGAGCGACTTCGAGCACGTAACCGGACTCATCAAGCTCCAGGGACTCATCAACTGCAAGATTGATAAATGACGGACCCGTCTTCGCATCAGCAATACTCATCGTCAGATCGCATTCCTCTGCTATCATCGATTGCAAGTGCCGCGCTGCTTCCCGAGCTTTTCCTCCCGCTATGATCGTTGTCTCCTTCGAAAGCACAAATTCACACTCTGCCCGTTCGATCTGTCGAGGAACCGGTATAAGCTCGAACTCGCCGGCGCCGGCAAAACTCAACATGGATACCAAAATGACAAATGCGATTATCGTCCGGGTTACTGATTTTGCCTTGAACATCTCTATTCCTCGATCTATCGATTTAATTCTATAACAGCTTCTGCAATCTAAAAAAGCGGAGGAGAATATTGTCCCCTCCGCCTTGCAATTCTGTTTTATTACATTGCAAAATATGGTTTTCGCGTCTTCCACTTGCCCCGCGTAAAATCGGGGACTTCGATCGGCTGATTGTTCTTCTCTATCGACATCTCAGACAATGGCCCGATCGCCGCCATCAGAACACCGTCATACAAATGCAGCGGCATCGGTTTCTTCTCGCGCAGCGACTTTATAAACTGCGTCAGCATGATGCCGTCCGCACCGCCGTGTCCGCCGAATGCGTTCTTCGCCCATTCATGCTTGTATTTCTCGTGGTAAGGCGGAAATGGCTCCCAACTGTGATACCGCGGACTCTTGCCCGTTATATACAGTGCATTTCGCTGCTCGTTGTAAATACCCCGCGTTCCCTGCACCATCCACCTGTTATCGTATGGCCGCGGCGACTGCATGTCGAAATTGATCACGATCGACTTGCCTTTTTTCGTCTTCACCACAGTCGTCACGATGTCGCCCTGTTTATACTTTCGCTTAGCATTCGGATGGTCCGGGAAGTTCCGCTTGAAATAATCATGTATCGCGAACTGATCAGTAGCCGTCGACGTGATCGTATCGTACCAGTCGCCGCATCCAATGTCCATCCAGCTCAGAACAGGTCCCTGCTGGTGCGTCGGATACTGCGCCCGGTTGTGTTCGACAAGAAACTTCGCACCCCATCTGCTGTCACCGGTCCCCCGCTCAAAGTACCAGTGATCGATGCAGTCATGCGAATACGCACAGTGAGCGTGCGTGATCGTCCCGAACACCCCCTCACGGATCATGTTCAGCACAGCAAGGTTGTCACTTCTAAAGCTCCAATTTTCGAGCTGCATGCAAGGCGTACCCGTCTTCTCCCACGTCTCGATCAGCTCCCAGCATTCCTCCATCGTATATGCGATTGGCACCTCACAGCCAACCGCCTTGCCGGCCTTCATAGCGTACACCGACATCGGCGTGTGCAGATCCCACGGCGAACCTATTATCACCGCATCCAGATCGTCACGATCCATCAGCTTTTTGTAATCTTCCGGCTCCGTATACCCATCCGGCTCAGGCTGACCCGCATTGGTCACGATCTTTTTCGCAGCCGCCAGCGCCTTCGGATCGATGTCGCACACAGCCGGTATCTCCACACCGCCCAGACCAAGAACCACGCTCATCAAATATCGACAACGGTTGCCCGTACCCACAGCACCGATACGCAAGGGCTTGTCATTATCTTCTGCCGCACCAAATGCCGAACCCGCCAAGCCGGGTATACTCAAGCCCGCAACCAGCCCCGCATTCGCCTTGATAAAACTGCGTCTGTCCATCTTTCCATTCATTGCACTATCCTTCATTAAACCCTAAACATTTCCATGTTCTATTCGTGAAGGTTTCAGCCGGAGAAATGAAACGCATACTTCTCCATCGCATCCGCCAACGCCCGCACATTCTCTCGCGGCACACCCGGATACAGCCCATATATCAACATCAGCCCTCCCTGCGGCGACCCGAGTTTAGTCACTTCCTCACGTATCAGCTTCTCGATATCCCCCGGCGATCCGTGCACAGTCACCTCCTGTCGATCTATATCCAGGTCCACGCAAACACGCCCCCCAAGATTGTCCCGTATCCAGTCGATCCCGTTCACCAAATCCTGAATGTTCACCGCCTCCACCCCATCGCGAACGAGCTCATCAACCAGCTCACGAACACAGCCGTCCGAATGCATATGGATAATACATCCAGCTTCCCGCGCAGGCTCCATAAGTCGCTCATAAACAGGCCCGATATATTTTTTGAACATCTCCGGCGAGACCATCGGCCCGCTCTGCATGCCTAGATCTTCCGCATAACACATCATATCCACACCAAGATCGACATACCGCTGCACTATCTCGGCATTGAACCGCTCGACCATTTCGATCAGCCTCTGCAGATCCGCATGACCGTCAAACATATCAAAAAGCAGATCTTCATAACCCCGCAGATCGACCATCCGCTGGAACGTGTGCCCATGAATAAGACCGCCTACCGTGAACTCACCTGCAGCCTTCGCTTTCTCGATCGAGCTGCTGATCTCACCCCAGTCGACCCCAACCTTACCGTCCGTCACCGCCGGATCAGGCATAATAAAGCTCTCAAACGCTCCCCAGTCCGCCAGCGGATGCTCCGTCACAGTTCCCACGATCCCGTCCATCGCCGTCTCCCACTTACAGCCCCACGGATCAACATGCGGCCTACCCACACGCTCCGGCACCTGCTGCTCCAGTTCCGGCCGAGCCTGCTTTCTCTTTGCCGCAGGGAACAGAAAAGAATGCTCCGCCATAAGCTCTTCCAGAAATTCCGCCGGATAGTGGCCCCAGCACGCCTCATTGATATGGAACGTCATCGGTATATACTCGGGCCGATCAAAGCGGATCGCCCGCACAATGTTATCGCGTTTTGAAAGCGCATTACTATCCATGCCCGTAATATAACGCTTCAAAAAACACCTGTCGTTCACTATCCTGTGAAAATATTTCTAACATTCCCCGCACCGGACAACTGAAGCATAACTAAAAGTTGTTTCAAAACTGCCCTTGGCTTTCCGACCGGAAAAAGGGCCGCCGAAAGATAAATATGAGTTTTGAAATGGCTTCTAAGGAAATTCTTGTCGCCTTACCATCTCGACATTCATATCTTCTGCAATCGGACAAAGACGGAATCGCCAGTCGTATTGTTTCTCAAGCAGACGATATTTCTTGAGGGGTGAAAGTCCCCAACTGTTATTGCCTCCGACACCTCGCTGGCGATAATCGACATTGACAGTAATGTCTCCGTCCATCGGCAGCTCATGAACATGCTCAGCCTCTTCCAGCTCGTTCGCCGTATACGGCCATGCACTGAAATCCAGCCGATCCATGCCGGCTATACACAGGCCTAAACCCTGATCGTCGGTCAACGTCAACCATCGCGTATCCGTCCTATTGCCGTTCTCCTGCGGCCGCACGTATAGATGGGTAAGGTCACTCACATCCGCTTCATACAGGCCGAACGCTCCGGAAGTCCTACGATCCCAATACGTCTCGTGAGGACCCCGCCCCAGCCAGCGAACATTCGCAAACTGTTTCGGCATCTGCGTCGTCATACCCAACCGAGGCAGTTCCGGCGCATTCTCACCGATACTCAGTTCGGTCTCAACGACAACATTTCCGTTCCCGTAAACAGTATACCGATATCGACAGAATGTATCGTCGAGCGGCAGACGCGACTTCGCATCGATACGGACTATTTGCCCAGCGATCACGCTTGAACTGATCGCAATTACCTCCTGATCGGACCCAGCCTTCTTCCATGCTATCGACTTCTCTTCAAAACCTTCTCCGCGATCATTATCATTAGGTACCCGCCAGAAATTCGCTCTCAATGGACTCACCAGCAGTTCTGTCCCTTTATATTTGTAGGATTCTAAAGCTGCCGTCCCCTTGTCGATCGTCAGATTAAAACCGACTCCCGAAACGATAACATCGTTCGCCGTTTCTTTCAGCATTAACTCTGTCATCGTTTCAATATCCGCCCTCTGCTTCGGCGCATCGAACGGAACCTGAAACTGTTCCCATGAAACAACATGTCCCGCATCTGCCCAGGATGCATCATTAGCTAAACGGAACGTCAGTTTGACCCAGTACTCGGCTCCCGCTTTGACTGCCGGCTTCGCAAATGGAACCGTTATCTCCTGCGACCCGTTACTGGGTACCGACAACGCAGGCACTTTGCCTTTATGGATGACCTCGCCGTCCTCAGACAGCTCCCAGCCCACGTCCAGAAAGCTAAGATCAACAAAATCATACTTGTTGCTGACCGCGAACACACCTCTTCTGACATCGATCGAATCTACGTCAATATATTCATACACTTTCTTCACTTCATACAGCGAAGGATTCGGCGACCGGTCAGGCCGGACAATACCGTTTATACAGAAGTTTTCTTTGTTGGGCACGTCACCAAAATCACCGCCGTACGCCCAATATTTTTCACCGCTGGGTGAAGTTTTAACCAGCCCCTGATCAACCCAATCCCATATGAACCCGCCAATCAGACAGGGATACTTTTCTATGGCGTCCCAGTACTCCTGAAGGTTCCCCATCGAATTGCCCATCGCATGTGCATACTCATTCAGCAGGAAGGGACGACCAGGTTTTGACTTTGCCCGCTTGACGATCCATGCCGGAGTTTTGTAGGTCTGGCTGTCCATGTCCACAGCACTATTCATCTGACGATAATGAAAAGGACGCGTGCTATCGATCTGCTTGGCGGCACTGACCATCTTGACAAAATTGTCACCATGGCCTGCCTCGTTACCCAGCGACCAGAGAATGACCGAAGGATGATTCTTGTCTCGCTCCACCATACGTCTCATGCGGTCAACTACCGCCTTGGTCCACTTAGGATCGCTGCCGGGCAGAATCTCCTTGCCGTAAGATATGCCGTGGCTCTCAACATTGCATTCGTCCATGACATACAGTCCGTACTGGTCACACAAACGATACCATTCCGGCGCATTGGGATAATGTGATGTACGAACAGCATTGATGTTGTTCTGTTTCATCAGCTTGATATCCTTGATCATCAGATCAGTTCCCACAGCTCTGCCGTGCTCAGGATCATGCTCGTGACGGTTCACACCCTTGAGAAGAACCGATTCCCCGTTGACATAAAGCTCGCCCCCCTTGATCTCTACTTTGCGAAAACCGACATCACAACTTGTCGCCTCGATCGTCTCACCATCGCTGTTTTTCAAATTCAAAACCAGCGTGTAAAGGTTTGGCGTTTCCGAAGACCATTGTTTCGGCTCCTTCATCGTTTTGGAAAACTCATACTTTATTGTTTCATCTGGATCAAAGCTGCCGTTGTCCGATTCAATATCGACAGAGAAGATTTTCTTCGGTTCAGCCGGAACATCCAACGTCGCACCAAGGCTCCCTTTTTCATAGAGAGCGGCTTCGAGCACCGGCGCCTCGGCCTTGCCCTCGCCATAACTGATAACTTCGGCATCGACTCGTAAAACGCCGTCTGTATAATCATCCGTCAGATCACCGCGAACGTAGAAGTCCCTGATATGAAGTCGCGGCGTCGAATAAAGATAGACATCTCTGTAAATGCCCGACAATCGCCACATGTCCTGATCTTCCAGATAGCTGCCGTCCGACCAGCGATAAACTTCAACCGCAACAATGTTTTCGCCGCTTGTAACAAACTCGGTAACATTGAATTCTGCAGGCAGCATGCTCCCCTGACTGTAACCCACTCGCTTTCCGTTTACCCAGACATAGAACGCACTCTTTACACCGGCAAAGTGAATGAAAACCTCTCGTCTGTCCCAGTTCTCTGGTACCTGAAATGTTCTGCGGTACGAGCCCACAGGATTGCGGTTCTTGTATGCCGTATAACTGCGGTCCGGTTCACTGGTAACACGGGGAGGATCAACCTTGAAAGGATAGGTGATGTTGGTGTAGATCGGTACACCATAACCTTCTAACTGCCAGTTAGAAGGTACGGAAATCATATCCCATCCGCTGACGTTGTAATCAAGTTTGTAAAATTCCGCTGGCCGTTCTGCCGGTACAGCCGCCCAGTTGAACCTCCATTGACCATTCAGCGGCAAATAAAAAGGAGATTCTTCACAGGATTGACGCAGTGCCGCCTCTTTCGAGTCGTAAGAAACCATTGTAGTGTGTGGAGCAAGCTTGTTTTGCCCGATCATTTCTGAATTTTCCCAGTCCTGCTGAGCAATACCCACAGAACAACCAAAAAGCAGCATCAACAACACAAATATCGAATTATTGTGCATGACAGCCCTTTCTTAAAAAACGTTCATTGAACGAAGTGTTTATACCCCATTGCATTCTCAGAAGCAAGAGAGGCGACTGTTTTTCTCAAATGCTTACTTAACCGGCTGGCTCCCCCTATTGACATCTGCCCGCAAGCCCCTTATTATTAACCATTTATATTTGCAAAATTAGACAATAAGGGTAATTAAAAGATGTCTGAAAAGAAGAAAAAGGGATACCGCGACACGCTAAATCTGCCCAAAACCAGTTTCTCAATGAAAGCCAACCTCACCCAGCGTGAGCCCCAGCAGCACAAGGCCTGGAAAAAGCAGAAGATATACGACACTATCCTCGCTGCCCGCGAAGATGCGCCCACATACACTCTCCACGACGGCCCACCATACGCAAACGGCGACATCCACATGGGCCACGTCATCAACAAGGTCCTCAAGGACATTGTCGTAAAATACAAAACCATGGCTGGCTTCAAGGTCCCCTACATCCCCGGCTGGGACTGTCATGGCCTGCCCATCGAAGTAAAAGTAATGCAGGAGCTCGGCGAAAAGATCCGCGAAATGCCAAAGCTCGAGATCCGCAAACGCTGCAAGAAATACGCAAGCAAATTCGTCAAGGTCCAGACCAAACAGTTCAAGTCCCTCGGTATCTTCGGCGATTTCGACAACCCATATCTCACCCTCAAACCTCAGTACGAGCAGGGCATCCTCGAGATATTCGCCGAACTCATAGGCAACGGCCTCGTCTACAAACAGCTCAAACCGATCCACTGGTCCGTTGGCTGCGAAACCGCTCTAGCCGACGCCGAGCTCGAATACAAGGACATCCCTTCGCTCAGCGTCTACGTCAACTTCCCCGTAACTGATGAGACACGCAAAAAACTCGCAGACCTCAACCTCGTAACCGATGACGACGCGACCGCCTCCTTCATGATCTGGACCACCACACCCTGGACCCTCACCGCAAACCTCGCCGTCGCGGTCAATCCCAAACTCGACTACGTCTCCATGACCTACACAAAAGAAGGCCGCAAGTTCTCTTCCATCATCGCAGCCGAACGTGTCGAAGCAGTCGCACAGGCAGCAGGCCTCGAGCAGGGCGATTACACCATCAGCGACCCCGTCAAGGGCTGCGAATTCGAGGGCCTTCGCTACGAACATCCGTTCGTCGAAACCAACCCGACCGACAAAGACGCATACTTCGCCATCTGCGCAGACTACGTCACCACCGAGGACGGCACAGGCGTCGTCCACATCGCACCAGGCCACGGTGTCGAGGACTACGTCGCCGCACAAAACTACGGCCTTGCCGTCTACTCACCAGTCATGGACAACGGCCGCTACGACAACACAGTCCCGGCGTTCATCAAGGGTAAAAGCGTCCTCAAGGTCGACCCCATCGTCGCCGACCACCTCAGCGAAAAAGACCTCCTCGTCGCAGCAAAAGAAATAACCCACAGCTACCCTCACTGCTGGCGTAGCAAAACCCCGGTCATCTTCCGAGCCACCGAACAGTGGTTCGTATCCGTCGATAACCAGGTCCCCAAGGCCGGCAAGAGTCTCCGCAACCTCGCCCTCGAACAGATCGGCGACGTACAGTGGGTCCCTCAGTGGGGCGAAAAGCGTATCCGAGGCATGCTCGAATCCCGCCCCGACTGGTGCATCTCGCGCCAGCGTGCATGGGGCCTGCCCATCCCCGCGTTCCTCAACAGCGATGGTGACACACTTATGACCAAAGAATCCTGCCTCCGCGTCGCCGAACACATCGGCAAAAAAGGCTCGGACTCGTGGTTCATCGACTCGCCCAAAGAGATCCTCGGCGAAGACTTCGAACTCCCCGAAGGCTTCACATGGGACGACCTGCACAAAGAAGAAAACATCTTCGACGTATGGTTCGAGTCCGGCTGCTCCTGGCACAGCGTCATGCGTAAACGCGGCTACGACGTCCCCGTCGACCTCTACCTCGAAGGCTCCGATCAGCATCGCGGCTGGTTCCAGCTCTCACTGCTGCCCGCCCTCGGTGCGATCCAGCAGGCCCCGTTCAAGACCGTACTCACCCACGGCTTCACCGTCGACGAAAAGGGCATGAAGCAATCCAAGTCGCTCGGCAACTACGTCAGCGCTCTCGAAGAAATTCAGAAGTATGGCGCCGACATACTCCGCCTCTGGGTCTCTAGCGTAAACTACCAGGAAGACATGCGATGCAGCGACGAACTCATCGGCCGCCTCAGCGACGCATACCGCAAGATCCGTAACACGCTCCGCTACCTCCTCGGCAACGTCAAGGACTACGACCGCTCCATGGCCGTCCCATACGAAAAAATGCTCCCCGTCGACAAGTGGGCCATGCAGCAGCTCCAGAAGCTCATCAGCAAGGTCCGCCTCGCATACGAGGACTTCGCCTTCCACCGCGTCTTCGGCCTTGTCTACAACTTCTGCACCGTCCAGATGAGCTCCATCTATATGGACGTCCTCAAGGACCGCCTCTACTGCGACAAGCCCGACTCGATCAGCCGCCGCAGTGCACAGACAGTAATGGTAGAGATCCTCGAAGCTATGATAAAACTCATCTCCCCGGTTCTCGTTCATACCGGCGAAGAAGCCTGGGCCGCCTTCGAGCAGAAGTCCGAAACCGACCTGCCAACCGTCCACGCGGCAACCCTGCCAGACGTGAACGAGTCGATCAACTGGCAGGCCGAAGAAGCCCGATGGGACAAGATCATGACCCTCCGTGACGACGTCCTCCGCGTACTCGAAGGCCTCCGTCAGGAACAGGCCATCGCAAGCAACCAGGAAGCCTCCGTCACTATCACCATCGACGATGAAGAACTCTACAGCACCATTGAAGAACTCGGCGTCGATACCTTCACCTCCCTCTGCATCGTCAGTGAAGTGAAGCTCGAAAAGGGCGACAAGCTCGACATATCAGCAGCCAAAAGCGACCATCCAAAATGCGAACGCTGCTGGAACTACCTGCCCTCCGTCGGCCACGATACGGATCAGCCCGACCTGTGCATCCGCTGTGCCGAAGTCGTAAATCACGCATAGCCGTCTGACCGATTAGACAATTACATAAGGCCCTCAAGGTTTCGCACCTGGGGGCCTTTCTAATGTCTTGCAAATACAGCGTGTCTCTGCTTTCACCTCTTAATCCAATCCCCGAAACCGCCTGTGCGGATGATTCCGCCTGTAAACAAGTACCGCCTTGCGCACCCCAAAATAGGCAGCCGCCCCGCAAACGCCTCCTAACACAAAACCGCCCACCGTAAGTTCCATCGCGATCCCAAGAAACGCTCTGCCCGTCTCCCTCCAGAATTCCGACCGCCACATATTTCCGACATCCGCAAATCTTGTGAGTATCACCGCTACCCGCTCCGGACCGACTGTCGACTCGCCTGCCAGCGCAGTAATCCCGCTGCCCACGAAATAACACGAAAGGTACAACGGCACACAAGTCACCGGATTATTCAACCAAGCCCCCATCAGCGTCACCGCCTTGTTCGCCCGAAACATTATCGCCAAAACGATCGCAAGCAACGTATGAAATCCCAATGGCGGCAAGAACGCCACAAATATCCCCATCGCCGCACCCAGCGCGATCATATGCGAAGAATCCTGCACAGACACAATGCGGTACTTCACAAAACGCATCAGCCTTTCCACTCGGCTTCGCTTTTCCTTAACCATCCCTCTTATTCCCCCGCCTAGTCGCTGCTGCTCACGCTGCCGTGCTCGATAAGCTCCCTCAATCTCTCAAAGACCTTCTCGACCCCAACACACTCAATCCGATGCCCCGGATAACTGCTCCTTATCGCCTCCCCCCGATCGAACGCATCGATTGCCGCAACACTCTCCTCCCGCTTATACGGCCCGATCCTGCTCGGATTCGAGGGCCCGCATACCATCACCAGCGGCACGTCAAACGTACTCGCGATCTGCCCCGGCCCCGTATCATTCGTCACCACCGCCTTTGCGTTACCGAGCACCGCAAGCAGCTCCGGCAGATTCGTCTTCCCCGCCAGGTTTACAAAAAACGAATCCGTCATCCCCGCGATCTCATCTATATACTCACGCTCACCTGCCGTACCGACCGCCACCACAGGCGTCTTGAGCTCATCATGCACCAGATCCGCAAGCTCAGCGAATTTCTCCCTCGGCCAGCACTTCCACTGATGCGCCGACTGACATATAAAAACAACATACCGCCCATAATCGATCGCATAATGACTCAGCAGCCTGCCCGCACTGCCCACCGCTTCCTCCGGTATCTGAATTCCATAATCAACCTTGTCCGTCCGCGCTCCGCATTCATCGGTCATCTTCAAATAATAGTCCGTGACATGCAGCGAATCTTTCGGCCTCTCCACGTGATGATTATAAAACAGCCACGCAAACTCCCTCGCCCCTTTCATTCCGTACCGTCTCCTGCACCCGCTGATCCACCCCAGCAAAGCCGTCCGCAAGAGCCCCTGAAAATCCAGCACCAGGTCGAACTTCGCCCCCCGCAGCTTCCTTATCAGCCCCGCAAGCTCCCGCCTCGCCTCTTTCTTATAAAACTTCCCCAGCAGCTTCCTGTCGAACAGAATTATCTCATCAACCGCGGGCACACACTCCAGCAGCGGCGCGAACTCGGGCCTTACCAGCCAGCTAATCCTCGCATCAGGCCACCTCTTTCTCACCGCCTGCAGCGCCGGCAGCGCAGTAGCAACATCCCCCAACGCCGATGGCTTCATGATCAGTATTCGCTTATGTTCTTTGTCTTTCTGCATCTGCCCGATCTTCACTCATTTATCTTCACGCGCCTGCTTCATCGCTGCCTTCGCCGCCGTCAAAAGCCGCACCCCCGTCGCCTCTCTGCTTATCCTTCTGAATCTCCGCTGCATTTCATCCCGCCCCACACCGGTGAGATTACAGTAAATCCGAAAACTCCGCAAGTAATCGCTCACGTATATCGCCGGGCTCGCCATCAACGTAGCCCCCAGTTTCACGAAAGGCCGCCACCTGCACTCACCCCTCCTCGGCCCATACCGCTTGATTCCGTCCATATCCACCAGCAGCACCCTCGGCCTGGACCTGCCTTTCCCCTCCACCAGGAAATTACCCCCCTTGGCATCCCTGTGCCACAACCCACCCTTATGCATCTGAGCAAGTATCTGCCCCACCTGCTTGCCAATATTCGCTTTCAACCCCGCATCCTGCGAAACCCGCCCACACTCATCATGAAAATAATTATACAGGTTTGTCGACTCTGGGATGTACTCAGCAATGAAGATATTCTCCCTGCTCGATCCCGCAACCCGTCTTTCGATCCCCGCCAGCGGATAAGCCGTCGGTATCCCATACCTCACCAGTCTCATAGCTGTCCTGAAGTTGCGAACCGCCTTACCCCTCAGCAGCGACCTGCAAAATCCCCTCAAACCGTTCTCCGGCAGCATCCTCTTGATAACTACCTTCCGTTTGATCCCTCCGATCTCCAGCTCACCGCAAACAACATCAACAAGCGAGCCTTTTTTGAGAACCTTAGCTCCCCCATCGACCAGCCCGTCGACATCCTCGAGCACCCGTCTCCATTCCTCCATGCTCAAGGACTCTCCATCGCGATACCTCGTAGCGACAAACCCTCTCCATCCGCCGCCAACCGCGATCTTCCCAGCGTGGCTCTCAATGCTGCCGATACCTGATTTTCCCGGTTCCATCATCATAATAGCCGCAAATTCTATGCTATCTGTTCCCCTATAGCAATTAGTTTCGGTTCTTTAACCCTCATGACGCTAATAAAACTGGACAAACCCGCCCGCCTCACCTTAACATATAGGTGCCCTATAGGCTGAACACTCGAGAATACAACCGCCCCGGAGAAGAATATGGCCCAAAAAGGAAAATATACCTATTCCTGGCCCCGACCGGCCGTCACCTGCGATGCACTCGTTTTCCGCACCGACACACCCACTCCCCAGCTCCTGCTCATCCAGCGGGGCACCGAGCCCTTTAAGGGTAATTGGGCCTTCCCGGGCGGCTATGTCGACATAGACGAAGAACTCCACCACGCCGCCGCCCGCGAGCTCGCCGAAGAAACCGGCCTGCAGAATATGGACCTGAAACAATATAAAACAGTCGGCACCATCGGCCGTGACCCCCGAGGCAGACAGATTACCGTTGTTTACTGGGGCATTGCGGACCCCTCAAATACGGATGTCAAAGGCGCAGACGATGCCGACCTCGCCCAATGGTTCCCAGTTGACGACTTGCCGCCGATGGCCTTCGATCATGCCGAAATAGCCGCATCGGCCCTCAAGGAACTTAGTATTTTAAAGACGTAATTTTCACGATCATAATGTGGCCCTGTTAGGTGGAATGACCGATATACAACGGAAGGGGAGCTCTAATAATTGCTTTTGATCGGCAAGTAGAAGATTTTTGCATCCCGGCAAGGAAGACAAATCAGCTTTAGTTGTTGCTGAAGCGGTTTTTGTCTGACGCCGCTCGGAATCAAAAAGATTCGCTTGTCCGCCAAAATGAATTCTTAGAGGTGCCCTTAATATCCGGATTGCGGGAACGTCACCGCCGGACCGTGCGTTAACATTGGTAAAAGCAGACGAGGTGACACGTCCTTTTTGTGACATTTTTCACAACTTTTTATTGACACAGCTTCCCGTCTCCAGTACCGTACCTATGACTGTAAACTGGGGAAGGTGGAGGCTAAAACTGAAAGGCGGAACAAATGGGTAAACCTACGCTATCGTCTTACATCCGGGAAAATCTGGATGATTTGGGAAAGAAAACGGAGCCGGGACCATTTGTAACGATTTCCCGGCAGTTCGGTTGCGACGGCTACGAGCTCGGCGACCTGCTCCTTGAAAAGCTGAATATACTTGAACCTGATACGCCCTGGAGGCTCTTCAAAAAAGAGATACTCCGAGATCTGGCCGAAGAAACAGGCCTCGCTGAAGAGGTCCTCGAACACGAGAGAATGGCAAAACCCAGCCTGATCAAGGATTTCTTCCGCGGCATGAAGCGTAACAATATCCCTGACGGGTACGAAATAAGAAACAAAATTACCCTCATGGTTCGAACGGTCGCATTCGAAGGCCACGCCGTAATTATCGGCCAGGGCGGTACAGCAGCAACCGCCGACCTCGAAAACGGACTCAGCGTCCGCATCGAGGGCCCAAGGGACTGGCGAATAGCTCGCGTCAGCAGGCGGCAGTCGCTAGACAGAAAAGCGGCCGTACAGGCGATAGAAGACGTAGAAAAACAGCGGAAAACGCTGCGAAAGGTATACGAACAGCAGAATCCAAAGGAACCTGCGTTCAACCTTACTATAGATAACTCGGTCTTTAATAAGGAACAGGCGGTTGACCTGATCATTTTTGCACTTGAGCAGAAAGGTCTGATCAAGCCTGAAAAGCCCGCTGTTCCTAAATAAGACTTTTAGAAAACGGTATCGACTAATAGAATGTCCGCTCGACCCGGACTTGCGATAATGAAATGAGCAGCCGCGAGAAATTTGTCCGAGTGTCAACGGACTCGATTTATATTGGCAGTATTCCAGAAGTTGCCCGGCAGATTCTGCCGACTGGCTTCTAAACAGCTTCGAACGCTAAAAATAACTAGTGGGACGCATGTAATGGAAATAATCAAACAGATCAAAGAAGCAGAGCAGCAGGCAAAGCAGATCGTCGAAGACGCCAAGGCCCAGGCCGCGCAGATGCACGAAAAGGCCCGCAAGGAGCAGAGACAGCAGACCGAGCAGGCCCAGGACAGCCGCCGCACCCAGATCAACGCTGCCGTCGAACAGGCCGAGCAGGATGCCCAGAGTGAAGTCGAAAAGCTCAAACAGGACGGCCAGGCCGAAGTCGAACAGCTCAAGCAAAAGGCTGGCTCCAAAATGGACGCCTGTGTCGACAAGGTCCTCAGCCATCTGACTGACTAAACCGGACTCGAAACGGTCGACCACGCTGCCAACTTTCCGAATCATCCCAGGCAGATCCGACCGCTCGAAATAGAAACAATATTTAAATTGCGGGAATCATTATGGCAATTGCCCAGATGAAAAAAATAATGATTGTCAGCCATCGCAAAGAGGCTGATCAGTTGCTGGAGGCCCTCCAGCAGGCTGGCATCGCGCAGGTTCTCGACGCCGAAAAGGCCATGGTCACCAAGGACTGGCCCGAGCTCACCGTCGAAGGCAAACGCCCCCGGGAACTCGAGGACATGATCAGCAGGCTCGAAACTGCTATCGGCTTCCTCAACGCCCATTATGCAGGTGACCAGAAACAATCCCCGCTCCGTCCCCTCGTAGAGGTCCCCGCAAAACAGTACGAGCGGACCGTAAAGAGCAAAGAATCCTTCGACTTCCTCGAGACCACCGAAGCCAACGCAAAAAAGATCGAAGAGCTTCTCAACCAGAAGGACCACCTTCTCGCAGTCCACAGGACCCTCCTCCCCTGGAAAGACATGCAGGCCGACCTCGCGGACCTCGGCTCCCTCGAAACCGCCGAATGCTTTGCTGGCCTGATACCCGATAAAACATACGAAGACGTCGTCTCACAGCTCGCCGACCTCCACACAGCCGTAGAAAACGTCGGCAAAGCAGACGACCTCAACGCTTGCATCATCGCGACCCTGCCCGAAAACACCACCGAGGTCCAGAAGGTCCTCCGTAATGCCGATTTCGAACAGGTCACCTTCGAGAACATGACCGGCACGCCCGCCGATAACATTCAAAAGACGGAACAGCAGCTCAAGGACGTCAACGCCCAGCTCGACCAGGCCAACAAGACCGCCGCCGAGCTCGCCGAAACGCGTCTTACCCTGCAGATTCTCTTCGACTACTATTCCAACCTGCTCGGCCGCGAACAGGCACGCATCTCCGCCCCTTCGACCGAGCACGCACAGATATTCGAAAGCTGGGTCCGCAACAAAGACTACTCAAAACTCAAAAAGATCGTCGCCGACTTCCCCGCATCCAGTGTAAACGAAATGTCCCGCGGCGAAGACGAAAAACCACCCGTCGAGATCACCAACAACCGTGCCATGCGTCCCTTCGAGGTCATAACCCGCCTCTACGGCATGCCCCAGCACACAGAAGTCGATCCGACGCCGTTCCTAGCGCCGTTTTTCGCGATATTCTTCGCGCTCTGTCTCACAGACGCCGGCTACGGAATCATCATCTTTGCAGCTTGTGCATATCTTATGCTCAAAATGCAGGGCGACAAAAAACTCATGATGCTTCTCGCTATCTGCTCCGTCCTCACTGTCGGCGCAGGCGCAATGGTCGGCGGCTGGTTCGGCAACGGCTTCGTCGAACTCGCCAACGCCTACCCCTCCGTCCTCGGCTGGCTCGAACCACTGACCGAAAGCCTGCTCGTGTTCGACCCCCTTGAAAAACCAATGATATTTTTCGCAATCGCTTGCGGCCTGGGCTACTTCCAGATCATGTTCGGCCTGGGCGTAGCGATGGTGCACAATATGATGCAGAAAAACTGGGTCGCCGCCCTCTGCGATCAACTGACATGGATCGTAATGATCAACTCGCTGGCTATCCTCCTCGCTTCAAAGATGGGCCCGGTAAACCCGGCAGTAGGCTCGTTCTTCGGCAAAGTCGCCATCCTGCCCGCAGCCGTAATACTCTTCCTCAGCCAGCGCGAGGGCCCGATCGCCGGCCGACTCGGCATGGGTGCTTACAATCTCTTCAGCACGATCTTCTACCTCGGTGACGTACTCAGCTATCTCAGGCTCATGGCCCTCGGTATGGTTACCGGCGGCCTTGCGATGGCGATCAACGTCATGGCAAAAACAGCCTTCGACATGATACCAATAAAGATCCTGGGTGTGATCATCGCCATACTCGTACTCATCGGCGGACACCTGTTCAATACCGCCATCTCGGCCCTTAGTGCATTCGTGCACACGATCAGGCTGCAGTACGTGGAATTTTTCCCCAAGTTCCTCGCTGGCGGCGGAGCGGATTTCACTCCGCTATCCAGGGTACACAAATACACCCAACTCAAAAAGGAATCGGCAGAATAAACTTGTCATTTTCAAATGCGATCCGTATTGTAACGCGGATGCATATAAAACATCGTTATCAGCAATAGTAAGTAAACGAAAGGGATTCAAATGGAAGGTTTGGGAAACGCTTTAGCTTTGATTGGTGCCGCCACAGCAGTTTTTGCAGCCGGTGCAGGTTCCGGTATCGGCATCGGCCACGCTGCCAGAAGTGCAACTGGTGTACTCACAGACAAGCCGGAACGCTACGGCCTTAACTTCATCATGGTTGTACTGCCAGGTACCCAGGGCTTCTACGGCTTCCTCGCCGGCTTCCTGGTACTGCTCAACATGAACGTCCTGGGCGGCGGCGACGTCCTCCAGCTCACTTGGCAGCAGGGACTCCAGGTCATCGGTGCTTGTCTGCCGATTGCCATCACAGGTCTCATCAGTGCCATCCATCAGGGTAAAGTTTGTGCAAGTGGTGTCCTCATGGCTGCCAAAAGACCCGAAATGGCGTTCAAGGCCGGTGTTGTATACGCAGTTATGGTAGAGGTCTACGCCGTACTCGGTCTGCTGATCTCCATGTTCGTTATCCTCATGGGTATCAACTGGCCAACTGCCTAAAAAAATATGTAACGGTTTCACGGCCATCCCGGCCGGGCCGTCGCGGTGATCGATGTCGCCTCGGCCTCGAAACCGCTATCAAAAGTTTTGACTTGCAATACAGGTAAACGATATGGACGCCAAAGAGGTTGTATCCAAAATACTCGCTGAAGCAAACACCGAAGCTGACTCTATAAAGGCCGATGCCGAACAAAAGGTCCGGGCCCAGAAAGAGCAGTTCGATGCGAAGATGGACCGCTTCAAAAAAGAGTCCGACGCCAAAGCCGAAAAGGCCGCCGAAGAGGCACGACAGCAGCAGCTCGCAGCCGCACGCATGGACATTAAAAAACAGAAGTCCCAGGCAAAGGCTCAGCTCCTCAACGATGTCTTCGAAAAGGCCCTCGACGAACTCGTCGCCATGCCCGATGACCGGTACAAGGACCTCATGACAAAGCTCATGATCAAGGCCGCTCAGACAGGCGACGAAGAAGTCATCATCGGCAAAGACGAAAAACGTATCGACGAAAACCTCGTCAAAAACGTTAATCGTCAGCTCGGCTCCGACAAGAAGGGCAGCTTGAAGCTCGCTTCAGAACGTGCAGACATCAAGGGCGGCTTCATCCTTTCTCGCGGCAAGATCAATGTCAACGCCTCCGCACAGGTCCTCATCGAACAGGCCCGCGAAGAGCTCGACATTGACATCGCCTCCGAGCTGTTCGAAGACTGAAGCTCCGCCTGAGAATAAATAAGTGCTCCAGGTCGCACCCAGATACGTGCGGCAAAGAAAAGAGTAGAAAATGAAAGCTATAGACGAACAATCTGCTATCGAGTTTCACCGGTACCCGCCCATCGGCGGCGAAGACTGGTCGTTCGCCTTTGCGACCGCTCGCGCTCGCGTGCTCGACACCACGTTGCTCACCCGCTCCACCTTCATGGACATGATCAACGCGCCGAGCTTCTCCGAAGCGCTCGCGGCCCTCAGCTCCACAGACTACGCAATGGGCGAAAGCATCGACAACTTCGCACAGGTCGAACAGCGGCTGCTCGAGGTACGTACCGAAACACGAAGCACCTACGCCAATCTTCTACCCGAAGACTACGTCGAGCTGCTCCGTGCCCGCGAGGACTTCAAGAACATGCGCCTCGCAATCCGCCGTATCGTAACCGAACGGCCCATCGGCACCGAATACAGCAACGATGGCAACGTTCCCGCCGAAGACTTCGAAGACATCTTCGAAAAAGAAGACTACAGCCGTTTCCCACTGTACCTTCAGGAAGGCGTCGAACAGGCCATCCTCGGCTACTACAACACCAAGGATATTCGCCAAATCGACTACGGCATCGACCGCGCACAGGCAGCATACAACATCGACAAGGCCCGAGAACTCGACAGCGTCTTCCTCCTGTCCCTGGCCCGAATGAACATCGATCTGGACAACATCCGCACCATGCTCAGGCTCAAAATGGCCGAACGCTCCGAACGCGACCTCTTCATCGAAGGCGGTTTCGTCGACATCTCAAAATTCGTCCAGGGCCTCGACGCAGGTTACGACACCCTCGGCACCATCTTCTTCAGCACACCATACGTCGAGATCATCGAAGAGGGCGTTAACTACCTCAACTCGAATCATTCGTTCCTCGGACTGGAACGAAAATGTGAAGAATACAAACTCGGCTTCCTGCAGTCGACCTCCTCGATCGCAGCAGGCCCCCAGCCCGTTGTAGCTCACTTTATACGCAAAGAATCCGAGATACGTGCCGTCCGCATGGTCCTCTCCGGAAAGCACAACGGCATGGATACCCAATTGATCAAGGACAGGCTGCCGTATCATTAACAGCCTGCAAACGCCTGCCGGCAAACGCCCGCAGGCAATAACGAAATAGAGGCTTAGCTTATGGAATCAAAAGTAGCAGTATTAGGCGGTGCTGACTTTACGATGGCCTTCAAGGCTCTCGGAATTGACACCTTCCCCGTAGAGTTCAACGAAGACTCCGTCACAAAAGCGGCAAACGAAGTACTCAAGGAAAAGTACGGCCTGGTCGTCGTCGCCGAAAACGTCGTCGAACTCGCCCAGCCGCTCCTGGAAAAGTCCGCCGGCCACGCGACACCCTGCGTAGTCGTCGTGCCGTTCCTCGCAGAACCGTCCGGCGTCGCAACCGCCGCACTGTCCAAACAGCTTAAGCTCGCAACTGGTATCGACATCCTGGCGGGCTAGCCAGTTAAATATAAAAAACGAAAAACTCAAAATACACAGTTATTTATAGTTGAAGGTTTAGATATGAGCGAAGTACAGACCGGTAAAGTCGTCAAAGTAGCTGGCCCTGTTGTTACGGCCCAAGGCATGGTCGGAGCACGGATGTACGACGTGGTCCGAGTTGGTGAGGAAAACCTCGTTGGAGAGATCGTCGAACTCCACGGCGACAAGGCCAACATTCAGGTATACGAAGACACTACAGGTGTCGGCCCCGGCGAAAAAGTCATAAACACCGGCGCCCCACTCAGCGTAGAGCTCGGCCCTGGTCTCATCTCAAGTATCTACGACGGTATCCAGCGTCCTCTCGACCAGCTCAGAGAAAAGCAGGGCGACTTCATCCTCCGCGGTTCGGATCTGCCCGGCCTGCGTCGCGACACCAAATGGCAGTTCAAGCCGGTCGTCAACGACGGCGACACCGTCAGCGAAGGCGACATCGTTGGTGAGGTCCAGGAATCCACCCTCATGCTCCATAAGATCATGGTTCCCCCAGGTGTCAACGGAACCGTAAAGGGCATCAAAGAGGGCGAATACACCGTCGATGAACCTGTCGGCAAAGTACAGACAGAAAACGGCGACGAACACGAACTCAAGCTCATGCAGCAATGGCCCGTCCGTACCCCCCGAAAAATCTCAAAACGCCTCATCCCCAACGAGGTCCTCATCACCGGCCAGCGGGTCGTCGACTCGTTCTTCCCGATCAGCAAGGGCGGAACAGCCTGCGTACCGGGACCCTTCGGCACAGGTAAAACAGTCGTACAGCACCAGCTCGCAAAATGGGTAAACGCAGACGTCGTCGTCTATGTAGGCTGCGGCGAACGCGGTAACGAAATGACCGACGTACTCCGCGAGTTCCCCGAGCTCAAGGACCCGCACTCAGGCGAACCGCTCATGAAACGTGTCGTCCTCCTCGCGAACACATCAGACATGCCCGTGGCCGCTCGTGAAGCGTCAGTTTACACAGGCATAACCATCGCCGAGTACTTCCGCGACATGGGCTACTCCGTCGCGATCATGGCCGACTCCACAAGCCGATGGGCAGAAGCTATGCGTGAAATTTCGACACGTCTCGAAGAAATGCCCGCCGAAGAAGGCTACCCAGCCTACCTCGGCGGCCGTATCGCATCCTTCTACGAACGTGCGGGCCGCGTACAGTGTCTCGGCGGCCCGGACCGCGAAGGCGCACTCTCGATCATCGGCGCTGTAAGCCCTCCCGGCGGCGACCTCTCCGACTCGGTCGTACAGGCCACACTCGCCGTCGTTAAGGTATTCTGGTCGCTAAAGTCAAAGCTCGCTCAGCAGCGTCACTTCCCTGCTGTCGACTGGCTCACCAGTTATTCCTTCTACAAACAGTACCTCCCCGGCAGCTTCGATGACGAAGCAATGGGCGAGAAAATGGCAAAGATGACACAGTACGCAATGGAGCTGCTCGAACAGGAATCCGAACTCGTCGAGATCGTGCGTCTCGTCGGTGCAGAGTCCATCTCCGCAAAGGACAGAATGGTCCTCGAGACCTCAAAGTCCCTGCGTGAGGACTTCCTCCACCAGAACGCCTTCCACAAAGTCGACACTCACACAAGCATCGAGAAGCAGTACTACGTCCTCGAAGCCATCCTGCATCTGCACGAACAGGGCCTCGCTGCCATCGAAAAGGGCGTCGAAACCGACGACATCTTCTCACTGGGCGTACGCGACGACATCGCAAAAGCCAGCTTCATCCCCGAAGAAGAAATCGACAAGATCAAGGCTCTCGACGACAAGATCGACGAACAGATCGGCCAGCTAAGCCCGGCCGGAGCCTAAACAAAGAATATATTACGACACGAACCCCAAACATAAATAAGCGGGAGTTATAAAATGCTAAAAGAGTACCAAACAGTGAGCGAAATTGCTGGTCCACTGATGCTCGTCGAAGGCATCGAAGATGCCAAGTACGGCGAGATCGTCGACATCAAAATAGCCGACGGTTCCACCAGGCATGGACAGGTACTGCAGGTTGAAAATGACAAGGTCCTCGTTCAGGTCTTCGAAGGCACCGAAGGTATCGACGTCTCAAGAACTACCGTTCGCTTCCTCGGCAAGCCCATGGAACTCGGCCTCTCAAGCGACATCCTCGGCCGCGTCTTCAGCGGCATCGGTCGCCCAAACGACGGCGGACCCGAGATCATCGCAAAGAAAAAGCTCAACATCAACGGCAACCCCATCAACCCATACGCTCGTGACTATCCCAACGAGTTCATCCAGACCGGTATCTCCACCATCGACGGTCTCAACCCTCTCGTGCGTGGTCAGAAACTGCCCATCTTCTCCGGCTCCGGTCTGCCCCATGATGAGATCACCGCTCAGCTCTGCCGTCAGGCAAGCGTACGCGGCAAGGGCGAAAACTTCGCCGTGGTCTTCGCAGCAATGGGTATTACCTTCGAAGCCGCACAGTTCTTCATCAACGACCTCACCGAAACAGGCGCCATCGAACGTGCCGTCATGTTCATCAACCTCGCCAATGACCCCGCAATCGAACGTATCGCGACCCCGCGTATGGCCCTCACAGCCGCCGAGTACCTCGCATTCGAAGAGGACATGCACGTACTCGTCGTACTTAACGATATGACAAACTACTGCGACGCTCTCCGTGAGATCTCCGCAGCACGTAAGGAAGTACCCGGCCGCCGTGGTTACCCCGGCTACCTCTACACCGACCTCGCGACACTGTACGAACGAGCCGGACGTATCAAGGGCCGCAACGGTTCCATCACGATGGTGCCCGTACTGACAATGCCCGAAGACGACAAGACCCACCCCGTTCCTGACCTCACCGGTTACATCACCGAGGGCCAGATCATCCTCGGCCGTGGTCTCCACCGAAAGGGCGTAACACCGCCTGTCGACGTACTTCCGTCCCTCTCGCGTCTAAAGGACAAGGGTATCGGCGAAGGCAAGACACGCGAGGACCACGCGGACCTCTACAACCAGCTCTACGCCGCATACGCACGCGGCAAGGAAGCACAGGAACTCGCCACCATCCTCGGCGAAGCGGCACTGTCCGACGAGGACCGCAAGTACATGCAGTTCGCAAATCAGTTCGAGGCCCGCTACATCGGCCAGGACTGGTACGAAAACAGAACGGTCGAACAGACACTCGACCTCGGCTGGGATCTGCTCTCGATGTTCCGCGACAACGAACTCAAGCGTATCGATGACGAACTTATCGAAAAGTATATGCCCCAGTTCAGAAAACAAAAAGACCAGTCCAGCGACCAGGAATAGTTTGGTTGAATCCGGAGTATTTGCATGCTTAACGTTAGTGCAACAAGAATGGAGCTGCTTCAGCTCAGAAGGCGCGTCGAACTCGCCGCACGCGGCCACCGCCTGCTGAGCCAGAAACGCGATGAAATTAGTCGCCAGCTCGTAAAAATATCGTCCTCGATCCGCGAAATTCGAAACAGCGTCGAAAAAGAGCTGCTCGAAACCACCCGACGTTTCATGATGGCACGCGCCACCATGGAACCCGAGGACATGCGGGCCGCCATCGATGTGCCCACAAAAAAGTTCAACCTCGCAATATCCTTCGCCAGCATCATGAGCGTCAAGGTCCCCGAACTTACCAAGGACATCTCAGGCGACATCATGTGCTACGGCTTCTCGTCCACCAGCGGCGAACTCGATGTCGCCCTCCGGGCACTCGAAAGGGCGTTTGACAACCTCATCGAACTGGCAGAACGCGAAAAACAGGCACAATTGCTTGCCCAGGAACTCCAGAAAACTCGCCGACGGGTAAACGTTCTCGAACACGTCGTAATCCCCGAGATCAAGGAAACCATCAAGTACATCTACGACAAACTCGGTGAAGCCGAACGAGATAACGCGAGTAGACTAATGAAGATAGCCGACATTATCCGCGGCTAAGGGGTTGATTTTTAAAACGAAGGCCGGTATCCTATGGGTACTGGCCTTTTTTCTTTTTACCCGGCCACGTAAAACGCGGGAACAAAAACCAAAAGCTCCGGGTAAAAAGCGGTAACATGCCCGCCTGCAATACTCGCAGGAAGGCAAAAAGGCGACATACTGATTGGGAGATTTAAGAGTAGAGATGGCACGCGATAAGATTGCGCGCCTCACTGCCCTTTTTCTATATATGGCTAAAAAACTCAAAAAACGCAAAGCCAACGGCGGACCCGCAAAGTCCTTCATGACCGTCGGCCCCACCCTGCATTACAGCCACACCAACGTCCACAAACGCTGGGCACTCGCGCTGACCCTTTTCATCATCGCGTGCGCATTCTGGGCCGTCCTATTCTCAGGCTCACCTTACCCCGAAAACATCCCCGCTCTTTTCAACGCCGAAACATGGTCCCTCGGCCAGCACACCACCCAGCCGCTCAGCATCTTCGAATACCCCTGGCACATCGAGGTCCTCGCGCTCCTTCTCGGCATCATGATCGCCGTACCCCTGCTAATTTCCCAGCTCCTCAGTTTCCGATACAGCATCCCGTTCATCCTCGCCGTCTTCTTCATCGCACAGATGCCCCTATTCGCCGCGACCCTGCTCATAAGCTGTATCGCCGTCGCATGCAGACCCCTGCGTTTCCGATCACGCTTCATCGCTCTCGCCCTCTGCACCGCACCCCAGCTAATTTACCTCGCACTCCTCGGCGGCGCCGAACAGCTCTCCCCCGTCGAATGGGGAATCTCATACGCACCCTGGTTTCTCGCCTGGCTCACAGCCTTGCTCATAACAGGCGCGGTCATCCTCGTCGGCCATTACACACGCTACCGTCCCGGCCTCACTTGGACCGCCACTGCGATCTCCCTCGCAGCAGCATTCATAATCTTCCAGACAACAATCGGTTTCGCCGAGCTCGACTACCGCCTATACGTCGCAGGCAACAACCCCGAAGAGATCCGCCAGTTCCACGACCACAAACTCACCGACAACATCGACGCCGCCCTCGAAAACCCCAAAACCCGAGCCCTCCTCTCACGCGGCTTCTACCCCACCGAACCCATCCAGCTCCGCCAGGAGCTAAAAAAAGATATCGCTGTAAACCTCGCCTATGACCGCTGGCCGAAATGGTTCGATGTTACCGACAATCTCAACTACCAGGCCAAACGCCAGGAAATACTCCTGCAGATCGACCGCTTCATCCGCGAACGCCCCCACTGCGACCGCATGCCCATCGCCCTCTACTACAAGGCCATGCTCAACGAATGCTCCCCCGACATCCGCACCTTCCAGCAAACCGAGATACTTCGCTTCTACAACGATTATGCCCACTGGGAAAACCAGCCCATCTGGGAACGTCTCTACGAAGAGTTCCCCCAAAGCCCCGAGTCCCTCGAAGCCCGCCGACGTCTCGCTTCACACCTCGCCGCCAAAGGCGAATTCGACCGCGCACGCCAGTACTGCGACACCGCTCTGGCGCTGCTCAAGCAGGCAAAGCCGACCATCATAAATAATACCAGCTTCCTTGGCGTGTTCTCTAAACCCGAAAAGACCGCCATGACACGCTTCAAGCTCAAGGATCTAAAGCTCCACCTAAAGGAACTGCAATGGCTCATAAGCCCTGAAAATCTCACCGAAGACCCCCAGTCTGCCCAACGGCTCGCTGAGTTCGTCCGCCTCAACCCATACAAGCGCGACTACCCGGCCCGCCTTGACGAACTCCTCGCAAAGATAACCGAGGAGGACCCCCTCCACGACAACATCATGCTCGCAAAAACCATGATCATATCCGACACCCAGCTCCGCAGCAAAAACCTCAAGGAGCTCAGCGTCAACTACGCAGGCACCGACGGCGGCACACGCGCCCTCTACGAACTCGGCCTGCTCAACATCAAGATATGGAAAGAACAGCACGAACAGACCGACTTCAAGGTCGAATGCCTTGCCAACGCCCGAAAGTACCTCCGCCAGTTCATCGAAACCTACCCCGCAAGCATCTACCGCAACGAAGCCGAAGAAAAACTCGACAGCCTCCCCACATCATCAGCCTGAGCTATGCCCCTCCTGCTGCCGCACTCCCTAGCCGCATAATTTCATAGCCCGCCGAGAACGAACCCAACTGGATGTTCGTCGTAGACGCGGCTGTAAAATCCTGCGGCGGCTTTCACCACGCAACATCCCCCCAAAAAACATTGTCATTGCGAGGAGCGAAGCGACGTGGCAAACTCAACCGCACAGTAAAGTTGGCATAATAATAACAAGCGAAACTCTTTTTGCAATTCCCGCGCCCCCCCGAATCCACCATTGAAACCGCCGCAAAAAAGACTGTCCCCCCGGCCTCCGAGCCGACAACGTAACGCCTCACGCACCCACAACCAAAAACAATTGCACACTCATCAACCGCATGCAGCCGCCCAAAACGCGAGCGTCGACTAAGACGCGAGTCCCCACGCAAACGCCACCCACATCAACCAAACGTCATCCGCACAACCCAACCCTCACGCCCATTCTGCATCAGCCTACCGCTTCCGCCGTCTCGCCCGCCTCGCCTGATGCTTGATCCTCTTCCGCACCTGCCCCCTGCTCAGCTTCTCCGAATCCCGCCTCTCCCACAGCTCCAGCTCCTCCCTCAACCTGAAAAAGTTCGCCAGCCGCTCCTCATCCAGCCGACCCTCCTCCACCGCCGCCTTCACAGCACACCCCGGCTCGTTCTCATGCATGCAGTCCCGGAACTTGCACTCCTCCGCGATCTCCTGAATATCGTCAAACGCTCGCCCCAATCCCCGCTCATCCGTCCGCATATGCAGCTCGCGCATCCCCGGATTGTCTATCACCGCACCTCCCTCAGGCAACACGATCAGCTCCCTGTGCGTCGTCGTATGCCTTCCCCGTCCATCCTCCGCCCGCACGTCCTTAACCTCCTGCCGCTCCATCCCCAGTATCGCATTGATGATCGTACTCTTGCCCACACCCGAAGACCCCAGCATTGCCACCGTCTCCCCGCTCCCCATATACTCCTTCAGCCCCGCGATCCCGTCCCCCTCGATCGCGCTCACGCACCGCACATCCACCTCCGGCGCGATCTCCCGCACCTGCTCGACATACTTGCCCGTATCCTCGCACAGGTCCGACTTGTTTATCACCACCACAGGCCGCGCCCCGCTGTCCCACCCCAGCACCAGGTACCGCTCAAGCCTGCGAATGTTAAAATCCTGCCACGCATCCGTTACCAGAAACACCGTGTCGATATTCACCGCCACCACCTGCTCATCCTCGCTCAGCCCCGCGCTCTTCCGCGAGAACTTGCTCTTCCTCTCCAGCACCGCCTCGATAAACGCCCGCCCTTCGTCCCTCAGCTCACGCACCGCCACCCAGTCACCCACCGTCGGATACTCTGCCTTGCTCTTCGCACGATACGCGATCTTCCCCGCCATCTCCGCCTCGACGTCCGAATCCCCCGTACAGACCAGGTACCCCTTGCGATGCTCCCGCACCACCCGCGCCGCCCGCAGGCCCTTCGCCCGGTAAGGCTCAAAGCTCTTCTCAAAAAACTCGTTCCACCCTAACTCACGAAGATCGATCAAATCAAAACCTCTCATTCCCTGTTAAATTCCGGGCTCATTATTCCTATCTCCAGAAGAATAATACACCACCCGCCCGAATTGTCAACTACTCCCTGGCACTCACCCGCCGAACGGTCACCCGCAAAAATTTCCAAGGCACCCCAAATCACACACTTGCCCGCACCGCTCCACCTGCCTTATCATTGATTCCCGCAGAACATATCGGGGGCATTACATGAAACTCAGCTTAATGATAACCACGGCAATAATGCTCACGCCCGCTCTCTGCCCTGCATTCATCAACGTCGAACCAACTTCCCTCGAATTCAACTGCGACCCCAACACACCCCTCCCGCTCTCAGCACAGCTCAGCGTCTACTCCGACCCCGCTCCAATACCATTCACCGCCGACCCGAACCACCCCAGCACCTGGCTCAGCATCGACCCGCAGACCGGCTTCACCGCCACCGACCCCAACGACCCCGCCGTCCTGACAGTCTCCGTCACAACCGATGGCATACAACCGGGAACATACTCCAACACCATCTATTTCACATCCTCCGCCGACCCAAACACCTTCGCCGTCCCCGTCACCCTAAACTACGCAGGCCCTCAGCTCGAGGTCCAACCAACCCAACTCGACTTCCTATACGACCCCAACGATCCCAACACCACCACCGCCGCAACACTCACCATCACAAACAACGGCACCGGCCCCATGCCCTGGTCCGCCTCCGAATCCGACCAGTCATCACCCTGGCTCAGCTTCAACCCAGCCAGTGGAACCCTCCCCGACGACCCCAACGCCTTCCGGACCATCACCGTCACCGCCGATCCCAACGCAGTCCCCACCGGCTTCTACGCCACCGAACTCGTCATAGTTGCACCGACCGCCAGCCAGAGCCCCAACAGCATACCGATAACCTTCGACACCGTCGGCGGCATCCCGCCCGAGCTCATCGCCGACCCCGCTCAGTTGTCCTTTTCCGCCCTCGAAAACGGCGAACAAACAACGCAGACCCTCTATCTCGAATCCACATCCGCCGACCTCGACTGGCATATCGAACCCGCCCAACTTCCCGACTGGCTCACCGTCTCACCCCTGACAGCAACAGCATCGAGCACCTTCCCCCAGCCCGTCAGCATCACCGTCGACCCAGCGGCCCTCACCGAAGGCACATATACCCACGATCTGCAGATACTCTGCCCCGCTGCGGCCAATTCACCTCTCTCTGTCCCCATCGAATTAAGCATCCACGCGCTCCAGCCCATCCTCCACGCCGACCCGACCGAATTCACCTTCGTACACAACTCCCAGCCGCCCCAGCCCCAGACGCTTACCATCTCCAACATCGGCACCGGCAATTTCACCTGGACCGTCGATCCCAATCAGCTTCCCGGCTGGCTCAGCGTCTCCCCGCTCTCCGGCAAGCTCTCCACCAACCAGTCCGAACTCCTCACCCTCACCGCAACCGCCGAAAATCTGCCCGACGGCATCTACTCCACTTACTTCGACATTCTCGCACCCTCCGCCCTCAACGCGCCGGCAACCATAACGGTTCGACTCAAAAAATCTGATCATATCACAGTCCCCGATGATTTCCCAACCATCCAGGCCGCCGTCGATTTCGCCTCCCCCTACGACACAATAGCCATCGCTCCCGGCACATACACCGGCCCCGGCAATGTTGACATTACCCTCGCCGGTAAACCCCTCACCATCACATCCGAGCAGGGCCCCGACGTAACCATCATTGACTGCACCAACTCCGCCCGCGCCTTCCTTCTAAACGTAAACGAAACTCGCGACACCATCATCGAAGGCCTCACTATCACTAACGGCTACGCCCACCAGATCGGCGACAGACTCACATACGACGGCGGCGCCATCTACTGCTTCAACTCCGACCCCACCATTCGCAACTGCGTCTTCACCAACTGTTTCGCTGCATCCCGCGGTGCAGCCGTCTACGCTTGCCTCTCATCTCCCGCCATCACCGACTGCACCTTCACAAACAACCGCTCCGACAAAGGCACCGCCGTCCACGGCAGCACCGGCCCCATCACCCGCTGCACCTTCACAAACAACACCGCAGACGTCCACGGCTCCGCCGTCGCCCAGCACTTCGGCCCCATCACCGACTGCCGCTTCTACCAAAACTCCTCCTTCGCCGGCACCCTCGCCCACTGCTACGGCCCAATAACCAACTGCCTCATTACCGCCAACACCGCCCAGATCGGCGGCGCCGTCTACCGCTCACCCACCGACATTACCAACTGCACCATAGCCTACAACACAGCCTCCCGAGGCGGTGCCGTCGCCGACTCATCCGCCCGCATTACAAACTGCATAATCTACTACAACACCGCCGACACCCACTCCCAGCTCTCAAACTCAGCCCAGCCGACCTACAGTTGCATCCAATACTTCTCCGTTCCCAACACAACAAACACCGCCGCTCCGCCTTACTTCACAAACGTCTTCGACCCCATCTCCCCAGGCTCCGATCTCACCCTCCTCCCTTCCTCACCCTGTATCGACGCCGGCCTCTCCGATTCCACCCTCATCGACCTGCCAGAATCCGACCTCGCCTCCAACCCCCGCTCACTCGACGGCAACGGAGACACCATCCCCGCCGTAGACATGGGCGCCTTCGAATATCTACCGCCAATCGAACCGACACTTAATGTCTCACCCACCGACCTCACCTTCACCGCGTACCCCGACACAACCTCCGACCTCACCCAAACACTCCGCATCGCCAACCTCGGCCCCAGCACCATCGACTGGCAGCTTACCATCCCGCCCGCCGCAGGCTGGCTCACAGCTTCCGCCACTGCAGGCTCAACCGCCCAGCCGCCCGACCTTGTCACCATAACCGCCTCCCCAGCCGCCCTCACCGAGGGCCTCCATACCGCAACCATCACCGTCACCACCACTGCCGATACCTTCGAGATCCTCGTCACCCTCCGCGTCGGCCCCGTCCGCGTCCCCGCTCACTACCCCGACCTTTCCTCAGCCATCTCAGCCGCCCGGCCCCACGACACCATCCTCGTCTCCCCCGGCACGTACGCCGGCCCCGCAAACCGAAACCTCAACTTCACCGGCAAACCCCTCACCCTCCGCTCCACCGCAGGCCCAGCCGCAACCGTCATCGATTGCGAAAACCTCTCCCGCGCCTTCACCTTCAACCACGGCGAATCCTCCGACTCCCTAATCGACGGCTTCACCATCACTCACGCCTCCGCCCCTCTCGGCGCCGCCCTCTACTGCGCCAACGCCGAACGACCGACCCTCACCAACTGCATCTTCACCGCCAACACCGCCGACCAGGGAGCCGCCGTCTACAACCACGCAGGCTCTATCTCCTCCAGTTCCTTCTCCAACAACCTCGCCGCCGCAGGCCCCGCCATCGCCTCTTCAACGTCAACCATAACCGACTGTACATTCACCGACAACACCGCAACCCGCATCGGCGGGGCGATAACAACCTCCGACCTCACCATCACCAACTCAGTCTTCACCGCAAACTCCGCTCACCTCCGCGGCGGCGCTATAGCAAACTCCACCGTCAACCTTACAAACACCACCTTCACCGCCAATGACGCCCGCACAGGCGGCGCGATTGACCAAAGCAGCATAACCATCGACTCCTGCACCTTCACCCAAAACACAGCAAACTTCGGCGGCGCCATTGCAAATTCCATCGGCCCGATCATCAACTCCGCCTTCCTCAACAACTCCGCACTCTCCACCGGCGGGGCGGCCTACACCCTCAACTCCAACATCACCAGCACCACCTTCGCCCACAACACCGCCCTATGGGGCGCCGCCCTTGCCAACCACAACGGCACGCTAACAAACCTCACCATCGCCAACAACATCGCCGACCTCGGCCCTGCCGCATACCTCACCAGCGCCCAGCCCGTCATTACCAACTCCATCATCTGGAACAACTTCGCCGTCCACGGCCCCATCATACGAATCGACCGCAACGCCGAACCCACCATCGCGTACTCCGACCTCCAGACCCCGCTCCCGTCCGCCGATCCGTCTATTCCCAACTCCGGCCTCATCTACCTGCCCACGAACTTCACCGCCGACCCGCTCTTCGCGGACCCCAACAGCTCCGACTTCCACCTCCTCTCCGCCCACGGCCGCTATGACCCCTACCTCGCCGCCTGGCTGTACGACACCCTGACCTCGCCCTCCATAGACGCAGCCGACCCATACGCACCCTGGTACCTCGAACCCTTCCCCCACGGCAACCGCGCCAACCTCGGGGCATTCGGCAACACACCCCACGCATCAAAATCCCCGAACCCCTCCAACTTCCACCCCGACCTCACAGGCGACAGCTTCATAAACTTCGCCGACCTCGCCCGCTTCACCACCGACTACAACGCCTTCCCCAACAACCCCAACCAGCCATACGCCTCCGACTTCAACACCGACACCACCGTCGACCTCACCGACCTCATCATCCTCGCCGACCACTGGCTAACCCAAAACTGAAAACGAATCAACCGACTCAACCCCAATATAATAATTGCGTTCTTTTTCCCACCACCCCGTTTGTCATCCGCCTCACCCGGACCCAGCATAAAAGAACATCGCGAAAAAAGATTGTCATCCCGGCCTCCGAGCCGGGACCCAGCATAGAAACAGTCGTCGCGAAGCGACCTCCAAATTAGCCCTTCATACCATCGGCACCCCAAACGATCATCCGCATCACACCCATAACACCCACCGCCCGTAGCGACTGTTATTAAAATCAAGCCGAATTTGGCTTCCATTCTTCATTTTTCGCCAGCATAAAATTGATTATCGTGAGCAGCTTTCGCATACACGCAACCACCGCTGTCATCTTCGCCTTGCCGTTTTGTAGTAACCGCCTGTAAAACTTCCTAATCACCGGATTATGCTGTATCGCCACCAACGTCGGCATAAACAGCCGCGTCCTGACCTCCTTGCGTCCACCGCCGGTAGTACGCTTGCCCCGCATCAGGCCGCTGTCACGATTCATCGGCGCCACCCCCACAAGTGATGCGATCTGCCTGCGGTTCAAGCTGCCAATCTCCGGCAGTTCCGATACGATCATTGAAGCAGTCACTTCGCCAATTGCCGGTACGGTTCTCATTTTAATTACCTTTTCTCGAAGCTGCGGATCATCATCAATATGTTCAGCCATCGCGGATTCGACTTTGCCAATTTCACGTTCAATCGTTTTTACCACCGCCTCGACACTGCGTCTTATTGCCTTCTCGAAAACATGCTCGAGCCGGTTACGCTCTGCCGTCCTCATATCAACCAATTGCCTCCTGCGTGCCGTCAGAGCCTTTAATTTGCACATCTTGCGATTGATCCTTCCTCTTACTTGCGGCCTCAACGCCGATGCATACCAGGCAATGGTCCTTGCGTCGATCTTGTCGGTCTTGGCTATCTTGCCGCAGGCCCGGCCAAAAGAACGGACTCGACTGGGATTTACAATAACGACTGGAAGCCCGCTGTCCTGTACCGCCAGTGCAAGCTGCAGCTCATAACCGCCAGTGGATTCCAGCACCACCAGCGTCGGCTCTACTCGCTCTAACATCTTGACACATTCTGCAACTGCCTGCTGATTGTAGTCGAAATGGCTGACCTTCCCATCGACGCCACAGCAAACATCAAAAAAGTACTTCGAAACATCGATTCCAACAAAAAGTTCCATGTCAATTCCCTTCCTTGCAAATGCGGGTTCATCTGTTAAGATGTCCCTTGCGACTGTTCGGGTTAAAAACACGTCTGGACAGCGGATCAGGCTACCTTCGGGCTCAAGGCCCCAGGGTGGGACGATCTCGCTGCCCGTGATCGGTTGGTTGCCTGCAGGCAACCAACCGACCCGAACATTAACTCGTTCGTATCCAAACGTCGCTTTAATACATTATACAAGGGTGGGCCATGCCCACGCAACCCAACGCCTACACGCACCACCCAACGACACCGCACAACCCCCGCAAACGACACCGCACCCAAACTGTCCCTCATCACAAAAACTCGCACCCACGCCAAAAACTGTCATTGCGAGGAGCGAAGTGACGTGGCAACCTCAAACCTCACAAAAAAGATTGCTCTTCCATAACAAGCATACCGCACCGCTCAATCGCGTCCAGCACCACACTCTTATCATTGCGAGGAGCCGAAGGCGACGCGGCAATCTCCAGCTTTACTAAAAAGTTAGCTCACCCACAACACGCATACCGAACTACCCGTACCCACACCAAAAAAATGTCATCGCGATCAGCGAAGAGACAATCCCAAAATATACCCAAAAAAACGCACAGCTTCATCTCCCCAATTCTGCACGAAATCCGTTGCCCGGCCAAGCCCATTATGCTACATTCACCGGATGCTGCACAAACTGAAAAATCACTGGTCCCGTCCCGCCGGCTTCCGCGAGGTGCTAGTCATCGCCATCCCGCTGATCCTCTCCACCGGTGCGCACGGCCTCAAAACCTTCACCGACCGAACCTTCCTCACTTGGTACGACTCCAACGCCATCTCAGCATCCATGCTCGCCGGCATGGTCGCTTTCACCGTCATGAGCCTCTTCCAGGGCGTCGTCGGCTATGTAAACACCTTCGTCGCACAGTACACCGGCGCCAAACGCCACGACCGAGTCGGTCACGCAGTCGGACAGGGCGTCTACCTCGCACTCCTCGCCGGCATGGTCATGCTCCTTCTCATCCCCTTCGCTGACTATTTCTTCGCACTCGTTGGACACTCCCCCCAGATCCAGCAGTACGAATCCGCCTACTTCAAAATAATCTGCATAAGTGCAACCCCCGCCCTCGTCTCCATCGCCATCTCATGCTTTTTCACCGGCCGCGGCAGAACCCGCCTCGTAATGTACATAACCCTCACCGGCACCGCCCTGAACATCATCCTCGACTACATCATGATCTTCGGCAAGTTCGGCTGCCCCCGCCTCGGCATCGTCGGCGCAGCCTGGGCGACCGTCCTCTCCGCCACCCTCCAGATGACCCTGTTCCTCTACTTCTATCTCGCTCCCGTCTACCGCCATAAATACTCCACCCTCAAAGGCATCAAGCCCGACCGCCTCCTCTTCGCCCGCATGATCCGGTTCGGCCTGCCAAACGGCCTGCACTTCTTCCTCTCTATGATCTGCTGGACACTCTTCTTCGGTCTCTCAGGCAAGGTCTCGGAAACCGCTATGTCCGCCACCGCTGTCGCCATGCAGATAAACTCCCTCTCGTTCATGCCCATGTTCGGTTTCGCAATGGCCGTCTCCACCCTCGTCGGCCAGCGACTCGGCTCCGACCAGCCCCACCTCGCCCAGCGATCAACATGGTCCGCCTTCGCCATGACCGGCACATACATGACAACCCTCGCCGTCGGCTACATCGCCGTTCCCGACCTGTTCATCTTCCCTTTCTCCTCGAACGCCGACCCCGAACAGTTCAACCGCATAATACCTATCATCAGAACCATCCTGCTCTTTGTCTCCGTCCACGCCATCTGCAATACCGCGAACATGATGTTCTCTTCCGCACTCAAAGGCGCAGGCGACACCCGTTTCGTCATGATCTCCTCCGTCTCACTCGGCTACCTCCTAATGGCCATCCCCGCCTGGATCGCCGTTCGAGCAGGTGCAGGCATCTACACCCTCTGGGCCCTCTCGACACTTTACATGCTAACCATCGCATGCGTCTATTTCACCCGCTTCATTCTCGGCAAATGGAAAACAATGCGAGTCATAGAATCCGCCCCAAACGCGCCCCCAGCCAACGCCCCCTCACTCCCAGTAGACGACATAGAATTACCGTACCCAACAGACGACACAACTGACAACCCCCACGAAGAATCCCACCCCCAACCAGTCTCAAAAGCTCAACAATAGCTCCCACCCGCAGAAAAGCCCATCCAAACAACCCGTCTCCAGCCGTTGCAAAAAAGAGTGTCATCCCGGGCTTGACCCGGGACCCAGCATAAAACAGCCGTCGCGAAGCGACTCAATTCTCCTTTGGCCAATTGTTAAACGTCTCTCTATCCCTACCCCTTATCCGCAAAAACATGCCTCCTCATGAACCACAAAATCGCCGACAAGATCAACGAAAAAATGATCAGCTCATTTAAGAGGTTCCAACCGGCATCAACGCCCACGAGATAAAAAAGTACATACGACAGCACCCCTAATACATAAAAAGCATCAAGCAGTTCCTTCAAAAAACGCCATCGCAGCCCTGCACAATAACTTACGGCCAAAACCATCCATGGTGCAAGTCCACCGTAAGCGAACGTTTTTGCTAGCCTTTGCGATTCCGGCATATCTACCTGGTAAACAAACTATGCCGCAAATAAAAACAGCAACCCTGCCAAGATATCCCATATTATATTTGTCTTGATAATCACTGGCCTAGTTTCCTTGCTCATCCACCACCTCCATGACAACCTCAACCCCTTCGATCACGTTTCCATCTATCATCGGCAGCAAATAAGGCAACTCCTCCTTCTCCTGCAAGACCTCACCTCCCGTCCTTTCCGCAACCTTATTCGCGGCCCCGATTATCCGTCTCGCCCTATAAAGAGACTCCTCGCTCACCAGCGGCACACGCTTCGGCTTCACTTGCACCGCCGACCCCGTCCGGTTCGCCAGAATATCCACAAAGAAATTATATCCGCACTTCTCAGGATTAGCCTTTACCAGGTAATTCAATATTCCTCTAAGCCCGTTACCCTGAAACCCCGCCAGCTCAAACCTTCCCTCTTCATCACTGCAAGCCTTCACCACCTGCTGCCCATAACGCTTCTTTATAAACCGTTCCTCCTCAGCAGTTTCTCCGGTTGGTCCGTTATACTTCGGTGCCGTCACCCCTACAACTTTCACGCCCGCCAGCGTCTTCCCGTTTGTATCACGCACCCACCCCCGAACCGTAATAAAATTATCCTTCAGCAGCCCCAGCCTCACGACCCTGTCCCCCCGATTCAGATCGATACTATGGCTCTCATCACGAGCAACCACCTGTTTACCCGTCCGCTCGTTCTCTATAACCTTCTCCGCATAAACCTTATAATATCCCCTCGGCAGTTCATCAAAACTGAACTTCCCTTCCTCGTCCGCAACCGCCTCTCTCGTGACATCCCGGCCAACCACCCTCACCGTCGCCCCAACAGCGGGCCCACCTTTCCCCGGCCCGTCAAATAATATCGCATTTAGTTCCTTCTTATCCGCTGCCCCCTCCAGCTCCTCAAACCATTCCTCCCAGGTCGAACTCAACGCAGGCCCGTCAACACTCCCTGACAACCTGTAAACCTGCTCCTCCTTCTCGTCTGACTTCTCAGCACGCCCATCTCCCTCTACCGCCACACACCAGCCGCAAACAAATAGCGACGCAATAAAAACCAACCCGTCACAACGCATAACTCTGCTCCTTTGATAAATCACCATCTATTACGTAACCAACTCACCATCCCGCCAAACATATTCACGACGCTGCCCCGAGATCATCGCCAGGCTGCCGTCAGGCACTTCATCGAGAGCAAATGACCCCATCTTTTCATGATCTGGATTCAGTTCTATTGAAGTAATTTTAAAACTTGTCTTCGCCTTATTATAGTATCCCCCGGGCAATATAGAATCATCCGTTATGCGATATGCAACCGGCACCCAGATGTCCTCAATCAAAGCGAACTCTTCAACAGCATAAGTTCGCCTGGCCCACGTTCCCTTCGGCATCACTTTGCCCAGCCTGTCTATATCACCCGCGTCCAGATCGAATTTGGCTCTGACCACATTATATCCATGCTCCGGGTCCAGCCAAAGCTTGTAATACCCATACTTGCTGTCAATACTGACCACATGACATTGCGAACCTTTCATTTCTTGCCGCCCGTGAACCCGAACCTTTCCTTTCGCACCCCCGACGATCTTTTCAATACTCCTCGGCCCCTCTTCGCAGAAACCGATAACTCCTGCTAAAGGCGATTGCCTGAAAGAGAAGGGCGACAGATCTGTTTGCTCATCAACGAATGTTTTTATCACTGTACCATGCTTGATACTGGAATGCTCCTTCACCCTGATAAACGAAAAAGCCTCCTCTCCATCATACAGCATCCGATTGTAGTGATACTTGTCGCTTCTAGTGCCGTTTCCAAAATATAATTTTAACTTTTCCATGATTTAAGACTTGCGCCATGCATAATCTGGTATTATATAGAATGACACGAAGAAATAATTTCACGCTTACAAGCAGAGAAAGGGATTTCTTATGTGTCTGTACGCCAGAGACCTCAGTACCAGTGAAGGCCAGCAAATTCAGCGGATACTCCGCAGCAGCAAAAGCCGAATCAAGATTCGTCGCGGCCAAGTCATTCTTGCCTCTAACCAGGGCTATAAAGTTCCTGCTATCGCCGAGCTGGTTCACTATTCGCCGCACCATGTCAGGGTCATCATCAAAGACTTTAACCAACGCGGCCTTAAGGCGTTGGAGCCCAAGCCCCGGCCGGGAAGACCGCCGGAGTTTACCGAGGACGACAAGGCCATTATTGCCGAGACTGCAAAATGTCCGCCCGACCTTCTGGACTGCCCTTTTAAGCGGTGGTCACTGGAAAAACTGCGTGAATATCTTGTCCAGGAAAAGATCGTTCCTACGATCAGCATTGAAACACTCAGGACCATCCTGCATGAAAAGAAGGTCAAGCTCCGGCGGACAAAGACATGGAAAGAGTGCAACGACCCCGATCTCAAGTCTAAAAAAAACTGATTCGCAGATACGTAAACCAGCCCGCTTCAAACGGGCCGACCATATCATTCGACGAGTTCGGACCGCTGGAGGTTCGTCCTCAGCCGGGCCAAAATTACTGTCATACCGACCATCCCAAGAGGCTGCCTGCGACCTATACCCGAAAACACGGCGTTCAGCACTGGCTGGCGTTTTACGATGTCCATCAGAAAAAGCTCTGGGGATATGTTCGGCCACGCAAGCGGCATCAGGAGTTCTTGGAAGTTTTGAAACTGACCAGGAAAAAGTGTCCGGCAAACCAGCGGATCCATCTGATACTGGACAATTTTTCGCCGCACCGCAAGGACAAGGTTCTGCGGTACTGTCGCGAGAACAATATTCATCTGATCTGGACGCCGACCAACGCATCATGGCTAAATCCTATCGAATGTCAGTTTACCCATGTTAAGGAATTCGTCATACGCGGAACTAATTATCAAAACCACCATGAGCTTAAAATCGCTCTGAATAGATACGTAGCATATCGCAATAAAAAAACTCAGCAAAAGCGAAACTTAGATAATTGAAACGGCACTAGTGCCGTTTCAAAAATATAATTTTAACTTTTCCATGATTTAAGACTTGCGCCATGCATAATCTGGTATTATATAGAATGACACGAAGAAATAATTTCACGCTTACAAGCAGAGAAAGGGATTTCTTATGTGTCTGTACGCCAGAGACCTCAGTACCAGTGAAGGCCAGCAAATTCAGCGGATACTCCGCAGCAGCAAAAGCCGAATCAAGATTCGTCGCGGCCAAGTCATTCTTGCCTCTAACCAGGGCTATAAAGTTCCTGCTATCGCCGAGCTGGTTCACTATTCGCCGCACCATGTCAGGGCCATCATCAAAGACTTTAACCAACGCGGCCTTAAGGCGTTGGAGCCCAAGCCCCGGCCGGGAAGACCGCCGGAGTTTACCGAGGACGACAAGGCCATTATTGCCGAGACTGCAAAATGTCCGCCCGATCTTCTGGACTGCCCTTTTAAGCGGTGGTCCCTGGAAAAACTGCGTGAATATCTTGTCCAGGAAAAGATCGTTCCTACGATCAGCATTGAAACACTCAGGACCATCCTGCGTGAAAAGAAGGTCAAGCTCCGGCGGACAAAGACGTGGAAAGAGTGCAACGACCCCAATCTCAAGTCTAAAAAAAACTAATTCGCAGATATGTGAACCAGCCGGCCTCAAACGGGCCGACCATATCATTCGACGAGTTCGGACCGCTGGAGATTCGTCCTCAGCCAGGCCGGAATTACTGTCATACCGACCATCCCAAGAGGCTGCCTGCGACCTATACCCGCAAACACGGCGTTCAGCACTGGCTGGCGTTTTACGATGTCCATCAGAAAAAGCTCTGGGGATATGTTCGGCCACGCAAGCGGCATCAGGAGTTCTTGGAAGTTTTGAAACTGACCAGGAAAAAGTATCCTGCGAACCAGCGGATCCATCTGATACTGGACAATTTCTCGCCGCACCGCAAGGACAAGGTTCTGCGGTACTGTCGCGAGAACAATATTCATCTGATCTGGACGCCGACCAACGCATCATGGCTAAATCCTATCGAATGTCAGTTTACCCATGTTAAGGAATTCGTCATACGCGGAACTAATTATCAAAACCACAATGAGCTTAAAATCGCTCTGAATAGATACGTAGCATATCGCAATAAAAAAAATCAGCAAAAGTTAAACTTAGATAATTGAAACGGCACTAGCATTGCCACAAACAGCGTCCCAATTATGTTGCCAGCAATACTGTTGTAAGATTTATATACAACAGTTGAGTCATCCTCATGAACTTTACGCAGCGGAAAATGCATCCAGTCACAGCCGCCTTCTTTCGCGCCCCAAGACCTGCTCGACCACCACGGCACCGTACCCTTGCGCCACACCCGGCACCACCGATAACCACGCGAACGCAGAATCCTTTTGGCTTCTGTCTTAGACTCCGCACGAACCATCCCCCGCTCCTGTACCCAGCCGCAAAATGCCTGAAAATCAAATTCCATCTCATCGCACCAGAGTTAAAACATCGATCGCAACGGACAAATCAAATGACGGGAAGCCAAACCATTATACCGACAATTCTGCTTCCCCCAAAAACAATCCCGCCAGTTTGTCCGAAATTAATATTCAAACATGCACCCACTTCCCACCACGCTCACAAACACAAAGCTCATGTTTTCCGGTCCTCACCACCCACGCACTCAAAATAAAAATTGTCATTGCGAGCCGCCAAAGGCGGAACGGCAATCTCAAACTCTACAAAAAAAACTAGCTCATCCATAACAAGCCCCCCCAAACCGCACTCAGCAGCAGAGTAGGATGGGGCCAATTGGATTTTGGGGCGCGGTTTTTGGGGCCTGTTGTCGGCGTTTGGTTTGTGCGGGTTTAGGGGTGATTCCTACGTAATCCGTTGGGTTTTGATTGACAGTTTTGGGGGGTGGGGGTAGCATGCTGGCTTGAAGCTGCTTTGAGGCGGCTTTTTCGTTTACATCCGCGCTTGCGGGTGTGATGTTTAGATATCATTGTAAACAGTTTTTAATTTTATATAGAGCAGTCAATGATTGGCTGGCGTCTTAGTGAATTGGAATCGAGGGATATCAGAATGGCGACAAAGAGAATTTCGTGGACCAAAGTTGATGAAGCACCTGCGTTGGCTAGTTACAGTTTTCTGCCCGTTGTGCGGGGGTTTGGGCATAGCTGCGGGGTTGAGGTGGAGATAAAGGATATTTCGCTGGCTGGGCGGATCATTGCGAATTTCCCCGAGAAACTGATCGAAGAGCAGCGGATCGGGGATCATCTGACGGAGCTGGGTGAGCTTGCGAAGACGGATGGGGCGAATATCGTGAAGCTGCCGAATATAAGTGCTTCGATACCGCAATTGCAGGCGGCGATCAAGGAGCTTCAGGGGCAGGGATATGATGTGCCGGACTATCCGGAGGAGGCGAATACGCCGGAGGAGAAGAAGATACAGGAGCGGTATGCGGTCGTGCTGGGGTCGGCGGTGAACCCGGTATTGCGTGAGGGTAATTCGGATCGGCGTGCGGCGGCGGCTGTGAAGAAATTTGCGAAGAGGCATCCGCACAAGATGATGAAGCCGTGGCCCGAGAGCGGTTCGAAGACGCGGGTTGCGAGCATGGACGATAAGGACTTTTTCGCGAGTGAGAAGAGCGTGACGCTGCCAGCGGCGACGACGGCGAAGATAGAGTTTGTCGGTGCGGACGGAGACAAGGAAGTGCTGAAGGAAGAGATCGCACTGCAGGAAGGCGAGGTGCTGGATTCGTCGGTGATGAACGTGAAGGCGCTGCGGGAATTTTTTGAAAAGGAGATGGAACGGACGAAGGACGAGGGGGCGCTGCTGTCGCTGCATTTGAAGGCGACGATGATGAAGGTTTCGGATCCGATCATATTCGGGCACTGCGTTTCGGTGTTTTATAAGGATGCGCTGGCCAAGCACGGCGAGGCGCTGAAGGAGGTCGGGGCGAGTGTGAATAACGGTGTTGCGGATATTTACGCTAAGCTGGAGAAATTGCCTGCTGAGAAGGCGGAGGAGATTCGCAAGGATATCGAGGCGGTTTACGAGGAGCGGCCTGAGCTGGCGATGGTGGATTCGTATAAGGGTATCACGAATCTGCATGTGCCGAGCAATGTGATCATCGATGCGTCGATGCCGGTGGTTGTGCGGGACGGCGGTAAGATGTGGAACCGCAACGATGAGCGGGCGGATACGGTGGCGATGATACCGGACCGCAGTTATGCGACGATGTATCAGCGGATCATCGAGGACTGCCAGGAGAACGGACAGTTCGATCCGGCGACGATGGGCAGCGTTTCGAATGTCGGGCTGATGGCTAAGAAGGCGGAGGAGTATGGTTCGCACGATAAGACGTTTGTCGCGCCGGGGGATGGGGCGATCAATGTTGTCGATGCGGACGGCGAGGTGCTATTGAGCCAGACGGTCGAGGCGGGCGATATTTTCCGGGCGTGTCAGACGAAGGACGTTGCGGTGCGTGACTGGGTGAAGCTGGCGGTGAATCGGGCGCGGGCTACGGGGAGTCCGGCTGTGTTCTGGCTGGACGAGCAGCGCGGCCACGATGCCCAGATCATCAAGAAGGTCGAGCGGTACCTGGCCGAGCACGATACGGACGGGCTGGAGATAAAGATCATGCGGCCCGTTGATGCTATGGCGTATTCGCTGGAGCGGATACGCAGGGGTAAGGATACGATCTCGGTGACGGGGAACGTGCTGCGTGATTACCTGACGGATCTGTTCCCGATTTTGGAGCTGGGGACGTCGGCGCGGATGCTGTCGATCGTGCCGTTGCTGGAAGGTGGCGGGCTGTTCGAGACGGGTGCGGGCGGATCGGCTCCGAAGCATGTGCAGCAGTTTTTGCGTGAAGGGCATCTGCGGTGGGATTCGCTGGGTGAGTATTGTGCGTTGATGCCGTCGCTGGAGCTGATCGCGGAGAAGAGCGGGAACGCGAAGGCGAAGGTGCTGGCCGAGACGCTGGATGCGGCGATCAGTAAGTACCTGGAGAACGGCAGGGCTCCTTCACGAAAGGTGAACGAGATTGATAACCGCGGGAGCTGCTTCTACCTGGCGATGTACTGGGCGGAGGCGCTGGCGGGGCAGGAGAAGGATGAAGACCTGCGGGCCAAGTTCGGGCCGGTTGCGAAGGCGCTGGGCGAGAATGAGGCGAAGATCAATGATGAGCTGCTGGCGGCGCAGGGTGAGGCGGTCGACATCGGCGGTTATCATCCGGATGTCGAGAAGACGGCGAAGGCGATGAGGCCGAGCGAGACGCTGAACGCGATCATTGACGCGATATAGTTTTTGATGTGGATTGGTTTTTCCGGCCGGCGGCTCTTTGGGCTGTCGGCTTTTTTTGTCTGCAATGGGAGGGAAAGTTCAGACGAGATTTTTGATGAAGACATGGAGGTGTTTCATATCCGGCCGATGGAGAAAGTATGGGGCGCGAACCTGCAAAACAGGTTTTGATATTGGCATTAAATTCATAGGTTGTTTGAGTTTTTCCCGCTAAAAAGGTGCATGTCTATTCCTAATAATAGTGTAGCGACTGTTATTAAAATCAAGCCGAATTTGGCTTCCATTCTTCATTTTTCGCCAGCATAAAATTGATTATCGTGAGCAGCTTTCGCATACACGCAACCACCGCTGTCATCTTCGCCTTGCCGTTTTGTAGTAACCGCCTGTAAAACTTCCTAATCACCGGATTATGCTGTATCGCCACCAACGTCGGCATAAACAGCCGCGTCCTGACCTCCTTGCGTCCACCGCCGGTAGTACGCTTGCCCCGCATCAGGCCGCTGTCACGATTCATCGGCGCCACCCCCACAAGTGATGCGATCTGCCTGCGGTTCAAGCTGCCAATCTCCGGCAGTTCCGATACGATCATTGAAGCAGTCACTTCGCCAATTGCCGGTACGGTTCTCATTTTAATTACCTTTTCTCGAAGCTGCGGATCATCATCAATATGTTCAGCCATCGCGGATTCGACTTTGCCAATTTCACGTTCAATCGTTTTTACCACCGCCTCGACACTGCGTCTTATTGCCTTCTCGAAAACATGCTCGAGCCGGTTACGCTCTGCCGTCCTCATATCAACCAATTGCCTCCTGCGTGCCGTCAGAGTCTTTAATTTGCACATCTTGCGATTGATCCTTCCTCTTACTTGCGGCCTCAACGCCGATGCATACCAGGCAATGGTCCTTGCGTCGATCTTGTCGGTCTTGGCTATCTTGCCGCAGGCCCGGCCAAAAGAACGGACTCGACTGGGATTTACAATAACGACTGAAAGCCCGCTGTCCTGTACCGCCAGTGCAAGCTGCAGCTCATAACCGCCAGTGGATTCCAGCACCACCAGCGTCGGCTCTACTCGCTCTAACATCTTGACACATTCTGCAACTGCCTGCTGATTGTAGTCGAAATGGCTGACCTTCCCATCGACGCCACAGCAAACATCAAAAAAGTACTTCGAAACATCGATTCCAACAAAAAGTTCCATGTCAATTCCCTTCCTTGCAAATGCGGGTTCATCTGTTAAGATGTCCCTTGCGACTGTTCGGGTTAAAAACACGTCTGGACAGCGGATCAGGCTACCTTCGGGCTCAAGGCCCCAGGGTGGGACGATCTCGCTGCCCGTGATCGGTTGGTTGCCTGCAGGCAACCAACCGACCCGAACATTAACTCGTTCGTATCCAAACGTCGCTTTAATACATTATACAAGGGTAGTCAGAAGCCATTTCACACTGCTTCTAAACAACAATTCTATTTATTCAGGAGTGAATCTAGAATGGACATTGCATTTGGTAAGCTCAAGGGATTGGGCATTGCGGCGGTTTTAATCATCGTTTCTTATGTAGGTCTGGCGGGGGCAGGTGAATTTACTTATTCTTGGGACGATGCGGATTCGCGGACCTGGGTTGGCAAGTGGTTCTGGGCGAATCGGCTGCAGGACTGGCGGGTGGATTCCGGGAGGCTGGAGTGTGTCGAGGTGAGGCAGCAGAAGCCGCTGCGGACGTGTCATGTGCTGGCAGCGAGGCTGAACGATGCAGTTGAAGGGTTCAGTGTTTCGGCGAAGGTCGGAACGCTTAAGCCTGCGGACGAGTGCGCGAAGGATGCGGTGGCTGGTTTTCTGGTCGGGGCGGCCGGCGACATGGAGTACAGGTCGGCGGCTTTGGTGCATCACAGCCCGGGTAAGGACGGCGGGCTGATAGCGTGCGTCACACCTGGGGGAAAGCTGCAGTTTCGTGATATGACGGAGAAGAAGTTTCCGGTGATCGCAGAGAGCGATGGGACAGTCGAATTCGGCGAGGACGGGATCGTTCTCAAGCTGGCGGGCATTGTCGAGGCGGACGGATATATTGTGGAGCTTAGCGGGTTCGAGGCTGGCAGCGATGAGGCGGCTGCAAGTGTGAGCATGTCAGTGAAGGCTGCTGATCTTGCGGGCAATGCGGCGATGCTGTCGCATCCGGGAAGCGGGAAGAATACGGCAGGTTTCTGGTTTAACGATCTATCGATGAGCGGTGATAAGTTCGACGTTCATCGCAACAGGACATGCGGGCCGGTGATCTTTACGCAGTATACTTTGAGCGACGGCACGGTCAAGCTCAGTGCACAGATGATGCCGCTGGGCGATGAGGATAGCAGGAACGTAGTGCTGGAAGAGAAAATCAACGGTGAGTGGAAGAAGATCGCTTCGAGCGAGTGGGAAGCTCCGTCTTATGTCGCACTGTTCAGGATGGAGGACTGGGACACGGATGAGGATCATAAGTGCAGGGTTGTTTATGCCGGCGGGAAAGATGAGGGCGAAAATTACTACGATATAATTATCCGCCGCGAGCCGATGGATAAGGAAGAGATCACGGTAGCAGGCTTTTCGTGCGTTCATAACAATAAACGCGGGCTGGAGAGCGGGTTCTATGACTGGAACATGGTATGGTTTCCGCATAGTTCGGTTACAGATCACGCGAGGAGCGAGGGGCCGGACCTGAGCTTTTTCAGCGGTGACCAAGTGTATGAATTTGCAAGTCCGACTCGAATAGATGCACAGCACCTGTGTTTGGATTATCTGTACAAGTGGTACATCTTCTGCTGGGCGTTCAGGGATCTGACATGGGATATGCCTTCGGTATGCATACCGGACGACCATGATGTGTATCAGGGCAATCTGTGGGGTCAGGGCGGAAGGCATGCGAAGAGACAGGGGCTGGGCGGTTATGTTTGGCCCGCGGATTTCGTGAAGATGGTCGAGCGGACCCAGACCTGTCATTTGCCCGATCCTTATGATCCGACTCCGGTCGATCAGGGTATCGGTGTTTATTATACGAACATGAATTACGGCGGGGTGAGTTTTGCGATCCTGGAGGACAGGAAGTTCAAGACAGGGCCCAAGAGTGAGGAGGCTCTTTCGAAGGATCCGACAAAGATACATCTGCTGGGCGAGAGGCAGTTGAAATTTTTGGAGGACTGGTCAGGCGACTGGGCGCCGGGTGTGGATATGAAGTGCGTGCTGACGCAGACTCCATATGTTTGTCTGCATACGGGCTGGGGTTGGGGTAAGCGTCTGTTCCAGTATTCTCCGCCTTCGGAAGATTTTGACAGCGGCGGATGGCCGCCCTACGGCAGGAACAAGGCGCTGCGTAAGATACGCAAGGGTTTTGCGTTCATGATCGCGGGCGATCAGCATCTCGGTTCGCTGGTTCACCAGGGCATAGAAGAATTCGACGACGCGGTCTGGAGCTTCTGTGTGCCTGCAGTTGGCAATTATTATCCGCGGGCGTGGTATCCTAGCGTGGATCCTGAAGAGAAGATCGAGGGTCTTCCTGCTTATGCGGGGAAGTATCACGATAATTTCGGCAATCCTGTTTCGGTGTGGGCGGTTGCGAATCCGAACCCGGTGGGATCGGGCGTGGAGCCGGGAGCACTGAACGATTTCGTGCCGGGCTATGGTACGGTCGTGTTCAATAAGACAGAGAGGACGATCACCTCAAGCTGCTGGCCGAGATCGGCCAAGATCGGCGATGAGGACGGCGAGTTCAAGGGCTGGTCGAAGACGGTGGATATGCTTGACAATTACAGTCCCAAGGATGTTGCGTGGCTGGGGACCGTGAAGGTGAGCGGCTTTGATAAGCCTGTACTGCAGCTTATCGACGGGACGTATGGAGAGGTTGTTTACACGCTTCGTTTGCCTAGCAATACGTTTAGACCGTGGGCGCCGAAGCCAGGTAATTATTATCTGAAGATCGGTCAGCCGGGCAGTGAGCAGGTGGAGATCTTAACGGACCTGAAAGCGACGGCTGAAAAGACCGACGAGGTTATCGAGGTCAGGTTCGAGAATAAGTAATTTTCAAACAGGCGGCCCTTTTGCCCAATGGTTGAAGGGCCGCTGTTTTTTTGGACGCGGGTAAAGGAAGAGAATTGAGTAAGGATCCGACAAAAACACGTTTGTATCTATTGATCGGGGCGATCGTTGCGGCGGTTGTTGCGTGGAACGTCTGGGAGCTGTATTCGAGCGGTGTTGTGGGCGGTGTTTCGTTGAGCAATAGTGACGGCAACGGGCGGGAAGCAAGTGCCGGAGCGGCGGAGCCATCATCCGAGATTGAGGCGGGAGAAGTTGTGGAAAAAGAGGCCGCTGGGGGATCGGCAGAAAGTTCCGGTAACGCACAAGCAGTTGAGCAGGGCTCAGAGCCGGGGGTTATTGCGAAGTCGGGCAGGGATTTCTGGAAGCCGTTCGGGGATGTCAAGATCAAATGGGAGGGTAATACGATCGAGTCGGTTTCCGTGCCGGAGGAGATACGTGCGATGGACGGCGAGGTGGTGAGTCTGCCGGCGATCTGTGTGCTGACGCGTAAGGGCATGGAGAAAAATGAAAACGGGTGTACGGTTAACAATTTTCTTGTCGTGCCGCCCTTCGGCGTTGTGAGGTGCTGCAAGCTGACGCCGGTCACGAGATATGAATGGACGGTTATCGTTGACTGTTCAGATGAGCCCTGGCAGATCGAGGGGGAGATACCGAATGCACAGACGATGAATGTGCGGGGACGTTTCCGGATTGCTGAGAAGCATCTTAACGAGGGTTTGTTCTTTATTGAAGATGCGGAAGTAAAGCCCACCAATGAGGATCTGATCGGCGACGAGGATATATGTCTTTAGCGGCGTCAAGGGGTTGATTTAAAAAAATGTTAACGGTCCTGATAAAAACTCTCCTGGAAGCGGCACCTTATATCGTGCTCGGATTTTTGGTGGCGGGCATTATTCGTGAGCTGGTTCCGCGAGATGTGCTGAGCAAGCATCTGGGTGCGAAGGGGTTGAGGCCCCTGCTGAAGTCGGTGGGGATCGGTTCGCTTCTGCCGTTGTGTTCGTGCGGTACGATACCCCTGGGGATCGGGCTGTATCGGTGCGGAGCGGCTGTAGGGAGCATACTTGCGTTTATCACTTCGAGCCCGGTACTTTCGCCGCTGGTGGTGATACTGTCGATGAAGCTGCTGGGTTTTAAGATGGCGGGGATGCTGTTGGGGTTTTCGCTGCTGACGAGTTTTTTCGTGGGGCTTGGTGGGAACGCTATTTTCAAGGGCGGAGACAGGGAGTCGGCTGGGCGCGTGAAGTCGTATGAGCCGATACGCAGGAACGAATCGGGTGGAGCGATTATGCGGATACTTCGGTGGTCGTTTCGGGATTTTGGGGGCGAGGCATCGATCGACATTCTGATCGGGCTTGCGGTGGCGTCGGCGATAATTTCGATCCTGCCGTCGGAGTGGATATCGACGTGGCTTGGCAAGCAGCAACTTTCGACGTTGATCTATGTGATCATCATCGGGATTCCGGTTTATGCGTGCAGTGTTCCTTCGGTGCCGATCGTGCAGGGTCTTCTGCTGATGGGTGCGACGCCGGGTGCGGCGATAGCTTATATGCTGGCGGGTCCGGCGACGAATCTCGGGGAGCTGAACGCGATCCGAAGGCACATGGGGAAATGGACGGCGGGGTATTATTCGGCTGGGCTGATCGTGTTTTCGCTGTTCGCGGGGCTGGTGACGGACAAGCTGATATTCCCTGATTACCAGTATGCGGCCCGCTTGCTGGACAACGGTGAGCTGGTCGTTTCGCAGTGCTGTGTTCCCCTGATATTCGGGACCGAGACGCTGGGGAAGATGCGGCTGGAGTCGGTGCCGTTATGGCATTGGCCCTTCGGGGTGCTGCTGGCGGTGATACTGGTGCTGGGGGCGATAAAACGTGTGGGTGAATTTGTGACGGATCCGTGCGGGAACTGTGTGTGGCGGGAGTACGGGGAGAATACATCGTGCGGCGGACGGTGTCATGTGAGACGGAAGCATGAGTGGCTGCGGAAGCTGTGGCCGGGGCGCTGACGTTGATGTGCGGGTTCGTATGTGATTCGTCTGGCGTTGCGTGGGGACTCGCAGCTTGGGCGCCGCTCGCGTTTTTTTGTGATGTATCGGCGTTTCGATGTGGGGATTTGTTGACTTTTTGGGTGTTTTCGGGGATAATGCGGGGGTGCCGAATGGTCGGTTTTGAAGAGTGTGCGGGGGTTAATTTGCGTTGAAGGGTTTGGCTATGAAGGGTGTAGAGGTATTGCGTAGAGTTCGGGGGCGCAGCGGGTTTACATTGATCGAATTGCTGGTTGTGATCGCGATTATTGCACTTTTGATGGGGATAATGTTGCCTGCGATGAGCAAGGTCAAGGAGAGTGCGCGGTTTACGGTCTGTCAGTCTGGGCTGAAGCAATACGGGTTGGCGGGGAAGATGTACCTAATGGAGAACAGCGATAAGTTTCCGCATTCGTATAACTGGCTTTATAAGTACAGCAAGGTACAGTCGCCGTGCGCCTGGCACGATGCGGATCTGAATTTTCATAAGGAGCCGGACGTAGCGGGGGTTTTGTGGCCTTACCTGGCGAGCAAGGACCTGCATGTTTGTCCGACGCTGCGGGGCGTTGCGCGTGATCATGGAGCGGATCACTGGGGGCACAGCGGTGCGACGCCGATCGATCCGCAGTACGGGTACTGCATGAACGGGTATTTCGGATCGTGGCCGTTCGATGCGGGGAATGGAAAGAAGACGTATGTTAAGAGGAGCGGGCAGGTTAAGCGGCCGGGGCGGAAGGTGTTTTTCGGTGAGGAGAATACGTGGACGATAGAGAAGTGGTCGGATTCGTCGCTGAACAATAACAATATCGTTGCGATGACGCTAGAAAATGGAGACTGGAAAAATGCATGTGCGTTCGCGACGTTTCATAAGACGAAGGGGAACGATCGGAACAGCGGAATATCGAATGCAGTTTTTCTTGACGGGCACGTTGAGACGGTTAATTATAAGCAGACGCAGGAACTGACTGTGCCGTTCTAGGTGAGCAGTGAGTTGATGATTGAATATGTTTTCTAATTTTTGATTGGAGTTATGATGGGCGAAAAAATGGGTCGAAGGGTAATGGTATTGGTCGTTGTTTGGGTCTGTACAGTTTTTGCGGGAGCGAATTCGCTGGGGGCTGAGGAGGCGGCGAAGGATGAAGTTGCTGCGAAGGCGGCTGCCAAAGAGAAGGTTACGAAGAAGCTGGACGAGGCAATCGCGAAGGCGAAAGAGGCTGCGGAACTTGCTGAGGAAGCACGAAAGGCGGCTGGTGAGGCAGTAAAGGAAGCGGACGGAGTGCTGGGCAGGCGCGAGCTTGGTCGGAAGATGCGGGAGCTGGGGGAGGTGCTGGATGTGGAGAAGTATCCGACGCCCGGTGAGCCTTTGCGGAAGAACAGGGACGGGCTGGATTTTTCGCTGTTTCAGTCGGAGCTTTGGGGACTGAGCAGAGTGGAAGCGGATAAGGTTGAGAAGCACCCGGCGGCGGACGGCTTTCCGGGCAGCGTGCCCGCGGATGCGAAGCGAGTGAGCAAGACGGTGCGGGTTGAAGCCGGCGGTGAGGGGTGGCGGCCGACGATCGGATGGGCGAGGAACCGGTATGACTGGGTAAGTACGGGTCTATATGCCGCCCCGGGCGAACTCGTGACGGTAAAGGTCGGCGATGGCGCGATGACTGAGGGATGGCGCGTGCGGATCGGGTGTCACAGCGATCGGCTGTGGGGCAAGAATACGCTCAGGCGGGCGCCGTCCATTACGCGAGCATTCGAGATCAAAGGCACAGAGACCAAGGCTGCGAATGCGTTCGGCGGGCTGGTTTATATCGAGGTGCCTGCGGGCGCTGAGGCGGGTTCGGCTTATGTGACGATCGAGGGTGCGGTCGAGGCGCCGCTGTTCGTGCTGGGGCAGATGAGCGATGAGGACTGGCAGGCGGAATGCGAGAAGGCTGGTCCGTGGGCGGAGCTGGCGAGCGAGAAGCTGATCGTGACGGTGCCGACGAAGATCGCTAAGCAGGTGGATAATCCGACGGCGCTGATGCGGACGTGGGACGATGTAATGGATGCGTGTGCGGATCTGCTGGGAGTCGGGCGCGAGCGTGCCAGGCCCGAGCGGATCGTGATGGACACGCAGATCAGTGCGGGGTATCTGCATGCGGGGTATCCGATCATGGGGCCGTTGAGCCTGGCCGAAGAGCTGGTCGACAGGGATTATATTCTCGGCAAGACGGGCGAGTCCGCGTGGGGATTCTTTCATGAGATCGGGCACAATCATCAGTACGGCGAGTGGACGTTCGGCGGGACGATCGAGGTGACGGTGAATCTGTTTTCGCTGTATCAGATCGAGCAGGTATGCGGTGAAGAGTCGAACAAGCACGGCGGGGTCGATCCGGAAGGACGCAAGAAAAAGCTGGCGAAGTACCTGGCGGATGGATCGAAGTTCGAGACGTGGAAGAAAGATCCGTTCCTGGCGCTGTATATGTATTCGCAGGTGCAGGAGGAGTTCGGCTGGGAGGCGTTTACGGATGTGTTCGCGGAGTATCGGGCGGCTGGGAAGGATGAGCTGCCGAAGGATGATGCTGCGAAGCGGGACCAGTGGATGGTGCGGCTTTCGCAGCGGATCGGGCGGAACCTTGGGCCGTTCTTTGATGCGTGGGGTGTGCCTGTGAGTGCGGATGCGAAGGCGAAGGTGGCGGACCTGGAGGAGTGGATGCCGAAGGACTGGCCGGGGAAGGCGCAGGCTGCGAAGGCCGGCGAGGCGAAGTAGAGCTATCCATTTTTGATTTGATGTTCGGTCCCCCCATCTGCTGTGTGCGGTTTGGGGGGATTTTTTTTTGGCGGAATATGCAGTAACGTTTTTAGCGTGAGGGGTTTCATTATATACGGAGCGTATTTGGGGAGCTTCGAATCGAAAGACAAGCTCCCGAGCCACAGCCCAGAGAACACTACGAGCACGCATGCATGCACTCAACACCATCAAACACCCAATCACCCCACCACGTCCACGCCCTAAACCACACCCGCACCACGCTCAATATCATCCGCCTCACCCGCACCCAGAGAACCCAACGCCAGCCGCACCGCCCAATCGCGCCCACCACCACACTCGTGTCATTGCGAGGAGCGTAGCGACGTGGCAACATCAAACTACACAAAAAGCTAGCCCACCCATAACAAGCATACCGCACCGCCCAATCTGTCATCCGCCTCAGGCGGACTCAGTATGAAAAGTCTCACCTTCTTTTGTCATCCGCCGCAGGCGGACCCAGCATAGAAAAACCGTCCAGCAGCGACCTCCATATTAACCCCTCCACACCACCCGCACCCCCAAACGATCAACCGCATCTCACCCATAACACCCACCGCCCGTAGGGTGGGCCATGCCCACGCAACCCAACGCCTACACGCACCACCCAACGACACCGCACAACGCCCGCAAACGACACCGCACCCAAACTGTCCCTCATCACAAAAACTCGCACCCACACCAAAATCTGTCATTGCGAGGAGCGTAGCGACGCGGCAACCTCAAACCCCACAAAAAAGCTAGCTCACCCATAACAAGCATACCTACCGCTTCTCGTCTGTCACCCCCGCACCATCACGACGCCGCACCTGCTCCCGGACTTCCCTCGGCGCCTCCTCGATGGGAACTACCGCCCCCTTTACCGGCACCTCAGCTTCCATCACGACATACTTCTTCTCATCGCTTAGAAAATATCCATACCTCCCTGCCTCCCACTCGAACTGACTCGCACCGTCACCCACAGCATCCCTTGTCGAATACCCGCCCGCAGGCTCATTTCTGCCAAGCTCACATATCTCGTCAATACTGACTCGTCTGTGTTTTCTGTCCCCGCCTTCATACCAGAGCAGACTCACATCAAACTCCGGATCGATCTCCCGCAGCAGCTCCAGCCCTTTCCGCCCAGCCGCAGCATCACAATGCACCAGCGTAAAGCATATCGCCCTAAACGCCTCACCATGATTAATCACCTCAAGCCTGCCAAGCCCCTTCTCACCCCGATGCCTTCCCTTCAAAGGCACGATCACAAACTCCCACTCACCCGTCTCATGCACCTCGATCTCCTCATGCTCCTGCGAATATATCTCGATCCGGTTCTCACCCCAGTTCAGCACACTGTCCATCGTCTCCCCGATAAACACAGCCGATGCTGCCTTATTCTCGCCCTCCGCCAGCTCATTAAAAATACCAATCAGCATCATATTCAACCCCACCGATAATCCCAGCAGCACCCCCAATAACCCGATCCCAGCTTTCCTGTCCATCCCAAAACTCCTGTCACAAAAAAATCTTCCAAAAACCAAGTAACACTTCCGCATACCGCACCACGCCCAGTCTGTCATCCGCCTCAGGCGGACTCAGTATGAAAAAGTCTCACCTTCTTTTGTCATCCGCCGCAGGCGGACCCAGCATAGAAAAAGCCGTCGCGAAGCGACCTCCAAATCCTTTCCTCTACGCCACCGCGCACCCCAAAACGATCATCCGCATCACACTCAAAACACCCACCGCCCGTAGGGTGGGCCATGCCCACGCAACCCAACGCCTCCACGCACCACCCAACGACACCGCACAACGCCCGCAAACAATCCCGCACCCAAACTGTCACAACGATACCACTACCCGCCTAATCATTCAAGCTATATCTTTTTAGTTGCAACCAAACTCTCTCCCCGTAACATCAACTCCAAAATCATTATTGATTGAATCACTCCGCTGCGACTCAAGAATCAAGATGATCCATTAGACTCGTCTATCTCGGTTCTCAATCCTTAACTCAAATTGCAAAAGTGTTGAGTAGAAATCATATTGTCAGCCGATAAGGATATGATGGTTGTACAAAATAATTAAATGCTTTTCTAAATAGCAATTTTACGAAATTGTTTTTTATAGTGGTTATAAATATCTTTGTGTTCATCGTTTGCGATGTTGACTAAAAACTTTTCGACTATCATGGCAAAAGCAAAATCATTTGGTATGCTCGGCTTGTTTACTTTTTTTAATAAAACGCTCAAGAGCCGGCAGTAGAAATGTCCTATAAGATGCCCAAAGCAATCCCTAAATGTGATCAACTCTAGCTTTTGAGAGCTCCGAACTGGCCTGAGGTGTTCTCTTCTGACCTCTTTAAATCTCTTTCTAATCTCTGAAACTCTTATCGTTGGGTAATCACCCGCCCCTTTTCCAATGTAACGGCATGGCCGGTCGCGGTCAAAAAAAGAATGACTATTTAGTCTCAAAACCGCATCAGCTCGCACTGCCCGTGCCAAAAGTTTTTGACAAGCTTGCAGTACTTTAAGAATGTCCTTTTTAGTCGCATCCGCTAAGCGATTTGCTGCGCTTGCATATGAACGATATGCTTCAACTAGCGAGCTTGGATTGCAGCAATCATTTTCCCAACTGTAACCATAGGTATACAATACATTATGACTGTTTATTAATTGCGAAGTTAAGTCGTCAAAATCTCGATCCATAGCTGCAATTACGCGTTTACGGTCTCCCGCAGCTATGTCTTCAGCAATTTCTCTAACTGCGACTTTTGATCCAATTGCTTTGCAATGGCATTTGACTCCCGGTGCAAAATGGTCAAACAAACCCTCCCAAAACCGTATATCATCACCATAGGAGTAAAACTCACTTTCTGAGGCATCTTGGTATTTTGTTTCAGGCCCACCTTCTACATAAACAGTAATTTCAGTTCCATAAAAAAGATAAGTGTTTTCCTCACCCGATTTTGTGCGTCGATAAACCACTAAACATCTTCTCCTACTTTATAAACTCTGTCTGAATAAACGCTTACGATATCTGGCGAATGAGTTGCACACAAAATTTGTGCACGCGGATTCAATGTTAAAAGATTGGACACAAGCTTTTCCTGCCAACTCACATGAAGCGATAATTCCGGCTCATCAGCAATATAAACCCATGCTTTCGATTCTTGCAATAATGCCTCCCCTAGCATTATAAGTAATTGCTTTTCTCCTGATGAGAAATTGTTAGCTGCAAGAACTTTTCCAGATTTTGTAACTCCTTCAACCTCGTTCCTTTCGTTTATGCGAATATCCTTAGTTGTGAACAGATCATTCAAAACGGTGACGAAAGTTTTTCTCGGTGTAAGTATTTTTGCCTGTTCTTCAAGCAATTTATTCCAGTCTTCAACAACCTTGTGGCTACGATAAGCATTAAGAAGAACAGCCATATCTTTCCAGTCTAGCTTGCCATCTATCATTTGTTGAAGTGTTGTTTTAACCTTACGGCATCGTTTGTATATATTCTCCTTCGAAGCTTCTTCCTTGGCGATATTTAACTTTGTAAATATTTCAACTAATTTTTTTGCTTCTTCGCTCATGTTGAAAGTTTCAACTAAAGAAACAACTTCATCAAAATCATTACCAGATACTAAAAGTGATACAATTATATCTTTTTGGAAATCTTCAATTTCTTCAGCTATTTCCGAAGATAAAACTGAAAAATATTTGCTCAACTGAGAGCATACTTCATCTAGTTTTTGATCAACAGAAGATTCATAAGTTTCTTCGTCAGCATCCAGTGCTCCTCTATGGATAGAAAGCCAATTTAAATTTACTAGTGACTTAAGTTCGCTCAGAATACCTCTAGTCAGACGTCGCTGATAATAGTAATGCCTAGAAGACATCCTTCGGCGCAACCTATCTTCTACAAAGTCATCTAGTGAAAAGAGTTGCTCATTATCTTTCCCTTTAACAATTTTGTAATTGATTGCTGGACATGGTGATTTTCGCTCGCGATCTTTGATGACGTACACAAAAGGCTTAAAGCCATCGTCTGTCTCACTAAGTTCAATTGTGATGGAGTCGAAATGTATCCTATCTAATGTCTGGAAGTCTGCGGATAAAGCTGCTGCGATCAGGTTAATGATGGTTGTTTTCCCAGACCCATTCACGCCTATTAAAAAAGTGACGTCTTGGAAGAAGTCAAACTTGAAACATACTTCGCCCCATAAATTGTCGATCTTAATGGAAGTTACCTTATGCATCTATAATTCCTAAATGAAGATGAGATTGTGATACTTAATGTATTTGTGTGATGCAGTACATGTGCCTTGGAGTTGCTCAATTGCCTGATTGCATCAAAATCCAAAACTATCTATTACATTTATATACCTTATCCTTAATCCTTATGCAAATTCTTTTGACCGTCCGAACTAATTCTTTGCTATATGGAGTGACCTTTGAAAAGCGGTTCAAAAATTCAACTTACCCGATTGCTGACTTCTAGATGTTTTATTGTCGCACTAAGACCCCCCGTGCGTCTTTGTTAAGTAAACTATTTCGTCCAAAAAAAGAAAAAAACCATCCACTTAACTTCCGCCCACTTTTACCCCATCTTTGCTTACTTTTACCCCACTTTTCCCTGCTTTTGCCCAACTTTCCACCCTTTTTCAAAACACAAACACACTGGTTAAAATCACCCACCCAAAAAGCCCCCGATTTGCCCTCACCTCGCATTGGCAATCCCCCGCTGAATGCGTTATAATGGAAAAAATGAAACAGACCATACTGCTCGTAAATCCTCCCATATATGACTTCGCGGCCTACGATTTCTGGCTCAAACCCCTGGGCATGCTCACCACGGCAGGGCACTGCAAACCCTTTGCCCACATAGACTTATTCGACTACCTCGACCGCCTCTCGCCCGACATGCCCCCGCCCAAAAGACCCCCCAAAAATCGCTTCCGCAAGGGCCCGTTCCATGCCCAGCACATCCCCAGGCCGCCCGAATTCGCGCACATTCCGCGCTATTTCAGGCGCTTCGGAATACCCCGCAGAGTTTTCCAGGATTACCTCAGATCCCGCCCGCAGTACGATTTTGTACTCATCCAGACCACAATGACCTACTGGTACCCCGGCCTAAAAGAGGTAATAGAGGATGTCCGCACCCTCCAGCCGCGCGCAACTATAGTACTCGGCGGCTTTTACGCGACTCTGCTCCCCGATCACGCCCGATCCCTCGGCGCGGATCTCATAATCGAGGCTGACAACCATAAACCCCTGTACGACAAGCTCTTAGCGACACCCGCCGACTACCACCCACCATACTGGCAGGCCTACCCCAACCTACGCACCGCCGCCATGACCCTCACCACCGGCTGCCCCTACAAATGCACCTACTGCGCCATCGGCCAGATGAATTTACCCTTCGCCCACCGCCCCATCGACCACTGCATACAGGACCTGCAACTTCTTCTCAGCAAAGGAGTTACCGACATCGCCTTCTACGACGATGCGCTGCTCTACAAGCCCGAAAAGATACTCAAACCCTTCCTCGAATACGTCATCGGTAATATTCCCCAGGGCAAAATAAACTTCCACACACCCAACGCAATGCACGCAAGATACATCACCCCCGAAATTGCGCAACTCATGGTCAGAGCAGGATTTAGAACATTCTACCTGGGCTTCGAATCCGCCTCCCCGACCTTCCAGCAAAACACCGGCTCAAAAGTAGTATCCGCCGACCTAGCCGCCGCCGTAACCCATCTCAAGAACGCAGGCGCAGACGCGCAAACCATTACAGCGTATGAACTTATAGGCCACCCCAACACCGACCTCCAGCACCTCGAATCCTCCATCCGATTCGCAAATTCCCTCGGCATAAAAGTCATGCTAAGTGACTTCTCACCCATCCCAAATACCCCCGACGGCCAACTCTGCAGTGAGTATATTGACCTCTCAGAGCCGTTAAATCACAACAAAACCGCCTTCCCAATCACACTTCTAGGCCACGATAAAGTCAGCTACTACAAGAACTTATGCAAATCCCTAAACCGCTCTCTCCCCGCGCCCCGCTCCGCCTGACCGCCCGCCCAAAACATATTAGCAAAAATCTTAGCAACCAACCTTGTCAGTTTTATAACCCTGCAGTAGACTGACATTCATAAGGCTCGACGCATCAATTTGGGGGTACTTTGTTGATGTTCTTTTGGCACCATCGATAGGCAGTGCGAAAATATAACTAAAATCATAACTCACTGCACAATATGATCTTAGAAAAACTTTTCTGCAATACTCACAGGTGCCTGAGAACAGCCGCAAACCCCTGAGAGTAAGAAAAATGGAACGCATTTACCAGCCAATTATGGGGGCTGCAGTGATCTGCGAAATACGAAACCAAAACCACTAGCCAGGAGCACATCAGTATGGCCAGAGATGTCACAATTCTACTAGCAGAGGACAATGAGGGGCATTTCATCCTTACACGTAATTACCTGCAGCGTCAGGGGATACGTAATGAAATAGTATGGCTGCCCGACGGCCAGGCGACACTGGATTATCTCACGAACCATGTCGCCGGCCGGCAGGACGAGGACGAAAAAGACTACGTTCTGATCCTCGATATTCGCATGCCGAAAATAGACGGCGAACAGGTTCTCCAGCAGATGAACGCCGATCCGGAACTCAGCCAGATACCGGTAATTATTCTTACGTGCACGGGCAGCGGCGGAATGATCGAGCGGTACTACGAACTCGGCGCCAAAGCCTACATCGTAAAGCCAGTCAAATACAGCACTTACCTCGATGCGATGAAAAAAGTAGGCCTCTATCCCTCCTCCGTACCCGACGGCGTAAAACTGATCAAAAGGGACAGTGTCACCGTGTGACCGCATGAAGTTGTCCAATAAATCCGAAAGTCTGCACGCTTTAGAGGTTGCGTGATGTATAAATACACTTAAGTCATAAGTCCGGTATCTGCATATACCTAAGTCATAATGCGTTTCTGCATATCAATGGCCGATACTACTAATATCCGTGCTAATACGGTGTTTCTGCTTGACTTTGGCGGTCTTGCACTGCTTCGCAGGATAAAAATGGCGTAGTTTTGGTTTAGCTTGGTGTTTTTCAGGTCGCGGCTCTGCTGAGTTGCGGCCTTTTTTCTGGTATATTGAGGAGAAAAAGTTATTCGGATGCTGGAATTGGACGATTATATTAGTGATTATGCTTTAGGGCGGTTGGAGTCTTTGTCATTCAGGAGTGTTTTGAGCTTATGTGGAACGAAGATGATATTCAGGGGCAATTGTTTTCCTGCGATGAGTGGGAGATGCTGGTTGGGGATCTGGGGCTTTCGCGGCGGCAGGGGGAGTTGATGTATCTGCTTGTTCATGGGTATTCCGACCGCCAGATCGGGGGTAAACTGGGGATTTCGCTGGCTACGGTTCGAACTCATATATCACGCCTTTTCCAAAAATTCGATCTTCAGGACCGGGTTGAGCTTAACTGCCTGGTTTTCGGCAAGTTCCGAGAGCAGTGCAACCGCATGGATTGTCCCCGTAACCGCACGAGATGTGGTCAAAAATGATGACATCTGTATTAATGTATTGTTTTTTCCTACCTATTTCTGTATAATCGCTGAAGCAATGGAGGATGCTGTTAAGTTTTGTATGGCTTGACAGGTTTTGGAAGATAGAGATGATGATTATGGAAGGGGTATCTGTATGAAAAGGTTTGGTTTTGCTCTTATCAGCTTGCTGTGCATAGTTGCGGTAAGCCCGGCGGGTCTGGTTTCGCTAAGCGGCGTCGATCTATTGACGGATTACGATGCTGGTACCGGTGTACTGGCTATAAACGATACTGCGGCAGTAACTATCGAGGAATCGACAAGCATTCAAACTACAGTGACCGGCGCCGACATTCAGCTTTCCACTACACTTTCTGCGGATAACTCTGTAGGCGGAATGGCTAGCGGTCTTTTCACTGGCGGTTCGCTGTCTTTCGTTGACTCTTCTGGAAGCACACTGCTCGAAGGTACGATCAATCAGATCGCGATCGGTGAAGTTTTTGACGGTATGGGCCTGCTGGCAGGTACCGGTGATTTTCAGGTTACTGGCGGCTCGCTCGCTTCTGAATTTCCAGATGCTCTTGGTGAGATCGTTCAGTTGAGCTTTAATGTCTCGCCTACTACGATCTCTGATTATACTACTGATTTTTCCGCAAGGACGAATCTCAGTCTGATGCCTGTTCCCGAGCCAGCAACTATCGCGATGCTCGGTCTTGGCGGTCTTGCACTGCTTCGCAGGAAAAAGAGCGCGTAAGCGATATTAAAAACGAATCTCCTTATGGTTTGACTGTTTGAGAAAGCAGTTGAACGATAAAATTCGGGGTTGTGCCTTTGGTGCAACCCTTTTTTTACGCGCTGATTGAACTGAAAGCCAATTCAAAGTTAAGATAGGCCTTTCTGCAGCTTTTATTTGCGTGATTCCAGTTGAGCGTTCGGCTGTAGGGCAGAATGGAGCTTTTAAATGTGGATGCCGCAGTAGCCGAATTCATCACATGCCTGCTTAATTCTTTTCCACACGGTTTCGTCCTTTATCAGTTCCACTGCTATTGGGAAGAGGATCGTTTCTTCCTGGAAGAAATGATCGCGGAGCAGGGGGCATATGAATGATGTGGCGGAGTTGAGCTGGGCGCGGAACTGTGAGAACGGGATCTGGTTGAAGTTTGCGATGAGTTTTATCAGGTCGCTGAGGCCTATTCTTATGTATACATGGTCGTTGCGGGCCGCCTGACAGAGAGATGTCCAGCCGTGCTTCTGGAGGGAAGGGAATATGACGTCTTCTTCCCGCTGGATGTGCTCTTCGATGCTGTCGAGGTGTTCTATAATGTGGGTGAATTTGCGGAACTCCGTCTGCGTATCGGTAAGCAGTGCAAGGTGCTGGATTTCTTCTGTAACGTCTTCCAGGTCGGCTATGAAGCATCGCATGATGTCGTGTTCGGCGATGACCATGCGCAGTATGTGATCGGCGGGAAGCTCTTTTCTCAGGCTCAGGGATTTTTCATCGAGCATTCCGATCAGCAGGAAGACCGAGGCAAGCTGCTGGGCGAGGCGGACGGAGAAACCGTCGTTGATCAGGTTCTGTTCCGCTTCGGCTATGTCGCGCGCCTGGACCTCGGTAACGAGCTTCGAGGCCTCGGATTTGATGGTTTTTGGGTCCTCGCCTCGGCTGATGCGTCTTAGCAGGCTCGTTAGTACGTCGCTGTTTTTGTATGTTCTGGCCATTTTCCTGCCCTCCATATCGAGGGTTGCCTGTTGTATCCATTATCTATACGGATACCAGCAGTCGACAGGTGATGGAAAAACCTTCTATTCTTCAGAAGGTAGGGCAGAAAATCCGAGTGGGCACGTTTTTTGCGCAGCAAGCGGGGTTATGGGCGGATAATCATGGTTTGCTCTGCTTTTGTTTGCGGTACTGAATTGGCGGTACCTAGACGGGGGCAGGCTTCAGGTGCGATCCTTGGGTTTTCGGGCGATCTTGTTGGCCAAGAGCAGACCCGTAAGTGTTCCCAGTGCGAAGGTGATCAGCAGCAGGAGAGCCCGAGGCATCTTTATGCTCACAAAAAGGAATTTCGTATTCACTGACTCGATGTTCTGGAAAATGATGATGACTGTGAGCAATATGAGGATCGCTGCGATGATGGTCTTGTAATTGTATTTTTTCATTGCTTTAGCCTCCGGTCGTTTTGCTGTGAAACCTGAATTTGTTGTTTCTACATCAATTTTAACATATCGGTGAGGGATTGCCAGTTTTAATTTTGGGTATCACGGGCGGTAGTGGAAGTGCTGGTGGATATAGTTGGGTTAGGCCTGATTGCGGGAGGCTGGTGGATGATTAGAATTGAACTGAGATTTCGTTGCGGAAGCAGGGGTGATGGTATATTCTGATAGTGGATGTGCAACCGGATAATGAGGTATTGGGCAAGTAAGGCGGGGCAGAGATTTGAAACGTAAACTTTTCTGGACAGCGGGGACAGTCGTGATAACAGCGGTAATAGTCGTTCTGGTGATCATTCTGGTGAAGTATGTCGCGGGGCCCGAGATCGTCCGGAGCAAGGCGGCGGGCGAGATCGGCAAGATGTGGGGCGGTCCCGTGAGGGTGGAGGGAGTTACGTTCAATTATACCGAGCCCATCCTGGTCGAGAATATAGTGCTTTCGGATGAACAGGGCAGGGAGTGGGTGGCCTTGAGGGGTATAACTGTGGAACTGGAAGGGTTGCTGCGCGGGAAGACGGGGATCCGGGGCGTGGAGGTTGATGAGCTGGTCGGTGATGTTTATGTAGACGGCAGGCAGGTTAATGCGCCGCTGAAACCTGGGGGCGAGGAGAAGAAAGAGAAGGCAAAGCCTGCCCGGATCGATCATGTGCGTATCAAGGATGGGGAGCTTCGGCTGCATACGGAGAAGGGGGATGAGGCGTTTTATGATGATCTGAGTTTGATGGCGGAGCGGACAGCGGATCGGTATGAGATAAATTTTGAGCAGAAGCGGACGGAAATGGGGGATTATGCACTGGTTAAGGGAACAGCAGGTTTGGGGGGGGATAGTCCGGATGTTGATCTGCGATGGGAGGGTGAGCGTGCGTTGACGCCAGTTGAGGCGGAGCTGCTGTTGGGGCTTTTCGAGGTGGACTGGGTGGAGACTGTTGAGGGCGGTGCAAAGTGGGGTTTTGATCTGCGGGGTAAGATCGCGGAGCTGGAGAAGGGGCTGATCGAGGGCAGGGGTGAGATTAAGGATCTGCGGCTTGTGGGGCGTGAGGATGTTTTGATAGACGGCGGCAGTTTTATTATAGAGGGTAACAACGACAGGTTCGAGATCCGCGACGGCAAGGCGAATTTCTGCTGCGGATCCCTGGATTATAACGGGTACGTTCGGCCGGGTGGGGAGCATTTTGCTGAGCATGGCGGGGTTGTCAAGCTGACGAATCTGGACCTGAAGCAACTGGGTGCGAATGTGCCGAATGTGCGCGAGTTCAGCCAGGGGAGCGGTAATTTCAGGTGTGAGTATTCGATGCAGGGCGGTGCGATGGAGACGCTGAGCGGGGACGGGGCGCTGATGCTGGAGGATGCGGATCTCGGGTCGATGCCTATCATTTCTGCTATATTCAAGACGCTGGGGCTTGGGTCGTTCGACCCGCTGGCCAGCGCGGATGTTGCGACGCAGTTTACGGCAGAGGGGCCTGTGTTGACGTTTCAGAAGGGTCAGGTGGGCAGTTCTCTTGCAGCGGTGAATATGCAGGAGGGCGGGACGATCAATATGCAGACGAAGCATATGGACTTTTATGTGGTGGGGACCGTGCTTGGCGAGGTTGAGGACTTTTTTGGGAAGCTGCCGATCGCTGAGTTGTTCGTGGAGGCTAAGGGTAAGCTGACGCGGCTGCGGGTCGAGGGAAAGTGGACGGACCCGCCGATGGAGCTGATAAGCAAGCAGCCGCTGGAGGACGTGGGTGAGGCGACGCTGGGGTTCTTTAAGGGCGTGCTGGATACGGGCGGTGATCTTGGCAAGGGCGTGCTGGATGTGCTGGGGTTTTAGGGGGAGGGGATGCGGCCAGCGTTGCGTGGTCACTCGCGGCTTAGTCGCCGCTAGCGTATGTTATTTTTTTAGTCCCAAGGTTTGAAATTGCCCTGTTCGGCCAGACCCTGCATCGTCTGGTTAAGGCTCTTCATAAAGGTGTTTCGGTTGCCTTGCCAATAGATGGGCGGGCCGATGAAAATATCGCAGTAGAAGGGTACGAGCAGAAAATCGCCTTTGGGCAGTGCCTTTCCGAGCCCGTGGCAGAAAATGGGAACGACCGGGATTTCGGGAAATCTTTTTGAAAGGTGAGCAATGCCTGTCTTGAAGTTTTCCAGTTTTTCAGGTTCGCCACGGGTGCCTTCGGGGTAAAGGATCAGGCTTTGGCCTTTTTTTAAAGCCTGGGAACAGCTTGCGAGCGGGTCAAGCCGGACCGATCTGATTTCTCTTTGAACCGGTACGATCTGTATTATATTGTCGGCAAACCAGCGGCGGAGGCGGCTCTTGTAGAAGTAGTCTGTTGCAGCGACCGGGCGTGTTTCCTGTATCCGCTTAAAGGGGAAAAGGCTCATCAGGACCATCGTGTCCAGGTGGCTGTTGTGGTTTGCCACAAGGATCATCTGTTTGTGCTTGTGCAGCCGGGAGCGGTCGCGGATGTTGAGTCCCAGCACGACGAGCACGAGCGGCTTGATGAGGACCTGGAACCAGATGTAGCGCAGAACTGTTTTCATTATTTCATACTATCATGTGCAGAAATAGCGGACGAAGTGCAGGAACAGCGGGGCGGTGAATGTGAGGCTGTCGATGCGGTCGAGGATTCCGCCGTGGCCCGGAAGGAACGAGCCGGAGTCCTTGATCTTCAGGTCGCGCTTGAGGGCGGAGATGGTAATGTCGCCGAAGAAGCCGGCGAGGCCGATGATGATGCCGGCAAATATCGAATGAATGAGATTCATCGGGGTCAGATATGGAGCGAGCAGGACCGCGAGAACCGTTGTAGTTGCGACGCCTCCTATAAGGCCTGCCCATGTTTTGCCCGGACTTATTTGCGGGACGACTTTTCTTTTTCCGAAGCTTTTGCCCCAGATGTACTGTGCGACGTCGTTGATCTGGGTCAGGAACAGCAGATAGAAGACGAGAGTTTGACCAGATACCTGCGGATGATCCGGTGTTGTTACGAGAAAGAGGCCCGCAATGTGGCTGAGGCTGAAGACGGTGGCCATCATGCCCCAGTGGATGGTTCCCGCGGAGCGTAGAAAACCGTCTGTGCGGCCGACGAGTACGAGGCGGAGGCCGGTGAGAAGGAACATGTATACGGGGATGAAGATTATGAACATGCCGTACCAGCCGATGTGAATCCAACAGTACTGTACGGGTACGGCGATGTATGCCCAGAGGAGTACCCTTCTGTCTACTCGCCGGGTGGGGATGAGCGAGAAGTATTCTTTCATAGCGAGGAAGCTTACGAATGCCATGAAGATGACGAAAAAGCCTTTGCCAAGCAGAAGTGCGGCTGCGAAGAAAAATGCGATGTACCACCATGTTTTGATCCGCTGCTGTAGATTGGAGTAGTCCTTTTGCGGGTTCCGATGTTTCAGGATGGCGGCGGTTGTGCCGGCGATGAGGAGGACAAGGAATATGCCGGCGAACGCGATTAGAAGGTGCATGTTGGTGTTTATGAATTCAGTCATTTGACCTCCTGCAGGGCTTTGCGGATTCGGTTACAGATCGTGAGAATCAGGGCAGCGAGGATGATCCATAGTATGATGCTGCACCATGCGCCGGTTGGTACGCCCACGGCAAGCACAAGACCGATAATGCCGAAGACGAATGCGCGGTCACTTTTGCCCATGGGGCCCTCGTAACGGCGTGAAGCTTTGATCTGGACGGCGACGACGCCGGTCATTTCGGTTAGTGCCGCCAGGAGGACGAGCACTATCACAAGGATGGGATTGAAGTGGGGAATTGCTGCGAAAGGCAGGTAGAGGGCGGTGTCTGATATGACGTCGCCGAGTTCGTTGAGAAAGGCGCCGAGATCGCTTTTCATGTCGTGTTCGCGGGCGAGCATGCCGTCGATGGCATTGAGGGCCATGCGGATAAAGAGGAATATGGGCAGAGCGAGCAGGACGAGTCGATTTTCGTGCCAGCGGTAGATAGCGAGCCCCACGGCGATGGAGAGGACGGCTGCGGCTGTGGTCACCTGGTTGGGCGTTATGCCGATCCGGGCGAGTGAGTTGGTTATGGGCCGGAGAAGATTCTGGAATGCTGGTTTGATGTCATAAATGCTGGGCAATTTTGGGCTCCCGAAAACTGGTTACGCTTTATCCGGGTGCATTATACAGTTTTTAAAAAGGATGTCGACCAGATTTTATGGGTATGCGGCTTAACAAGAAGTCTTTTGGTATAGTGTGAAATTTGGTATCGCATGATAATAATTCATGAAAAAAGGGCAGGTCCTTTCGGGCCTGCCCTTTGAGTTTGGCGGTTAAGTGATTAACCGTTCTTTACTACTGCCTGTGCTGCTGCGAGGCGTGCGATCGGTACCCTGAAAGGAGAGCAGGATACATAGTCGAGACCTACGCGGTGGCAGAAGTCGATCGAGCTTGGTTCGCCGCCGTGTTCGCCGCAGATACCGCACTTGAGAGTCTTGCGGGTTTCGCGACCGAGCTTGACGCCCATCTCGACGAGCTTACCGACGCCGTTCTGGTCCAGAGCCTGGAACGGATCGACGGCGTAGATGCCCTTGTTGACGTATTCAGCAAGGAACTTGCCTGCGTCGTCACGAGAGAAGCCCATAGCCATCTGAGTGAGGTCATTTGTGCCGAAGCTGAAGAACTGAGCTTCTTCTGCAACTTCGTCAGCGGTCAGAGCCGCTCTTGGTATCTCGATCATCGTACCGACGAGGTAGCTGATGCGAGTGCCCTTTTCCTTGAAGACCTGCTTGATCTCGTCTACGACTTCTTCCTTGACGAGCTTGAGCTCATCGACGGAGCCGATCAGCGGGATCATGATCTCAGGCTTGACAGTCTTCTTCTGCTTCTTGACGTTGAGAGCGGCTTCAATGATGGCACGTGCCTGCATCCTGTAGATGGCAGGGTAGGTGACCGCGAGGCGAACACCACGGTGGCCGAGCATCGGGTTGAATTCGTGCAGCTTTTCAACTTCGGCTTTAACGCGTGAAGGCTTGACCTTGAGCTGCTTTGCCATCTCGGACTGTGAAGCCTTGTCCTGGGGCAGGAATTCGTGCAGCGGGGGATCGAGCAGACGTACGGTTACTGGCTTTGGAGCCATAGCCTTGAAGATGCCCTCGAAGTCCTTACGCTGGTAAGGCAGGAGCTTCTTGAGTGCGCCTTCGAACTGCTTTTTGGTGTCCTTGTATTCCTTCTTGATCTCGGTCTCTTCCTTCTTGGTAAGAGCTTCGTCAAGACGTGTGAGCATTGCAGCGTAGTCTTCAGCAGCAAGGATCATCTGACGTACAGGCCAGATGCGTTTGCCTTCGAAGAACATGTGCTCGGTACGGCAAAGGCCGATACCTTCTGCACCAAATTCGCGAGCTCTCTTTGCGTCTTCAGGGGTGTCAGCGTTAGTGCGAACGCCAAGCTTGCGGACCTTGTCGCAGATCTTCATGAACTTGCCGAAGTCGCCGCTGAGTTCCGGTTCGACGGTCGGGACCTGGCCCTTCATGAGCTGGCCTGTGGAACCGTCGAGACTTACGAAGTCACCCTGCTTGACGGTGAGCTTGCCGCAAGTGAACTTTTTGGTCTTGTAGTTGATCTCGACAGCGTCAACACCGGCGACGCAGCACTTACCCATGCCGCGAGCAACAACAGCAGCGTGCGAAGTCATGCCGCCGCGGGCCGTGAGGATACCTTTTGCGACAGCCATGCCGCCGATATCTTCCGGGCTGGTCTCGATCCTGACGAGGATCACGTCTTTGCCCTTCTTTGCCCACTCTTCAGCGGTGTCGGCATCGAAGACGACCTGACCTACTGCTGCGCCTGGAGAGGCGGGCAGACCGGTCGCAATGACGTCGCGTTTTGCCTTTGCGTCGAAGTGCGGGTGCAGCAGATGGTCGAGCTGTTCTGGTGTTACGCGTGTGACAGCTTCCTTCTGCGGGATGAGTTTTTCGCGAACCATATCGGTTGCGATCTTGATAGCGGCCGCTGCTGTGCGCTTACCGTTACGAGTCTGGAGCAGGTAGAGCTTGTCTTCCTGAACAGTGAACTCGATGTCCTGCATGTCCTTGTAGTGCTTTTCGAGCCTGGACATGATGGTGGTGAGCTCTTTGTAGGCCGGGGGCATTTCCTTCTTGAGGTTCTTGAGAGGTTCCGGCGTGCGGATACCTGCGACGACGTCTTCGCCCTGTGCGTTGCGGAGGAATTCGCCGTAGAACTCTTTCTTACCGGTGGATGGGTTACGAGTGAAGCAAACACCAGTTGCACAGTCTTCGCCCATGTTGCCGAATACCATAGCCTGTACGTTAACGGCTGTACCGAGCAGACCCGTGATGTTGTTGAGTTCACGATACTTTGCAGCACGTGGAGTGTTCCACGAACCGAATACCGCGTCAATAGACTTCGTGAGCTGATCGAACGGATCCTGCGGGAAGTTCTGCTTAACTTCCTTCTTGTAGATCTTTTTGTAGTCTTCTACAACAGCCTTGAGCTGGTCGGCTGACAGTTCGTTGTCGTTCTTGACGCCGGCCTTTTGCTTGGCTGTATGGAGAGCCTTTTCGAACTTCTCGTGATGGCAACCCATTACAACGTCACCGAACATATCGATGAAACGACGATAGATGTCGTATGCGAAGCGTGGGTTGTCGGTCTTTTCGATGATGCCTTCGACGACTTCATCATTGAGACCGAGGTTCAGGACGGTGTCCATCATACCGGGCATAGACACTGCCGCACCGGAGCGAACACTGACCAGGAGAGGCTTTTTGGGGTCACCGAACTTGAGGCCCATAGCCTTCTCGAGTTTCTTTACGTTTGTGTCGACTTCCTTGCGAAGTCCTGCCGGCCACTTGCCTTTGTTTTCATAGTATTCTTTGCAAACGTTGGTGGCGATAGTGAAGCCTGCCGGAACAGGTACACCAATGCTAGTCATCTCAGCGAGATTGGCGCCCTTGCCGCCCAGCAGGTTCTTCATGGAAGCATCGCCTTCGGCTTTGCCGTTTCCAAAGAAATAAACCCGTTTCTCTGCCATTATTCAAATCTCCAATAAAGTAAATGAAAGTTTGTTCTCAAACACTCCGCGTGTTCAGAAATCTTTTTACCGCAGCGCTTTTTGTTTTTGCGACTTTGCTTTCTGTCAGCGTCGGGCGGGACAAACTTTGTGACCGTGCCGACTTCGTGCTCGAACTTCAGTTGCTGATTTTGCCGCAAACCCTTAGGACCATTCCCGCAGAACGGTGCTAAAGGGCTTTGAATATATGGCAGAGTTGGAGATATGTCAACCTTGAAAAGGCTGGACGTGGGGAGTGAAGCGCATTTTTTGCGGAATTATTGAAGAATCGTTTTCGACTTTGCGCCCGTGCGGCGCGAGATGTTACGAATGTGACTTTTCGTGGGCGTCATTTTTCTTTGTCATGCGCCCCCGGCAGCGGTCGCAGTCGCAGGCCTGGACGAGACGGAGAGGACTTGCTCCGAGAAGAGTTTTTGATTCGGCAAGCTTTGCACCTTTGGCTTCCATCTGCCTGTTCGCTATCTCGGCTGTATCTTTGTTGTGGTAGCCGAGGCAGTCGGTGAGAACTGTGACGTGTTTTCTTCTGGCGAGCAGTCCGATGGCGGTTTTCTTTATAGCTTCTTCGTTGAGTGCACCCATGAGAATGTATTCGTCGGCTTTGAGTTCGCTGAGGATTCTGTCTGCGCGCGGCTCATCGAACGGATTTGGTGAACGTTTTTCAAGGATGATCTGATCGCATCGCGTGAAAATATCTCGGGGCAGATCGGTGCTTCCGTCGGCCTGGAAGCTGACGTGATTTTCGCGGGTTGTGTATGAGAGTTTTTCGTGGCCCGAGGTTCCGGGGATGCAGAACTGGTGCGAAGTGTCGATAGGTGTCCAGATAGTTGAGATCATGCGCACGTTTTTCAATCTTGCCCACGCTACGACTCGCCGGATGTTGATGAGTACCCTGCGATGGTTTCTAATCGGCGCTTTGCCGTCGGCAAGAAAGAAATCTTTCTGTGTGTCGACGTCTATAAGGACCCGTCTTCTCCTCAGGGTGATCACAGGTCGTATCATGAGTTACCTTTCTCATACAGACAAATCTACTTCACATTGTTGTACGCATCGCATGGAGTCTGGTTCTATCAATATGCTATCGAACCGCAGAGTGCTTGACTTTAGATGGTTGAGCTGGCAAAATGTTCGGTTTTCGGTATTGAAGCCAAAGACTTTTTTGCTTTTCGACGGCTGTATGTAAATAGCGGTTTGTGGTCAGGCGTTATGCTGTTTTTGATGTTAATTAGATTGTGATCATGCGGAAAATAAACGATTACCCCGATGTTTCATTAACTAGCGAAGAACTGGACGGGCGGCTCAATTTTAAGGATATTTTCGGACGCAATGGTGCGGTGCATCTTGAGATAGGCAGCGGGAAGGGGACCTTTCTGGTCCATCAGGCAAAGGCCCAGCCGGGGGTGAATTTTCTGGGGATCGAGTGGGCGAATAAGTATTACTGTCATGCGGTCGACAGAATTGGCAGGTGGGGGTTGGACAACGTCCGAATAACAAGGGCGGATGCGGCTCAGTTTTTGCGTGAGCATGTGGCGGACGAGTCGCTGGATTGCCTGCATCTTTATTTTCCGGATCCGTGGCCGAAGAAGCGGCATCATAAGAGACGGTTCTTCAATGCGAAGAACATGGACGAGGTTTTGCGGTGTCTGGTGCCGGGCGGCAGGGTGAATGTCGCAACTGACCACGCGGGCTATTTTTCGCAGATGGAGGAGGTTACGCAGGGGCTTGGTGATCGTATCGAGCGGGTGGAGTTTGTGCGGGCAGCGGGTGCTGAAGACGGCGAGATGGTGGGGACAAACTATGAGCGCAAATATGCTGAGGAAGGTCGGCAGACATTTACGCTTGCGTTTTTGAAAGCAGAGTGAAGCTAGTTCGTTTTGCCGGTTGCGTCAGAGCGGATTCAGGCAACTTGTGTCGATCTGGATTGCTTGACGCTGGAACGATCCTTGCGGTCGGGCCTTTTGGAACTTTTCACGTGGGGCAGGCCGAATGTGCAGCCGCGTGAGGTTATGTGCTGTACGAAATCGTAAGCAGTATCGTACTGGTGTTCGGCGACTTTAAGGGTGCTGTGCATTGGCGTGTCGGCTGGATCCGCGGTAATCACTTGGGCGTCGATCGATTTCTTGTTAAGGAGTTTGAGGAGACGCTCAAGCAACTCTCGATCGTCACTTTTAGCGATTGTGATATATTTCGGGTGGTTGTTTTTCATAAAGCCCCCTGGCAAAACAGATTCTTAGTGCGGTTTTATCCGCATTTGCTGGCAGGTTATACGAGGGGGTGGGGGAAGTGGTTCGATAAATTTGGGGGATTCCCCGATGACATTATGCTTGCTGAAGTGCAATAAAGTCTGAATTTTTTACTATATATTGCTTGCAATGGCAGCATTAGTTGGGTAATTTATGCGAACATCGACATTTTTGAGCGGTCAGGTAGCTCAGTTGGTAGAGCAACGGATTGAAAATCCGTGTGTCGGCGGTTCAAATCCGCCCCTGACCATGATCATAAGCCTTTGTAAGCAAAGTACTTACAGAGGCTTTTTCTTTTGGCCTTTCCTCTTCTTTTCGTGCCCTATAACCTTTTTTATAACTTTTGTTATGGGTCAAGGAGCACTGAAATGGCTAAAGCGAAGAAGAATCACAATCTTCCGGGGGCAATCTACAAGAACGGCAATCGCTGGTGGTGGAAGGTTCAACTGCCTGGCGAGGACAAGTTGAGGTCGCGGCCTTTAAAGCCGTTCGGGTCTTCACTAGCGACTAAGGACCATTGTGTGGCTGTGGAATGCGCGAAGGTGCTGATGGCCAAGGCTGTCTTCGAATCACAACAGGATCCAGAAGAACGGATCGAGAATATTGCCGAGCTCTGCAAGGCCTATATGGCTCATGCACGGGAATATTACAAGAAGGCAGACGGCAGTCCCGGCAAGGAAGTAAAGCAGATCGAGTACTCAATCAAGCCCCTTGTTAACCGTTTCGGCAATCTGTCAATTGATGAGTTTGGTCCGTTGAAGCTGGTGGAAGTTCGTGAGCAGATGATAGGACGAGGGTGGTGCCGGAATCTCATTAACCAGCGGGTGGGCAGACTCAAGCGAATGTTTAAGTGGGCCGTTAGTCGGGAGATCGCATCTTCGGTACTGTATAATTCTCTGGCGACAGTTGAGGGATTGAGGAAGGGCAGGACGGCCGCCAAGGAGAGCAGGCCAATCAAGCCTGTCAGCGAGGATCATGTTCACAAGAGCCTGCCTTACATGACCAAAGTTGTTGCAAATATGGTCGAACTTCAGTTGTTGACGGGGATGCGTCCTGGGGAGCTTGTAATCATGAGACCCTGTGACATCGAAAAGAGTGAGGATATTTGGCATTACTGTCCGGAAAGGCATAAGAATGATTATCGCGGCTTCAAGCGAATAATTTCTATAGGACCGCGTGGACAGGAAATACTGAGACCATACCTGCTTAGATCGCCGGAGGCTTATTGTTTTTCACCAGCAGAATCGGAAAGGCAAAGGTTGTCTAAATTGCATCAAGAGCGAAAAACGCCGCCTGGTTATGGTAACAGGCCAGGCAGTAATCGCAGGCCGGAGCCGAAGAGAAAGCCCGGTGAGTGTTTCACCAGCGGAACTTATGGCAATTCGGTTAGAAAGGCTGTTAAGGCGGCCAGGCGCGACGTAGAAAAGCGGGGCGGTGATCCGGACAAAGAGCTTCCCAAGTGGACGCCGTATCAGCTACGCCATACCGCGGCGACAAAGGCTCGCAAGCTTTTCAACTATGAGACTGCTGGTGCGTTGCTGGGTCATTCTAATATGAGTGCAACTCAGATCTATGCCGAGCGGAATCAGGGGCTGGCGGATATGGCGGCTCAGAAGTTTGGCTGATATTCGATTTTCAGTAGAATCAAGAACTGAAAAGATGTGACCGGATACTGCGCTTTGATGTTATCTAAGCTTACTCACATTTTTGAGGGCGGCCTTAAGCTTCTATGTCTTTTTTGAACTGGATGCAAAAAGAAATTCACTGAGGTAAATGCAGGGGTATTACTGGGGCAGAGGTTAAGCCGGCAAGGTGTGGACACGATTCTATTAACCGGCAAATGGATAAGCAGGAAATATCCGAAGTTCGATTCATTGGTTGATTGTGCCTGATTGTCCATACCTCGTCCATGCCTGTCCACACATTAGGTATGGACAGAAAATCAGGAGTTGAAGTATTACCAGCCATGTTTTTTGTTTGTCGTCCATACCGTCCATGCTTTCTTGCAATAAAACGGCATAGAATAGTAAAGATCACAAGAGGGGTGTAAATATGTGTGTATATAATAACAAAGGGAAAAAGGTATGGACAGTGTGTCCGGTCCGGTCAGGGCTCGGGAGTGGCACTAAGGTGGTGACGCTTGGAGACGTTACCTGTGTGTTTTGATGTGAGATTAGGCCCAGATTTCGCACAAGGTTGTTTTTCGGCCGTTTTGTCACCACCTTGTCACAGCCTGTCACAACGTTTAGTGGTGACGTGAAAATGGCCTTTTGGGTGGTATCAGGAGTGCTTCCATCCCTCTGTCACCACTGTCACCAGGTTCAAGTTATAAAATAGCATACGAAGAGAAATGTTACTAAAGGGCGTGGTGTATGTGTGTATAAAAAAACAATAGGGCAAAGGTGGTGACACGGTGACACTGGTGACAGGCTGCGAGATGGCGAATCGGTAGAAATTGAGTCAGGGTTGTCCTTTGGACCTGTAAATGCTGTTTACTGCGAATCTGTGTCTTTGGGATTATCTGCGTTTATTGATTTTGTCAGGTCCGCAGAGGACCAGTGTGTGTTGTGGCTTGAGGCAGCTTATGGCTGCAGGACTTGGTCTCACCACATGTATCTATTCTTTTTTGGAGATACGCTTAATGACTTGCAGGCTTTTTTCGTGCCGGTTACAGATGAGTCTATGACTAATGAGGTGAGACACATTAGCCAGGTACTGTCGGGTGTTATCAAGCAAATTACCAACGGGCATTCAAACATAAGGACACATGTATGAACAAAGTAGATCATATACGAATTCCTGCACAAGTTTTTAAACTGCCATTAAAGGGCTTGTGCGAAACTTGCATTATGGGCCTTGTCTACAGCTTCAAAAAGGACGGATTGCGACTATCGAATGCACAGATGGCACGGCTGCTGAATACAAGTTGCAGGACGGTCGAAAGAGCGGTTTCTAAACTGCGAAAACGTGGTCTTATCGAAAACAAAAATGACGTGCAAGCTGTTCGTTGCCTGGTTGCGGTTACCGACATAGAGTCAATGGAGCTACCGACATCAGGTGCCGACACGAAGTCGGGGGTCCCGACTTTAAGCACCGACGACATGCCGGGAGGTACCGACGTAGTGGTCGGTCAGGCACCGACATCAAGCACCGACACAGCGTCGGGGGTACCGACGTGCAGAGGGGTAAATACCGACGTACATGTCGACCATAAAGAAGAAAGAATAGAAGAAGAAGAGGAAGAGTGCTCTTCGGGGGTTCGGCCGGTGGAGTTTATGGACTACTGGAATGCCAAGGACAACCTCCCCAGAATCAGGGCTTTCTCAGACCAGAGGCGAAGCAAATTCAAGGCTCGGATGGCGGAAGGATTGTTCGCCGAAAACTGGCAAGAGTTGATAGACATGGTTTCCGGATCATCGTTCCTCACAGGCAAAAACGATCGGAACTGGAGAGCCGATATTGACTGGCTTCTGAAGAACTCGACCAATTACGCCAAGGTACTGGAAGGAAAGTACAACAACCGTAATGCACAGACTAAACCCTCAGACAGCAAAGACAAGAACATTCCATTCACACCGGAGCAGGAAGCGGAATTCCTTGCAAAGCATACTCGTAAAATCTCAGAGGCCGAAGCTGACAAGCTGTTTCGGGAGATCGGGCTGACATGAGCGTAATCGAGCAAAGGAAGACAGATGTCTTGATGAATTCTGGCAGTTGAACGAAGGCTAAAGCGGCGAACTGCATGAGTCGATGCGTTGTATGATCCGCTGAACGGTGCTGTGATGCCAATTGGTCTTGTCGCGGCAGTTAATGCCAGCTTCCTGCAGTTCTCGGCAAATAGCACGCAGTGACAGGCCTGATTCTTTCATTGCGATGATCTGCTGGATGACCTGCTGTTCTGTTTCGTGTTCGATCAGTCGGCCGGGGTTGAGCGGATCGACTGTGAAACCATATGGCGGGTGTTTGCTCATGCGTTTGCCGTTGGCCTGGTGGCGAAGCATGGCAGCTTTGGTGCGGGCGGCTATTACCTTGCGTTCGTACTCTGCCAGGGTTTGGAGAATCTTGCGGATCAGCCAGTCTTCATCGTTGTCCGACCATGTACCCTCACCTGATATGCTGACGATCGATGCGCCTTTCTTTTTGACTGTGCGTTCGATAATGTCGCTGAGGTAAACGCTGCGGGCCAAGCGGTCCAGGCGATAGACCACAAGGCAGTGACCACGTTTGAGAGCATCCATTGCAGACCACAGGCCAGGTCGATCTTCGTCTGATCCTGAGAGGGCTTTGTCGTTGAATTTTGCTACGATTTCAAGGTTGTTGTTGATGCAGTAGTCAGTGCAAAGGTCGAACTGGGTTTCGATGGACTCACACTGATCTGCGTTTCGCCTGGGTGAGAATCTGGCATAGAGAATTGCCTTGCGAGTTGATTGGGATGGTTGGCTGATCATGCCTGTAAGTGTATCAGAATGCATCGAGAGCGGCAATAGCTAAAAGGTAAATTCACGATCTTTTTATGCTTAGCTGTTATGGCCATGTCTTGTGATAACTCAAGTCGGCGGGTTGCTGGCTCACGCGCGCGAGGCGATGACGGATTGAATTTGGTCTTTCGGTCGGCCGATCAGATCGTTTTGGCGTGGTGGGTTCCCATCACACCAGCTGTTGGCCGCTGTTGTCGCAGGCGGTAGGGGAGCCAGGGCGATGACACTGCGAAACGGTTGGACGTTCTCGCGCGCGACGCGCGAGGGACAACAAATAAATTTTCGCGGTGGGACTCCTGCCGACTCAGATCCGAACCACACCCCCGCCCGGCCTGCCGCCGGGACTCCTACTTAGGTCGAAAGCCGCGATACCATTTTTCAAAAAAAGTTTTCAGGCGGTTTGACCAAATCTTTCGTGCCGTAAAAAATTGCATTGTGGAAACTAAAGAACAATTCAAAAAACGGTTAAAGCGTGAAGGTCGTTGGGATGAATTTATCAAACTTCGTGAAGGACTTAAACGAGATGAACTCAGCCCTAAAGAAGCATGGGCAAAGGCTCGTCGAGAATTTGAGCCGGACTTTGGAAACCAAGGTTTGGATGCAACAGTTGCTGATCTTTCTGATGGCGGGGATTCTGGGCTGGATAGCGGGGACGGTATTAGCAGAGATATTTATCAAAACAGACCGAACGTCACAGCAAGAGCAGTTGTCCAGTGGGTCTTCGACCATATCGACGTTGCGGATGTCAGACCAGAAGACGCACCCAGCAGCGGAGCGTGGAACTTCCTTCAGCGGGTGCGGACTTATCCCGAGCTTCTCAAGGAGTTCTATCGAAGTATCTCACAATGGTCCAAAACAAATATTTTGGACAGCACCGCTAACCATTCTATTGGTGAAGATGCCAAAACCGAGCAACAGGTTCGACTGGAGATGTCGAATCGTTCTGCAACGGAATTTGATGGCCAGATACTTGTACATGCAAAATTTAGCTGATTTTTTGATTTTTCGTGCGGACTAAACGCTTGTCGGCGCTATATGACATTGAGAAAGATGCTAATCAGTATAACGGGTGACTTCGAATGACATCTGAAAATAAAAAACTCAATTGGATAAATGGGGATGAAGTGCCCGAATCCTCTTCAGGTGAAAAGGATGCGACATCTTGTTATTTTCGGTTGTTAACACAGAATTACCGGAAAATATACTCATACATACTTACGCTTGTGCCCAGCCGTTCAGATGCGGACGACATAATGCAGGAAACCGCCACTGTTATGTGGACAAAGTTTTCCGAATTTAAGGAGGGAACCAATTTTGCCGGTTGGGGAATACGGATTGCCTATTTCCAAGTGCTTTATTTTTACCGCAAGAATAAAGCAAGGCCAGTCCAATTTCCCGCAGATATTCTGGAAAAGATGGGGGCTGCAGCTGAAAAAAAGTCTGGTCAGAATGAAGAACTTCTGAAGACACTGCGAGAATGTGTGGAACGTTTGGATGAGAGAGACAGAAAACTTTTGCAGATGAGATATGAACAAGGGATGGCTCCAAAGAACCTCGCCGAATTTTTGTCAAAGCCGGTCAAAGGGATTTACCGGAGTATGTCTCGAATTCACAATACACTCGTTATGTGCATTCGTCGCACACTTGCTGCGGAGGAATCACTTTGAGACATGACAACAAATTTTACGTTTATTTAAGTGAGCTTATACTAGATTCGCTAGAGGGCAATATAAGCTATCAGCGAGGGAATGAGCTGACTGAAATCCTTTCGCGAGATGATGAGTGTTTGGCGTACTACTACGATTTTATCAGAGTATATGCGGGTCTGTCTTTGGAGGGTAAAGTTGGGGACTTGTCAGAAGCCGACCGGCCGGAGCTGAATCCATACGTCTGGCAGGAACTGGCTAAAGTTGAGAAGACTGCGCCTAAGATTGATGTGCCACAGAGTTTCGAGCAGAGTGAATATGACGGTGTTTCTCAGAGCAAAAATAATATACCCGAAGCTGATTCTCTACGAGAAGTGTCGCGATGGAGCCTGTATACTGCTGTTGTTTCCAGTGCTGCCCTTCTTCTCATTCTTATTCTGGTCTTGTTGACACCAGCAAAACCACCAATTGTAGCTTATCTGGACGGTAGTGTTGATGCGGTCTGGGATCAAAGCGTGGATACCCCTGAATGGGATGGGGCGATAAGGGCGAAAAAATTGCAACTCAACGAGGGGCTGGCACGAATCACTTTTATGGGCGGTGCAGACATTGTCCTGGAAGGACCAGCGGTCATTGAGCCAGTCTCTCAAGACAAGCTGATTCTCAGTTCAGGCAAGCTTGCAGCTCATGTCGATCGCCAGGCGGTGGGCTTTTCAGTAGAAACGCCGGCGGGAAAAATACTTGACCTTGGGACCGAATTTGGAGTTGAAGTAAGTGAATCCGGCGGCACTGCGGTAGGTGTCTTCCAGGGCGAAGTTGCACTGTTCCCTTCCCAAGCTGATAAGATAAACATAAATTCTAGTGAAGCCCTGTTAGTGGATAGAACGGGTTTTATTCGCAAGGCTGCATGCAGCGAGATCGACTTTGTACGTAATGAAGAGTTCAACGCGAGAATTCTGGCCAGCAAGGGGGATTCTTACGGCAGATGGCTTGCTCACTCTTACCAACTGAGACGTGATCCGGATCTGGTAGCACATTATGATTTTCAACGCGAAGAATCAAGGCCTGAAAAACTGATTAACCGTGTAACTAGTGCTAGTTCAGTTGCGTTAAATGGGGGGCTTGGCACTTCCGGTTATTCTAAGCCTGAATGGGTAGATGGGCGTTGGGCTGGCAAAACGGCTTTAAAGTTTAGCAAGGATGAAAATGATGCCGTGGTTATCCCATCGGATCCCCTGTTGAATATCGCAGGCCCCATCACGATACTTGTTTGGGTCAAATGCCCTGATATTGCCAAAGGAGGGCACATTATATCATGTCGAAATCCTAAGGATGTCAGTTATCAGTTTGCCTACTTTGGAAAAGAGCACATTGATAGTTCTCAGCGAAACCGCTTACAGTTAATCAGATACTCGAAAGGTGATCCAGAAGGGGCTTATTCCGACCCGCCTTTGTTTATTGGAGACCATTGGAGGTGCCTCGCAGTGACGCATGATGGTACGGAGGCAAAGTTCTATATAGATGGAGAACTGTACAGTGAACACGACTTTGCTTTTTCAGGTCCTTCTGCTGATGCTGAAATGATCGTGGTCGGCAACGTAATTGATGTCCCTTATTCGGAATCAAAGTTCAATGGAATTATTGGCGAAATTGCAGTGTTTGATCGTACTTTGCAGGCCTACGAGATTGAGCAGTTTTATCAAATGACAAAGCCCTGAGGATGGGCCTAACGTATTTTTATTTTTTTGTTTGGAGGTTAATGATGATTGGAAAGAAAATGTTGTTAAGTGCAGTGTTGCTTGTTTGTGCAGCAGGTTTAACCCAGGCGGGAGTTACTTATGTGGATGCGGATCTCACTAATACCACTCTTGCGGACGGCACAGCTGTGAATGTGACGACAAGCGGCAGTGCAGCAACGGCAAATGATCAGTGGCATGTAAGGACCGGATTTGGTAATGGTTCCGATGTTTTTGCTTCTCATGCCGATTCGGACAGCCCTGTTATTGTGACTGCAATCAACGGGCTCGTTGCTGGGGAGACCTATTCTGTGTCATCTTATTTTTGGGTTGCTGGTGACGGAACCCCAGGAGGCAATCAGGAATGGGATATGTCTGCCGGTTTGAGTGAGTCAGGAATAGTTGGCTTTCGTTATGGCGATGCAACACAGATAACAGACAGCTCGTACTTTGATTCCTCTGTAATGCTCAGCGAGGGAGATCGAAGGCTTTTTGAAGCTTCACTCGGTACGGCGGTTGCCAACAGTGCCGGTCAGATACAGGTTTTTGTGAGTGACCTTCCTGGAAATGATGACAGGACCTGGTATGACGGTGTTGGTGCTTCTGTAGTTCCTGAACCTGCAACGCTTTCGATTCTTGGTCTGGGCGGTCTTTTGATTGCTCGCCGCAGGCGAAGCGCTTAGTTTCGGCAAAGGCAATGAATTCATGTCGGGGCTTATTGCCCCGACATTTTTAGAGTTTTTTCGGGAGCATATTGATGAAGACAAAAGGACTAACGGCAGTGTTCGCGTTTTTGCTGATCCTGGCTGGTATAAGCAATGCGGCAGCTACATATGTGGATGCGGATCTTACTAATACCACTCTTGCAGACGGCACAGCTTTGAATGTTACAACGTCTCCTGTGAACCCGGAAGACGTGACTACAAGCGGCAGTACGGCAGCAGGAAATGATCATTGGCATATCAGAACTGGCTATAGTAACGATTCAGATGTTTTTTCGTCGATTGAGTCATCGGACAGCCCAACTCTTCGCACCACAATTACCGGTTTGCAGGCCGGGGGACTATATAAGGTATCTGTATTTTACTGGGTGGCTGGTGACGGAACCCCGTTTGGCAATCAGGAATGGGATATTTCTGCCGGTTTGGATGAAACAGACATAACTGAGTATTTCTGGGACGGCGGAATTGAGGTTACAGACAGTTCATACTTTGACTCCAGTGTCTTGCTCAGTGAAGGAGATAGAAGACTTTTCGAGATAAAACTGGGCACCATTATGGCTGACAGTACCGGCGAAATCCAGGTGTTTATAGATGACCATCCAGGGAATGACGACCGGACTTGGTACGACGGCGTTTCCTTTGAAGTGAATACCAGTGCATCTATGCCAACGCCTGAATCCGGAGCTGACAATGTGAGTGAGGACGTTGTTATTAGCTGGTATAGCGGTTTCGGGGTTGATGTTGCGAGTCATGAAGTCTATTTATCCCTTCCTAATGACCCTAATGTTGGTACTGCATATACAGCTTCTATTCAGGATGACGACAGTGGAACGGCTTCATACAATCCCGGCGGTCTCCAGAGAGATGCAGTATACACCTGGCGTGTAGATGAAGTATTGGCAGATGATACTGTCGTACAAGGAAGCGAGTGGACATTTGAAACTCTTCCATCGGTTCCTCAGATCACCACTCAGCCTGCCGATTACGTCTCTGTACAACCTGGTGAGGATGCTCAGTTTTACGTTGAGGCAACTAATCCGTTTACTAATGATTCAACAGGTATGACATATCAATGGTATCATGACGGTGATTTGATTAGCGGCGCAACAAGCTCTACTATGACGCTGCTTGACGTGACTGATTCTGATCATGGCGAATACAATTGCATTGTTACGATTACAGACAACGGCGCTTCAACACCATCTGATGCAGGCCTGCTAAATATCGAGAGACTTGTGCAATACCACAGCTTCGATAGTTCATTGGCTGATATGGCGGGCGTAAATGACGGTATTTATCTTACTGTTGACCCAAATTCGGCCAGTACAGTTAACTATGGAGTTGGATTTGCTAATCAGGCTCTGGCGCTGGATAGTCAGGGTTACGTGGATCTAGGTGTTGTTGGCTGTCCCAGGGCAGGATTGGGCCTTGAGAACGGAACGGTAGAATGCTGGGTAAAAACAACTTCCGCCGGTACTGTTATGGGTGTATTTGAAGATGAACCTCAATATTACACGACGGCTTTCCGCTTAGAAGTCACTGCCGATGGATCAGTAAGCTGTCTGGTCAGGGATGCGGATCCGACTTCGACAGAGGCAGCGGCTGGACAAATAACGGATGGAGAATGGCACCATATTGCAGCTTCATGGCAGACTTCTGATCAGGGTGGCGGCATGACCATCTATATTGATGGTGCTGTTGCCGGCGCTTCGACTGTAAGCGGGGTGTCCAATGAATTCAATCCATGGACCTACGGTTTGTTTGTTGGTGCGGTAAACTCTCGCGGCAACGTTGCCAATCCCTTTAATGGCTTGCTTGATGAATTGAAAGTTTACAACTACAGTATGACAGCTGAGCAAATTGCTGAAGTCTACTACCAGTACACGGGTATAGCGACTTGCGTAAATCCACCTGCAATGGATCTCACTGGCGACTGTGTCGTAGATATTGCCGACATGGCAGAATTTGCCGGATCCTGGCTTGATTGTGGCCGTGTACCATCATGTAACTAGATATATTATCTAAGCTTTAACAATGAGCCTCGTTGCGGCGAGGCTCATTGTATTTATTCAGTGTGCGTTTTTCGGCGTACGCCCTGTTGTCGATGTGTGATTTTTTTGTATTTCGGAGATATGTGAAATGAGAACCAGCGTCTTAGTCATGCTATTTTTTGCTTTTGTGTTAGCGGGAGAGGGTTACAGTGCACCTTTGACTTATGTGGATGCTGCAATATCAAATACAACTCTTGCGGATGGCACAGCGTTGAACGTGACGACGTCTCCTTTAAATCCCGAAGACGTGACGACAAGCGGCAGTAGTGCAACAGCAAATGATCACTGGCATGTCAGAACTGGCTACGCCAACAATTCAGATTTATTTGCTTCCAGCGCTGGATCGGCCAGTCCGTTGCTGCGTACGACAATATCGGGGCTTGCTGCCAACGAACATTATACGATATATGCGAACTATTGGGTGGCGGGCGACGGGACGCCAAATGGTAATAATGAATGGGATATCGCTGCTGGTCTGAGTGTGGATGGAATGACGGAGTATTTGTGGAATCAGGGGACTCAGATAACGGACAGCTCATACTTTGACTCTGCTGTAATGCTCAGTGAGGACAACAGGAGACTATTTGAGATAAAACTGGGCACTGTCAGTGCTGACAGCTCTGGTCAAGTCCAGGTTTTTATTGATGACTTTCCAGGAAATGACGACAGGACCTGGTATGATGGCGTTTCATATGGGGTGCCTGAGGGCGAGTGTTTGAATCCGCCAGTTGCAGATATTGACGGCAACTGTAAAGTTGACTCAGCCGATCTGCAGGCATTTGCTCAGCAATGGATGTCTTCCCGTTCTGGCGCAGAGGCCCAAGCTGGTTCGCTTTACAGGAATGTTTCTGACAACGGTGCATGGTGCTGGTTCGCTGATCCAAGAGGCATGTATCGTAACGGCATAATGTATGTTAGTTTTGTAACTTCTCATGGCGATATTCAAATTGTGACTTATGACAGCTCAACGGGAGATAAGGACGAGACTACACTTCGTTCAGGGCTCCAGGTTGACGACCATGCCAATCCGGCACTTAATTTTTTGCCGGATGGGCGTTTGATGGTGTTCTATTCAAAACACAGCGGTCCAAACATGTTCTTGCGCGTTTCGGTGAACCCGGAAGATATAACTCAATGGGGGCCAGAGCGATCGTTGGATCTCAATCAAACAAGCTGGGGTTACTGTTACCCTAATCCGGTTCAACTTTCTTCCGAAAATGACAGACTTTATCTATTCTGGAGAGGTGATTCTTGGAATCCGACTATGTCATGGTCAGATGATGGTGGTCAGAGCTGGGTCCAGGGGCGGAATGTCATACTGAACCCAAACCAAAGGCCTTATGTTAAGATAGACTCTGACGGCACTGAAAGAATACATATTGCATTTACAGACGGTCATCCAAGAAACATATCCACCAATAGTATTTATTATATGTGTTATTACAACGGCAACTTTCATCAAGCTGACAGTACGTTGATTGCTAATATGTCTTCTTTGCCAGTAGCTCCGCGAGATACTGAAGTGGTCTACGACGGCAGGGTCAATAATGTAAGGTCCTGGATTTGGGATGTCACCTCGGATGAAAATGGGTACCCGGTCATAGTATATGCAACCCTGCCGGCCGAAAACGATCATCGTTATCGCTACGCACGCTGGAACGGCAGTGAATGGATCGATAATGAGATAGTTGCTGCAGGGCCCTGGTTTCCTCAAACACCTGAAGGGCAGAGCGAGCCGGAGCCCCATTATTCAGGCGGCGTGATTCTCGACCATAAAAATCCTTCGATTGTGTACCTTAGCAGGCAGATCAATGGCATTTTTGAGATAGAAAAATGGTCAACAGATGACCAGGGGCGTACCTGGACAACTAAAGCCATAACTGCGAATTCCGAAAAAAATAACGTGCGGCCCTACGTGCTGCGCAACCGTCCCGAAAACCAATCAGGGCTATGCTGGATGTATGGTGACTATGTTTATTATACGAATTACAACACTTTGATTAAGACAGATATAGTTGATGTTCCAGGCGATTTCAATAACAGCGGCAGGGTTGATCTAGCTGATTTTTCAGAGTTGGCTTTGAATTGGCTCGATTGCGGGCTATATCCAGTTTCCTTTTGCAGCGAATAGTTTTTCACAGGATTAATCTTTAACTGGAAGATATTGCAAAAGTCATACTTGTTTAAGATAGATGTTTTTGGGGACAGCGCCGATAAGCTCTGGTCTGACTTGAAATGTTCGTTTGAGAGCGTGGGATGACATGCATTGAAGATTGTGCAGACTCAGAATACCCGGCGTGCATTTTTAGGTGCAATTGGCATAATCGGGCAGATCAAGCGTGCGAGGGATAATTCTCATGAGCAGTGAAAAGCCATTCAATGATCTTGTGCCAAAGGATTTTGCGGCCAATCTGGCTTTTCGTCGCGAGAGGATTTGGCTGGGATGGAGCGATGAGAAGGCGGCACAGGAAAGATCCGCAAACGTGAGCCCTATTATTTGTTTGCTTTTAAGTCAGGATTCTCATCGAAACTGCATAGGGCTCTGTCCCGTTTGATTTTTGTAATATCTCGCAAAGTGTTCCCTGTCAGTGGACTCCAGTTCGGCGGCAATCTGTGATATGGATTGCGTACTATTTCGCAGCTTCTTTTGAATGAGTTCGATCCTCAGCCTTTCAATTTCGTCTTTAATTGTTTTGTTCAGGGCGGCTTTAAATCGCTTTTCCAGCTCTCTTCTCGAAAGGCATGTGGCATTGAGCACATGGGGTATCTGGGAGCCCGGTATAAGTTCTCTCTGTGTGCCGTTGATTGGATTTAGAAGTTGTTCATGCTGCATATACATGGGTCGCGAACATGCTGACTGAATTCCAGCTGTTCTCACATCAAACGCACGGCCAACGCCGTCCATACTGATCGCTATGCTGTTCTTGGTCAACACATCCGTAAGCGCCTCAGAGGTTAACTGTTTGGCCTGCTCGGTATTGAATATATCCGGTCGACTGTGGTCGCTTCTTGCGCGATCCTTGCAGCGATCGTTGTGTCCTATATGTATTTCCGTGGTTAAACTGATTCGCCGGAAGGGAGTGAACACAGCGGTAAAGAAACTATGAAAGCCAGATACTCGGGGACGAATATGTTATACTCGTCCCCGTTAGGTGCTCGTCGCAGTGACGGCACAAAATTTATTCACGTAAATTTTAAGGAGTATCTGGCATGGAAACTATTTTAGCAATCGACCTGGGCAAGAACAAGAGCGTATTCTGCCAAATGGACCGAGCCTCTTTGAAAACTAAATACCGCACCGTCCGCACCCGGCCCGAACTGTTCCACGACATCTTCGCAGAGCTCAACGCAAACAGCTCGATCGTCCTGTTCGAGTCGGGCAATCAGGCCGGCTGGCTGGCCGACATGCTCCGAGCGATGCAGCTTCCCTTCAAGGTCGCAGCCTGGAAATGGACCAACAATCCCGTCAAGAGCGACAAGAAAGACGCCAAACGCCTGGCGGTCATGTACCACCACGGCTTCTTCCCGGAGGTCCACGTTCCCGTCAAGAAGGTCCGCCAGAAACGCTCGCTGATCAACTACCGTCAAAAACTCGTCACCCGCATGACACAGATCAAAAACAGCATCCGCGCGATTATGTGCAGCATGGCCATCGACCTGCCCGCGGGCAGAAACTGCTGGACCAAAAAACATCTTGAAACAATATCACAGCATGCCTCGCCGCTGAAACAGATTGATGACCCCTGCCAGCTCTGGCGAGGCCAGCTCCACGCTGAACTGCAGCAGTATAAGATCGTTCAGCAGCAGCTCGACCGCGTTACCGCCAAGCTTGATGCACTCGGCAAGAAAGATCCCGCAACCATTTTAATTAGCAATGCCCCAGGCATAGGCCCGCGCACCGCAGAAGCAGTTAGTGCGGTGATTGACGATCCTCACCGATTCAAAAATGCCCGCCACGTCTCCAGCTACGTCGGCTTCACACCCCGGCGGTATCAATCCGGCGAAATGGACCGCACCGGACGGATCAGCAAACACGGCAATCCTCTACTGCGAATGCTGCTGGTCCAGGCCAGTTGGGCATCACTGCAGTATGCCTGGGCCAGAGAGATATACGACCGCGTCTGCCGGGGCAGCGCCAAGCGTCGAAAGATAGCAATAATAGCGGTGGCCCGCCATATGCTGATACGGTGCTGGGCCATGCTTCGAGACAACAAACCATGGCGGCATGATCGCTGCAAAGTGGCACGAGTGTAACAATGAGCTTCATTTTTATTTTTCACCCCGGCTGGGGATGAGGGCAAAAAACAAAAATGAATTAACGATAATATAAAAAGCTGCAATATGATCGAGATCGAATAACGTCGAGCCTGACTGACCCTTTGGGCGTTTCACAAGCCCGCAATTAAGAATAGGCCGACCACCGCAAAAGTTAAATAGGACTGCGAGTTAAATCATAAAAAACGATCGCAGCAACCTGAATAGGAGTATGAGACGACCGATCATAAAACAGCCAAAGGAAACTCTGCGCAGTATGAAAATACAAATACCTTAAAAACAAAAAAAACACCCTTGACAAATCTGGCTTCATAGGAAGGGTCTGTAATTAGAGGAGAAGGTTAGAAGGATATGGTCAGTCAGCATACCGCTCGTGGATTGCTGATAAATAAATATTGTTGTCCTGTAAAGTTGCTGGAACCTGTAATGCATAATTACCTAATTTTTCTTTTTTTGAGGTGACAAAGACGGATTTTTGCAATTAGCAGGTTGAGGACGTGAAAAATTAGGGAAAAGGTACACGTGGAAAATCGTTTCGACAAGTCTCACGATGTGAACAAGTTATTTATGGGGTATGTATTGTCATCCCAAAAAGACATCTATGTGTACATACTAAGCCTTGTGATTTGTAAGGAGGATGCTGACGACATTCTTCAAGACACTCTGGCTTTGATGTGGAGTAAATTTGATGAGTTTGAGCCGGGAACCAATTTTGTTGGATGGGGAAAAACGATCGCCCGGTATAAAGTCATGGATTTTCTGCGGAAAAATAAAAGGTCGAGGCTTCATTATGACTCAGATGTGCTCAAGATTATTGAGGCAAAAGTGCCCGAATCCGACGTTTTCTCAGATCGGAAGGATGCGATGCAAAATTGTCTTAAAAAGCTTCCAGACAAAGATATAGATGTCTTAAAGATGAGATATAGCCACGGTATGACTTTCAAACAAATGGCACTGAAATTCGGAATTTCTAAGCAAAGTGCTTATCGAAAGGTAAGTCGAATTCACGCTCTTCTTGTTAAGTGTATTAACCAGGTTCTTTCTTCAGGTCCATCGTATGGAAGCTAAAGATAAAATGCTGTTTGAGATCAGTGCTCTGGCTTTAAAAGCATCTGATAATTCGGTAACAAGTGCAGAGTTTGATCGATTGCAATATCTGTTAAAGACAGATCCCCTTGCTGTCAAATATTATCTGGACTTCATGTACACATTTGCTTCGATGGACGAAATAAAAGGTATCGCTCCCGATAAAAACCAGCAAGAGTGTAACAAATTGTTGTTGGAATTAGCTGAGTACGAGAATACCGCTGAAGAAGTTGAAATTCCTGCAGAAAAGCCTTCGCGTGAGTTGATTCAAAAAGTTGTTTATCCTGCACCCGAAAAACGACAATTCAGTAAGTTCCAGATTATTACACTAGTGATGAGTGCGGCTGCGATGCTTTTTGTTTTTCTGTTTCCCCGGGTTGCCCCTGAGAAGGTGGACGTTATTGAAGTGGCTACCCTTGTCGATCAGATGAACGCCGAATGGACTAAGTCCGATTTTAATAAAGGTGATAGTCTCTGGACAAATAAGGGCCCCTTGAAATTAAAGAAGGGGCTGGCAAAAATAGCATTCAACAGCGGTGTTGAGACGGTTCTCGAGGGGCCGGCAGAAATTGAGTTCAAGGGCGAGCAGAAAATAGCACTTCTCAGCGGCAAGATTTTTGCGACGGTTCCGTCTTCGGCAGTAGGCTTTACTGTACAGACCCCCGGTGCGCATATTGTCGATTATGGCACAGAGTTCGGTGTGATGATCGACTCGGCAGGTAATACCGAAGCACACGTGTACAAAGGTCAGGTGGAGCTGCGACCAGGTGCTGATCCTCTGGTTTTTGAGAATGCCACGAGGCTGACTGCCGGGCTCGCTGCTCAGTACGATCCACTATCTGACACAACGACAGCAATCCCTGTAAGGTCTTACACATTTGCCCGTCAGGTTGTTTCTTCCAGCAATTTTGTGTGGCGAGGCGAGCCGGTCGATCTAGCGGATATCATCGGACACGGAAATGGATTCGGCACTGGGAAAATTGAAGTTGGCGTTGATCCGATCACTGGCAAGCTGATAAACGAATTCGAAATGGTTGGCAATTCTGGAAAAGGTGGCTATGCGGATGTTGCCGAAAGCAAAATGATTGATGGCGTATTCATTCCGAATGCATCCTGGGGGCCTGTTAAAGTTTCATCTATGGGCCACCTGTTCAATGATGCTCCGGCAACTACTGGCCGCTACTGGGGAGCAATTTTTAACGGAGCTGTGCATGGGGTAGACGATTCATCTCGTCATAATCTGGTGCTGAATGGGGTTGACTACGGTCGAGTTGAAAGTCCGTCTGCATTCAGTCTGCATGCAAATCTTGGCATTACTTTCGATCTTGATGCTATCCGCGAGAATGTGCCCGGGACCGAGCTGAAATCGCTTACTGCAGAATGCGGTATTTCCAGCACTGTCTCTGATGTCTTCGGTTATGAGTCACAGGCTGACTTTTTCGTTCTTATAGACGGTCAGGCCAGGTACACAAGAAAGGGAGCAACTCCTGAACAGGGCGGCGAAAAAATTGAGATAGATATTCGCCCTAACGACCGTTTTTTGACGTTCGTTGTGACCGATGCTGGTGAAATACCCCGGGACTGGGCGATTTTTGTAAAGCCGTTTTTACACTTCAACATAAATTGAATCAATTTGACGAATGTAACTTATGAAATTGCTGCGGTAGAATAGCCGCAAGCTTAATGCTTTTGGTATTTTTTAAGAAAGGGTGAATGATGAAAAAGTTACTATTATTTGTGATTGCATGTGCAATTGTACCGGGTCTGGCGGCAGCGGATGTCATCAGCATACCAGATGCTCTGGACCAGACGGGGACGTATGGCGTTGCCAACGATTTTGAGGGCGATTTAGAAATCTCGGGCACTTATTATCTTGTTGGGACGATGACTGTTACCAATACAGGTGCCTATGCTTACAGTTACAACACGCCCGCTATCGGCGGTGTCCAGTTTGGTCAGGCCTGGAACTCTGCAAATTGGGCTATCGTTGGCGGCGGTAAAACTGTTTCAGATGTTCCCATACCCGAGGCGACTCCCACTCTGCTGGTTCTCAAGGTCAATACCACTCAAGGTACTTCTGATCTGTTTATTAATCCTGACCTGGACGGCTTGGAACCTACGGATCCAGCGGATCCGAATCATATTACCAGGGCCGTCGGTGGTGTTGCTACCGGTGTCGGCTTTGCAGGCGATGCTACTTCCGGAACTAACGACCTGGTCGTGGACTACGAGGGATTTGAAGTTTACTATAATGGTGAAACGCCTTTTGGTATGTCTGTCACTCAGCAGCCGCAAGATGCGCTGGCCTTTTCCGATGAGCCTGTCTCGTTCAGTGTAGAGGTTGCAAGCAGCTCAACAGTGAGCTACCAATGGAAGATAGACGACGGCGATGGCGATACCAGCAATGATCTCGATGTGGAAGGTGCTACGGATGCAACGCTGAGCTTTGCGACCGCGGCCGGCAACTGGGGTACTTATTACTGTGAAGTCACCAGCGATGGCGGTTTTACCTTATTGAGTGATTCGGCTACTCTGGCGATTAAGGAAGAAGTTTGTCATTGGGCCTTTGAAGGTGACCTGACTGATGGCACAGGCAATGGCTATGATGGTACAGCCTACTACGAAGCTGACACAGTAATTGATCCAAACTATGTAACTGGTATCGATGGTCAGGCACTGGATGCTGATACGATCCTCGTGGAACATGATCTAAGCGAACAGCAAAGCTGGCAGGAATTCACAGTGAACTTATGGGTCAAGTCTGATACGGATACGCAGACTAGTTACGCTGGAATTTTCAACAACGGCAAAGCTGCTGGTGACGATTTCCAGATTGGCTGTGGTACTACTGTTTATCGTTTTAATGGTTCCGTAGCGGTCAACGATATGGCTCCGTTGAGCACGACCGAATGGACCATGCTTACGGTGACTTGTGATGCCGCAGGCACTAAGGTATATGCCGATGGTTCGTACGTTGGAGAAAACGGTTCAAGGCGGGTTGATTTCGGCAGGTTTGCTGTTGGTGCAAACCGTGGTGACGGTCTCTTCTTCGATGGTGCTATAGACGATCTTCGGATATTCAACTATGCAAAAACTGCGGAAGAAGTGGCTACGGATTACTATGCAATAACCGGCGAGGCTGTTTGTACTGACAGACCAGCCTGGGATGTTGCCGGTCCGAATGGTGAACCTGATTGCGTGGTCGACCTCCTTGATCTCGCATCGTTTGCAACAGAATGGATGGACTGCGGTCTGACACCTGCCGAAGCATGTTCTCTGTAATTAGAGTTTTTGAAGTCACAGGTGAGGGCCCGGTTCTGGCCGGGCCTTTCACTTCTTTAATTGGTTAAAGTAATTGTTTGGGTGCAAGCAGTTTCATTTCGCAGTTACAGATTGTGTGCTGTACGATGTGCGAATGCCTTGAATTGTGTGCGAAATAGGATTAAATATGTTCACCTGCAAACTATTTGTCAAAACGTTTGTACTTGTTCTGGTTTTTGTTAGCTTTGGTGCCTATGCATCAGCTGCGCAGACGACGCTGCAGGGTACGGACGGACAATTTATAGTGACCTTTGATTCTTCGGATAACTCTTGCCGCTTGCTTTCCATAAAAAATGCGGCCAGCCAGCGCGAATACATTGTCCCCCAAAACAGACTCTGGAGTCTGACCCTGAAACACACCTCGGGCGAGACGGTTACGATCGACAGCGCTGAATGCGATGCACGGATTGGTATATCCGAATCGCGCACAAAAGGGGAGATCCTTTGGGAATTGGGGCAGACCCTCGAGCGGGAAATGTCGGAACAACTGCTAGAAGACGGCGATGCGGTTGGAAGGGAAGACATGGAGGTCATTTGCCGCGCAGAGGTGGACCAAGAGGGTTGCTACCTCGATCTCGAAGTTGACAATACTTCGCAAAATTGGTCGCTACATGATGTCGTTTTCCCCTATGTCAATCTCGGACAGCTCGGCGAAAGCCTTGATGATGATTACATACTTACACCCGAAACCAGTGGGCGAGTCACCCCGAAACCGCTGCTTTCAGGTTTGCAACTCCGACATTGGGGGAAAACGGTGGATTATCTGCCTTACCCCTCGGCAGGCGCTCCTTTTCAGGCTTTTGCCTACTGGGACAAGACTGGTGGCATCTATCTCTCTCCCGAAGATCCTCACGGAAGCACGAAGTTTCTTGGCGCATCTAGTGCTGCGGGCGGCGATTCGGTCGAAATAAAAGTCAAATGGGCGGTTCCGGATGCGACAATCCCAGGCAACGACTTCAAGCAACCCGGGGGGTTCCGCATGCAGTTTTTCGAGGGGGACTGGTTCGACGCGGCCCAAATCTACAAAGAATGGGTATTTTCCGACACCGTCTGGAATCCGGATTTAGAAGCGCGCAGCAGCTGGCTAGACAACAATCACCTCTGGCTCAATGCCCGCGGTACACCGGACGAGATCGTGGACCCGATAAAGGAGTTTGCGGATTTTATGGATATGCCCCTGGCCGTGCATTGGTATATGTGGCATCAGATACTCTGGGATCAGAAGTACCCCGATTATTTCCCCGCCGAGCCCGGTTTCGCCGCGGCAATTGACGAATTGCAGGCTAGAAATATTAAGATTGTACCGTATATCAACGGCAGGGTTTGGGACACCGGTTTGAATGATTTCGAGAGTGAAGCCCTGCCGGCCGCAGCAAAGACGGTTGATCAGAACTTCGTGTCGGCTACTTTCGGAACCCCTTCCCTCTTCGCTGTAATGTGCCCGACAACTCCCACTTGGCAGAACAAGATGAATGAGATTATTCTGAGGCTGGCCGGACCGGAGTTCGGTGTCGACGGGGTCTATCTAGATATGCTGGCAGCGGCACCGCCCGCACAGTGTTTCGACCCCTCCCACAGCCATCCGCTGGGCGGCGGTTCCTGGTGGATAGAAGAGGGCTATCGCCCGATGTTGCAGATGATTAGAGAAGAATTAAGTTCGCGCAATCTGGAAAATACCATCCTCGCGACCGAATCCCTCTCGGAACCGTATGTGGGCCTTATGGGTGGATATCTCACGTGGGACCTCACCTATCAGAATATGGTTCCGTTTTTCCATGCCGTCTACGGAGGCAGCGCCCATATGTTCGGAAGAAGATATGGCGGCACTGATCAGACCGCCCACCGCATTAAGATAGCCCAGGCGCTGGTATTCGGCGAACAGCTGGGGTGGTGCTTTCCGAATTTCATTGAGCAGGATGCGGCGACTTATATGAAGAAAGCCGCCCATATACGCCAAGAGTTATCATTCTTTGTAGGCAGAGGTCAGATGCTGAGGCCGCCCGAAATTACCGGCGACATCCCACTACTGACCGCCGACTGGAGCTGGCTCAACCAGGACTGGCCGATTACGGCCAGCGCCATTCAAAGAGGTGCCTGGAGCAATGAACAAGGCGATGCCGCCTTCATATTCGCGAACGCGTCCGATAGAGAGATAGATTTCCTGTGGCACTGCGATCTGGCAGAGTATGGTTTGGACAAAGGCGGGGTTTCCGTGTCAAAATTGGGCTCGGACAGAATAGTCGAGTTCTCCGGCGATAAATTCAGTGAAAACATCCGTATCTCCCCGCGGGAAATACGGGTGTATATCTCCAGGAAAGCAGATGCAATTCATGCTTACTGGCCTTTAGATGAAACAACTGGCACGACCGCACAGGATGTTGCTTACAATGCCAACGGAACACTTAACGGGGGACTGGATTTCGCAAATGACAGCGTAACCGGCAAATATGATTCAGCCCTCAACTTCGATGGTGTTGATGATTACATCGCATTAGGTACTGATCCCGCACTGTCTGGTACTTTTGGATTTTCTATTTCTGCCTGGATAAAGACCACCGCATCTGGTGTTATTATTCAGCAGAGAGATGGCAGTGTAGGCGGGTATAATGGTCAATATATAGTCAGAGTTAACTCTGACGGGACTGCTGGTTTTGTGGTTTATAACGATGGCTATCAATTAAACTTTGCCAGTACACAAAAGGTTAATGACGGCAATTGGCATCACATTGTGGCCGTTCGCCAAGGCAACGATGGTTATATTTATGTTGATGCGGGTGCACCGGCAACAGACAGCGGACCAGTAAAATCTCTGAATGCAAATCTCGCAGTCTCGATAGGTGTGGATATAAGGGATTCTGTCGGCTATTTCGATGGTGTTATCGATGATGTTAAAATTTACAATTATCCTATTACAGCGCAACGAATTACTGACATTTACACTGGGGATATACGGTCGGACCTTTTGAGTCCCAAAGACGGCAGCGCAGGTGTTACGAAAAGAATTTTGGAATGGCTGCATGTGCCCAATGCTGATAGTTATGATGTATATCTGGGAACGAGCTATACCGCTGTTGCTAACGCTACGCCTGGTTCAGCGGAATACCAGGGCAATACCAATTCAACTATTTACGATGCATCGTTTATACTGGATGGATCTACGGAATATTTCTGGAGAATCGATCCGGTAAACGCAGGCGGAGCACTATCTGGCAATGTCTGGGACTTTACCACCGACTCAACAGTCGAGCCATATAGAGAGGTCTGTCACTGGACTTTTGACGGCACTCTCGCTGATGCGACTGGTAACGGCTATGACGGTACAGCCTCCAAGAGTCCAGTTTATGTCGCTGGTGTCAGCGGCCAAGCGCTCAATGCTGATGAAATTACAGTGGAACACGTTCTTGCTCAGCAAGAGACCTGGCAGGAGTTCACGGTTACAGTGTGGGCTAAGTCCGACACACATACTCAGATGCCTTATGCTGCGGTATTTAATAACAACAGTGACGGAAACGATTTCCAGATTGATTGCGGCGAAGATACTTATCGTTATTATGCTTACGGGCTTGTTGACATGGCTGCGATTAGCATGAATGACTGGACGATGCTCACAGCGGCATGTGATGCCGATAGCGTTAAACTGTATACCAATGGTGAACTGGTTGCCCAGAGCAGTAATCGCGGGGTTGACTTCGGCAGGTTTGCAGTTGGCGTTAATCGTGGCGGAACTAACTTCTTTGATGGTGCTATAGACGATCTTCGGATATTCAACTATGCAAGAAGCGCAGAGGAAATTGCCACAGATTACTACGCCATAACTGGTGAAGCCATCTGTCTTGAAAGACCAAGTATGGACATTGCCGGTCCTAATGGTAAACCTGATTGCAAAGTTGACTTGCACGATTTTGCGTCCTTTGCAGCAGAATGGATGGATTGCGGCCTGAGTCCGCAAGAAGTATATGCTCTGTAATTAGAATTTTTGAAGTCACAGGTGAGGGCCCGGTTCTGGCCGGGCCTTTCACTTCTTTAATTGGTTAAAGTAATTGTTTGGGTGCAAGCAGTTTCATTTCGCAGTTACAGATTGTGTGCTGTACGATGTGCGAATGCCTTGAATTGTGTGCGAAATAGGAGTAAATATGTTTAACTGCAAAGTATTTGTCAAAACGTTTGTACTTGTTCTGTTTATGGCTTTCGGGGGTTACGCAACAGGTGCGGCTCCTGAAACACTGACCCAGCAAGTTAATCACAACGGCGGGACATTGACACTGAGAATGACAAAGGAAACAGTGAGGGGGCCGCAATTTAATGTGAAAGTCCAAAATGCCTCTGGTGCATACGGCGATTACACCGCCGGCGAAGTTCGAACTTATATGGGAACCGTTGATGAAGATCCTTCAGCTCTGGTAGCTGGTGTATTGAGCGACAACGGTCAGCTGAAAACGAAGATATATTTTGATCGCGGCCATACATTGTTTACAGAGGGTGCTGCGGTAACAGGTCATCGAGGAAGCGGGATACCAGCTTACTCTTTGCCCACTATGGCGACATTGGGTGCCGGCCGTGTAGGTGGTGATATGTACCGTTTCAATATCGGCATTGACGTGGCTTACTGGTTTTATAACAGACACAACGATGTGGGGAAATGTTTGGAGATGGTGGAATTCGCTGCTTGCCAACTGAAGGCAATGTATACGCAAAATGCCCTCCTTATGCCGGCTCTCAGCCTGGTGGTAATTCGAACTTCTGCAGAGGCATGCCCTTACGAGGGAGTATTTGGTAATACCCAGCTGGGAGTGATGAAAAATCAATGGAATAATGATCATTACGCCAACCTAGAAGGATACGAAGCCGCAGCTCTTGGTGTAGGGCAACTCGGTGGTGGCGTAGCTTGGGTTGGGCAGCTCTATCCATCTGATGCCCGATATTGTTTTAACGGTATTTCGGGCGACGGCAACTTCGATATTTTGGCGAGGCATGAATTAGGACACCTCTGGGGGGGGCTTGATAATCAGGCCGGCCGGCCTGAAGGTTCAACTATTATGTGCGGCAATTATTATGGCCGATTCTCAGGACCCGTACTAGAGAGAATTATTAATAATCGCAATAAGTACCAGAATGCTCATGTTAATATCGGGAAATATACAAATATTCAAATTCCTCCGTATGCTGCGCTCGACGTTATGGCTGAAGGAATCAGAGAGGGTAATAGCTGGCGTTTTGATGTGATGGCAAACGACCATGATGCTAATGCTGAGGCCATGTCTATATATAACTACGACAGCAGTTCAAACCTTGGCGGTACTGTAACTTTGTCCCAGGGTACAGGACCTGACGGGCGAGATGAACTGCTTTATTTTGCGCCCATTGGTAAAACCGGCACAGACAGTTTTCATTACACTATAGAGGATTCGTCGGGCAGTCGTGCTACTGGTGTTGTGGTAGCGAAAATAGTGGCTGGCGAAAAAATTCATGCTTACTGGCCTTTAGATGAAATGACTGGCACGACTGCTCAGGATATTGCTTACAATGCCAACGGAACACTTAACGGGGGACTGGATTTCGCAAATGACAGCGTAACCGGCAAATATGATTCAGCCCTCAACTTCGATGGTGTTGATGATTACATCGCATTAGGTACTGATCCCGCACTGTCTGGTACTTTTGGATTTTCTATTTCTGCCTGGGTAAAGACCACCGCATCTGGTGTTATTATTCAGCAGAGAGATGGCAGTGTAGGCGGGTATAATGGTCAATATATAGTCAGAGTCAACTCTGACGGGACTGCTGGTTTTGTGGTTTATAACGATGGCTATCAATTAAACTTTGCCAGTACACAAAAGGTTAATGACGGCAATTGGCATCACATTGTGGCCGTTCGCCAAGGCAACGATGGTTATATTTATGTTGATGCGGGTGCACCGGCAACAGACAGCGGACCAGTAAAATCTCTGAATGCAAATCTCGCAGTCTCGATAGGTGTGGATATAAGGGATTCTGTCGGCTATTTCGATGGTGTTATCGATGATGTTAAAATTTACAATTATCCTATTACAGCGCAACGAATTACTGACATTTACACTGGGGATATACGGTCGGACCTTTTGAGTCCCAAAGACGGCAGCGCAGGTGTTACGAAAAGAATTTTGGAATGGCTGCATGTGCCCAATGCTGATAGTTATGATGTATATCTGGGAACGAGCTATACCGCTGTTGCTAACGCTACGCCTGGTTCAGCGGAATACCAGGGCAATACCAATTCAACTATTTACGATGCATCGTTTATACTGGATGGATCTACGGAATATTTCTGGAGAATCGATCCGGTAAACGCAGGCGGAGCACTACCTGGCAATGTCTGGGACTTTACCACCGACTCAACAGTCGAGCCATATAGAGAGGTCTGTCACTGGACTTTTGACGGCACTCTCGCTGATGCGACTGGTAACGGCTATGACGGTACAGCCTCCAAGAGTCCAGTTTATGTCGCTGGTGTCAGCGGCCAAGCGCTCAATGCTGATGAAATTACAGTGGAACACGTTCTTGCTCAGCAAGAGACCTGGCAGGAGTTCACGGTTACAGTGTGGGCTAAGTCCGACACACATACTCAGATGCCTTATGCTGCGGTATTTAATAACAACAGTGACGGAAACGATTTCCAGATTGATTGCGGCGAAGATACTTATCGTTATTATGCTTACGGGCTTGTTGACATGGCTGCGATTAGCATGAATGACTGGACGATGCTCACAGCGGCATGTGATGCCGATAGCGTTAAACTGTATACCAATGGTGAACTGGTTGCCCAGAGCAGTAATCGCGGGGTTGACTTCGGCAGGTTTGCAGTTGGCGTTAATCGTGGCGGAACTAACTTCTTTGATGGTGCTATAGACGATCTTCGGATATTCAACTATGCAAGAAGCGCAGAGGAAATTGCCACAGATTACTACGCCATAACTGGTGAAGCCATCTGTCTTGAAAGACCAAGTATGGACATTGCCGGTCCTAATGGTAAACCTGACTGCAAAGTTGACTTGCACGATTTTGCGTCCTTTGCAGCAGAATGGATGGATTGCGGCCTGAGTCCGCAAGAAGTATGTCCACAATAATTGACAATCTTCACCGCTGAGATGAGGGTCGGAATCTTGGCCCTTATCTCAGCTGATATTTGTTGGTTGCTGACGAATTTAGACGTGTCTTCAAGCAACAGAGGCGGGGACTGGCGAAAGCCGGTCTATAAAAAAAACAAAGGGGATTGAAATGAGAAAAAAAGGATTTACGTTAATCGAACTGCTTGTAGTGATAGCAATTATAGCACTGCTCATGGCTATCATGCTGCCTGCTTTGGGTATGGTTAAGGAAAAAGCCCGGACCGTACTTTGCGCCAGCAATCAAAAGCAGACAGGTCTAATTTTGTTCACGTATGCCACGGATAATGAGCAAGAAATACCCGAGCCTGTTATGTGGGAAAGAGTTTCACAGGGGAGCGGGTGGACAACTTGGGGAGATCGAATGTTCTACGAATTTAACTACATGGATATGACAGAGCAATTGTATTGTCCTTCTACAAAGGTCCCTCCAGAATGTACAAAGAAGTGGGATCCAGATCTTACTCCAGAAGATTTTTGGAATGCAGGTCACTTCGAATGGAGTGGCTTGAGGACTTTTGGATTACGTGTTCCGGTTTTTGACCAAGCTACAGACACTCCCATCCGCTTAAATCAGATAAAGCGGCCTTCAAATCATTATCTTCTTACTGACTGTAGCCATGAAATAGAGGGGGGGCAGATGATAGCAAGCGAAAAATATCAGTATTACCTTTTCGATTATTATCATTCATTCTTTATGCTGCACTCTGCCGGAGCAAATGTGCTTATGGCTGATGGCTCTGTATCGCGTAAGCGGGAAACAGAGATTGCCAGTGACATAAAACGCGGGGTCATAGGCCCATTCCTAAATGACCCTTTTATTTATCCCAGTGGCGAAACCAAACGCCTTGAAGATGTTTTGAACTAGATTGCAGGGGAACTGTCAACCCCCTCATTATGTTAAATATAGAAGCAAGGATGCGTATCATGAAAATTTGTAGTGTAAAGATTATTTTTTCACTTCTAGTAATTTGCTGTGTAAATCAGGTTTTGTGTGCCGCTTCTACATGGCAGGAGACTCGCGACATTATATACAAGCCGAATACTGGAAAACAATCTACCACTCTAAAGCCCAATGATTCAATCTCTTTTTCTGTTCCAAAGTCCAACTCCGACACTGCCGTTCGCCGGTTTCTTCGGGTTGTGGGCGGGGTTAAAATGCCGCCTCCTTTTCATGGACGCGGCGAAGGCAAATTTCGTGGTGCAGAGGTCCTTATTGACGACTGTCTGAACTCCGAAGTTACTAAAAATGAGTCGTATTCACTTTACTTTCAGGGCGATAACGACAAATTCGAACGCCAAGCCTATTACAGAATTACCAACGGAACACTTAAGCGCGGCAAGCTGACTGTCACTTTGCCTGTCATAAAAAAGAATGATCTGCAGAAAAGCCCTGAAGGCGATTTCGGCATAACGATCGAGCTGTTCAATAAAAAGCCAGGGCGCGCCCCGAATGACATCTACGATGAACCGGACAGGATTCTGCACATACCTGTGCCTGAGGGATCTTCTGATTATCAGCAGGTGAAGAAAACATTTGAATTGCCTGAAAATCTTTCCTGCGCCCTGCTTATAGTGGGCGGGACTGATTTCAGCGGCGAGTGCTGGGTTGAATCGCCAGTACTTGAGCAAGATGGGGAAAGAGTGTGCTCAATTCCCTTTACTAAACTTGCTGACAGAAAGGACAAAACCAATTACTGGGTTGGGGTCAATCTTGCTACGCGCAGCTGGCCCATGTGGAAACTGGAATCTGACGGAAAGACCGTATTCGAAGATCGCCGCTTTGACCGAGGATCAAATGTTGCCGACTTCTTTATCCCGCTTCCTGGTGATCTGACCGGTGAGGCGACTTTCGAGCTGACTCTACTGAAGGAATCGCATCGTGCCTCGTTTCCATATGAATTGCGGCAGGTGGAATTGATAGAGGAAACCGCTAGGGATTATGAAGTAATATCTGTTCCGAAGTTCGTGCGAAAACAGGGACCTTTCGGTATTCTGATAGAGACTAATAAGCCCGATATAGAGCTTAGTATCAAAAGTGACGGCGATGTGAAGCCCGGCAGTCAGGAAGTCCGCTTTGAGCAGCCGGGTCTTCATGTGGTGGAATTCCGTGCAGGAAAGGCAGGGGTGCCGATACAGTTTGAGTTTCACGATGGTCAGAGAGTTGAGAAGGCGGAGGTTGCTCAAGTTATAGCGAAGCCTTCTGAAGAGATCTACCTGTCAAGTGGTGATGAAATTTACCTGGACAAGGACTACGAACTTTACGACCATTTTTTCAAGTGGTATTTTGCCAATCGAATTGGGAACTGGTACCAGTTCCGCCCTTCATATCAGTGGAGCGGTTTTCGAATAGTGGATCCTTCATGGGTAAGGAATTACGTCCGTCTGCTGGAAGGTTTGAAAATGCCTTTCGCCTGGCAGGTGGAAGGGCGTAACTTGGCGAGCAGTCGGCTGAATCCCTCACTGAAGACTTTAATGTCACCAATGTTCCGAGGTAAACAGGCCCATGAAAACGATGGAGGTTACTATTATTGGCGACATTTCAGGTATAAGGGCCTGTCCTCCGATATAGCGGCTCGAAATCGGCCCTATGGTGGGATATTTGCAAAGCACAGGCCCATTTATACAGATCATAGCACGTTTGTTCACTATGATCCCGAAGGGGTCAAGGATATGGCAGACGGGGCCTTCCAGTTCGTCAATAATGTACGGTATTCAAAGGGCGAAAGTACTCGCCATACCGGTCCTTCGACGCTTTTCAGATATTTGTATCAGTCTGGATACGAATGGCTGGGAGCCGAACAAATGTACGGACCAGAGGAAGTGATTCTTTCTTCTTTGAGAGGAGCATCGCGAGCCTATAGCCGTCCTGATTATGGAACCTTACATGCGATGCAGTGGGGATCTCGCGATTTTACTAACCCCAAGCATGCTTTACGTTTTTACATGTCGCTGGCAGTAGCTTACATGCATGGATCCTCGCAAATGAACACGGAAGAGGCGCTTTGGGTCGATGAATATATGAACGACAGGTATTCAAAATCCGGCAAAGCGCACATTTTCGCTCAGCACCAGATGCTGGATTTTATCGAAACGCATACCCGCAGAGGCAGTCTGAATAGTCCAATCGCTGTCGTACAGGGACGAAATGATGCCTGGAAATGTTTTGGACGCCACAGCCTCTGGTCCCAAAGAGGCCAAAAATGGAAGTTTAACAAAGCCGCACAAAGCTGGGATCTTCTTAAAGTTTTTTATCCGGAAAACACTTTGAATGTGTGCGGCCCTAATGGATGGTTCACTTCCACTCCTTATGGGACGGTTGATATACTTCCCATCGAAGCCCCGTTGGACGTGATGAAAGAATACAAGACCATGATTTTTCTCGGGTGGAACACCTTTGATGAACATGAGTTTATGCGAATTCGCGATTTTGTTTTTGATGGGGGCACCTTGCTCCTGAGCGGGGCGCACCTTAACGTTGAACTGCAGCCTGATGCTCCAGTCAAATTCCCCGAGCAGGACGCTGTCATCCGCGAGCTCCTGGGGGAGAATTATCGCGATATAAGCGAAAAGACAACCCGCGAATTTGGTCTTGGTCAAGTAATATATTTCCCCGAAAAAGCTTATCCAGCCGAGAGCTCATTGCGGAAATCCTATGAGCAGACCATGCATGAACTGGCCAAGGCAGGTATTTCTGATGAAAAAGGAAAAGGCTGGGTTGAAAAGTCGCCTGGTATTGGATTTACAGTCTGGGACAGCGAGGTTCGTCGGACAATATATCTTCTTAACACGGACTGGAAAAGTGATCAGAAGACGAAAACGGCAAAAGTCACAATCAACGGTAAAAAGTTTCCTGTTGCCGTGCGGCAGTACCATGTTGAGGTAATACATTGTTTTGAAGATATTGCTGTAAAGGCTCTCTCGAATACCACAGATATTTTAGAGACAACAAAGAAAGACGATCAGTGGGTTATAAAGGTTCAAAATACTGAACCTGATAAAGTCCAGTTTATGGACAGTTCAACAGGAGAAGTACGAACAATAGACCTGGATGAAGCTGGCATTCACAATTTCGAGATTTCGGAAGATGAATAACTGCCCGCTTGGGGATCACGGATTCAAGGCTATCTCGAATTCTTTGGTAGTGAAGCACAGCTGCTTTTCGAGGGCTAGAAATGCGCTAGTCATTGAGCAAAGCGGAGGTGCTTTGCAGGTATACATGTGCAAAAAGTAAAACAATGTTCTTAGCAAATAGAGGAAGTATTGTTATGACAGAGCGGAATCGTTTCAACAGAAGGCAATTCCTAAAGACAACAGCGGGGGTGATCGGGGCGTTCACTATCGTACCGCGGCACGTACTTGGGGGCAACGGTCATGTGGCTCCGAGTGAGATGCTCAATCACGCGATTATCGGCTGCGGCGGTATCAGCAGTGCTCATCTGGGTTATATAGCTGAGGATCCGAGGCGCAAGCTGGTTGCGTTGTGTGATGTCGACTCGAATCGGCTCGCAGGCAAACTGGCGGGCGTCGACAAGGGCGTGAAGGGTTATGAGGATTTCCGGGATGTACTCGCTCGGCCCGACGTTGACGTTGTGCACGTTGCGACTCCGCCTCACTGGCACGGTTTGATGAGTGTTGCGGCTGCCGAGGCGGGCAAGGATATCTGGTGCGAAAAGCCGATGACGCGGACGATCTATGAGGGTCAGAAGGTCGTCGAGGCTGTTCAGCGGAACAACCGCATATTCAGGATCAATACGTGGTTCCGGTTCAAGGGCGGTTTTGCAGGCGGATACCACACTTATGACGGCAGCGGCGCAGAAGTACGGCCTACACGCAAGCTGGTCAAGAGCGGTCTGCTGGGTTGGCCCTTGAAGGTGACGATCGGCAGGGCGAGCGGTCTGAACTGGAAGCAGGATGTCTGGGTCGGTAAGACGGGTCTGGTGCCGCAGTCTGTGCCGGACAATCTCAACTATGATATGTGGCTCGGGCCGGCTCCGCGCAAGTATTATCATCCGCATCGTACGCACGGTTCGTTCCGCGGTTACTGGGATTACGACGGCGGCGGACTGGGTGATATGGGCCAGCACTACCTGGATCCTGTGCAGTTCATACTGGGCAAGGACAATACGAGTCCGCAGGAAGTTATCGTCGAGACACAGCAGCAGCATACGGACGCTGTTCTGCCGTGGCGGCGGGTGACATACAAGTATGCCGACGGCTGTGAGGTCATACTGGACGGCGACAACCGTGATGAGAATGCGGCCTTTATCGAGGGGCCGGGCGGTAAGCTGTATAAGAATTTCAAGTCGGACATTCCGAATATCAAGCAGAAAGTGGCTGAGATGCCTGACCTTGAGCCGGTCGTTACGGACTTTACCGAGGCGGTTCTAAATCGCAAGAAGTTCGCACTGAACGAGGTCAACGGGCACCGTTCGTGTACGATGGTGAACATGGCGAAGATCGCGGTAAGACTTGGCAGAAACCTGAAGTTCGATCCGGACAAGCAGATGTTCATCGGTGATGACGAGGCGAACCGTATGATGCGTCAGCCGATGCGTGCTCCGTGGGTGATATAGGATGCATCTTAGCGACTGGCTTATTTAAATTTGAGAATTACGACTGGATATAAAGGAAGGTAAGAATATGAGAACTCTGAAGATGTTATTTGGGATGATGGTTGTGCTCAGCGCGATCGCGGTCGGTCAGGCGGCTAATCCTGCAGTTGACAGGATCACTGAGCAGATGCCTGCGAACAGCTCTGCGATGAAGGACAGCCTGGCTGTGCAGCTTGTTGGTATGACTCCGGAATCGGTTGAGTATCTTGCGGGCAAGCTGACGCCTTACGATAAGGGTCGGCCCGAGGCGGAATACGGCATAAGCGCGATGACCGATTTTATACAGGATCAGAAGAAAGATGCCATTCGCGAAGACTATGCAATGCTGCTGGCTGATATGATCGATGATGTGCCGGACAAGCTGGGCAAGGCGTTTTTGATCGAGCAGCTTCAGCTCGTAGGCGATGAGGAAGTTGTCGATACGGTGGCGGGATATCTCAATGACAGTTTTCTGTGTGATTTTGCGACGAGGACGTTGCTGACTATAGGCGGCGATTCTGTTGAGGCAAAACTGCTGGCTGCTTTTGACACGGCGTATCCGGAGAACAAGCTTCACCTGATGCAGGGACTCGGCGAGATGCAGAGCATGGCGGGGGCGGACAAGATACAGCCTTATGCTGCGAGCAATAACTGGAAGATGCGCAAGGCGGCACTGCAGGCGCTGGCGAATATCGGCAAGACTTCTTCGCGTGGTGTTTTGAAGAATGCGGTCAATGTCGATGATGCGTACAAGAAGGCGGACAATGCTTCGCTGTATTTGCTGTTCGCGCGTCGTCAGGCTGAGCAGGGCAAGTATGACGCTTGTGCGAGAATCTGCAACGAAGTAGCGGGTATGTTCGGTGACGAGAGCCATCTCAGTTTCGCGGCGGCAGACAGTATGGCCACGGCAATCGGACTTGATAATGTCGATAAGATCAAGAACGTCAATCTTCGCGAAAAGACAGAGAAGCAGATCAGAGCGAGTCTCGGAGCGGATTTTGTCAAATCTGAGCACCTGGCACAAGAAAAAGATCATGTAATTAAGGATCTTTCCGAGGAAGAGAAGCAGCAGGGATTCGAACTGCTGTTCAATGGTGAGGATATGACCGGCTGGGTCGGCAATAAGGACAGTTATGGTGTCAAGGACGGTATTCTGTTCTGCCGTAAGGGTACGGGCAGGAATATTTATACCGAGGATACTTATGACGACTTTGTGATGCGGTTCGATTTCAGGCTGCAGCCCGGTACGAACAATGGGCTGGGTATCAGGTCGCCTGCGACAGGTGACGCAGCGTATGTTGGCATGGAACTTCAGATACTGGATAATACCGCTGAGAAGTACAGCAATCTCAAGCCTTACCAATATCACGGCTCAGTCTATGGCGTCATACCGGCCAAACGCGGTTATCTGAACCCGGTCGGCGAGTGGAACCGGCAGGAAGTTATCGCGGACGGGCACAATATCAAGGTGGTCCTTAACGGAGAGACGATCCTCGACGGTAATATCAAGAAAGCCTCAGAGGGCGGCACGATCGACGGCAAAGACCATCCGGGTTTGCTGAACGAGTCCGGCCATATCGGATTCCTCGGCCATGGTGACTTCGTAGAGTTCAAGAATATCCGCATCAAGGAACTGTAATTCATTGCTGGTTCTGGCTTCAGCTAGAGAAATAGAGCTAAATAGAATAGTAGCTGCTTCGATACCAACAGAAGTATAAAGTTGGGCTCAAACTTGCCTTGATAAGCTTCGTCAGAAAGTTCTTTTTGCCAGACTAAAAAGCGATAAGCGTTCAGCTTTTGCAAGCGGTTAGATTGTATGCTGCGCTGCAAGGATAGTGTTGAAGCGGAGTCAGCCTTTCTTATCTATTGGTATTGCTCTTTTTTGGAACGACTCATTCAATAGCCATCACTGGAGGAGCAAAAATTGCGATCTGCTTCGCAAAAGGCGGACCAGAACTACAGCTTAACGTGATGAAGGGTATTAAAATGAGACAAGAGTATCAATTAGAATATTTTTTTTCGTAAAATTAACAAATTTACACTCCAACTTTTGGAATTGACAGCATGTACACCCGTCATCATTGATTGCAGCTGTTTATCGGGAGAAGCGATTGGATAAGATGTACAACGAAAATTCATCTAATTCAAACAGAAATGCGGAGGTCTTTCTACGTCTTCTGATGGCTAACAGGCGTGCGATCTACTCATTTGTTCTTTCATTGGTGGGCAGTTGGTCAGATGCTGATGACGTGATGCAGGACACAGTTACGGTCATGTGGCGTAAGTATGCTGATTTTGAAGAAGGAACCAATTTTAGGGCCTGGGCAATGCAGATAGCGCGTTTTAAGGTTTTTGAACATCAGAGAAGTAAGAAGGAACGGACCGGATTTGATGTAGAGATACTCAAGGATCTTTCCTCTCAGTCTTTGCGAAATAGTGAAGATCTGGACCACCGCATTGAAATTCTGCAAGAATGCCTGGACAAACTTGCAAAGAAGGATCGCAGATTGCTCAAGCTGAGGTACGAGCAGGATTTCTCCATCAAGGAAGTCGCAAAGCAGACCCGCAGACCTTTTTATGGATTATATAAGGCTATGGCGCGGATACATACTTCACTGCTGTTATGCGTCAGGCGCGGGTTGAGGCTTGAGGGAGTTGAGGTGTAATGGAACGGAAAGACTTATATTGTCTCGTAGAGTTAGTGATGCTGAAGCTCGATGATAATCTCAACGAAGCAGGTTGTCGCGAGCTCAATAAGATGCTGCGCGAGCCGCAGGCCAGGCAGGCTTATCTTGAAGTCATGGATATTTGCGGAGTTCTTAAGCAAGATACTCGGGCCGATTCACATTTGAAGGATGACGCCGGGATTGATTTTGAACCCGCTGTTGACGGCTGGTGGGAGGCTCTTGCCAGGTACGAACGCACGGCTCCAATCGTCGAAACGCAATCATGTGAGCAGAAGAAAGCGCCCCAGCCTCCGGCAACATGCGTTTCAAATACTGAACGTACCATATCTAAACTGGCGATCTGGGTTGCCGGCGTATCTACGGCTGTTTTGATTGCATTAATGGCCCTCGTTTTCTTCGGTCCGGCTACGGACGAAAATGGCGAAATACTGGCAACTGTGCACAACCACTCGGGGCGGGCTTATGATACGAATGGCGACTCTTTGAGACTGGGCCAACAGTTGACGAAGGAATGGGTCAATCTCGAAGAGGGGTACCTAAATCTGGAAATGCAGTGCGGCGCTTCGGTTCTGGTGCAGGCTCCAGCGAGTTTTGAGCTTGAAGAGCCGAGCCAGCTCTTTTTGCACACCGGTCGGCTCAGTTCGATCGTGTCGAAAAAGGCGACAGGTTTTACAGTGCGAACGCGTAATGCCACGGTTGTAGATTACGGCACGGAATTTGGCGTCATTGCCTACGAAGACGGGGAGGCTGAGGCACATGTGTTTAAGGGAGAGGTTTCGCTCAGGGTAGGCTCTGATCCCCATGATTTTGAGAGATATATGAACCTTAAAGGAGGTCAGGCCGGTAAAACGGTTTCAGGCGGCAGGTCCCTGAAGAGTGTGAGGGCCCAGCCGAACCTTTTTGTTCGCAGTTTGCCGTTGGAGACGAGATTTGCTTTACCGGGCAGAAAGATCGATCTTGCGGACATTGTAGGTGGCGGCAACGGATTTGGAACCGGCCAGCAGGATATAGTTATTGACCCAGGCACGGGCGGACTGACTGGACAGTACAAATTTAAAAATAGAGAGCCATCCGTAGATTACAGTCCGGTGCCAGAGCTTTCGCTTGTTGATGGTGTTTTCGTGCCGGATGGGGGGACGGGTCCGGTCTTGGTCAGTCAGCAGGAGCATATTTTCGAAAACGCTCCGGACACCGGCGGCACTTACTTCCAGAATATTTCGAATGGCTTTGAGCTTGGAACCGAGGGCTACTATCAGAGGCGTGATATTGTCGCAGGCGTTAAATACGGAACGGAAAGTGAACCGGCGATCTCAATGCACTCAAATGCAGGTATAACGTTTGATCTGGACGCGATAAGACGTTCAGTGCCTGGTAAAAAACTAAGTCGATTCACCTCGCTTTATGGTATAGCTGGTTTGCCTCATGAGACAAAAGGAGCCCGTGCGGCTTTTTATGTTCTTGTTGATGGAGAGCAAAAGTTCAAGGCCGAAGGCAAGCATGAGGACCTGGCTAAAGGTAATATTTCGGTAGCATTAGAGGATGATGATCAGTTCCTGACACTCATTACCTGCGATGCAGACGGAAACAAAGGTAACGACTGGTGTGTTTTTGCTTTGCCGGCAATTGAATTGGAATGATCGGTCAGATATGGGCCCGATATTGAAAAGTTAATTGTATGGGCGTTGAGCCCGAAATTGTTTTTTTATTTTTGTTCCTTTTGGAGGGCATAACGATGAAAAAGTTTGTTGTTTCAATGGCAGTGGTTATTGTTGCATGTGCAGGCGCACAGGCAGGTATTGTTGAGCATCTCACATTCGATATTGACGGCACGGCGGCGACCGGCACTGATGCCGTTCTGGTAGGCGATGCCGCAGTCACGACCGGCGGCATGGGCATCAGCGGCGAAGCTCTGCAGCTCGACGGTGACGGCGACTTCGCAACCACGCCGGGCTTTAAGGGTATCGCCGGCGCGGATGCTCGTACGGTTTCGCTCTGGGTTAAGACCGCCGTCAATCAGGCTGACGGTACTTTCTTCCTCGGCTGGGGTGATACTGGATTCGGCAGCCGTGTACGCTACGATCTGGGGCTGCAGAAGGGTACAAGCGATCAGCTTCGCAACGAGCTAAACGCCGGCGCGATCACCAGCAACACAGGTACGACCATCACCGACGATGCATGGCACCACATCAGCTTGACTTTTGATGGTACCACCACAACGTTCTATGTTGACGGCCAGACTTACGGTACATCTACGACGTCAGTCAACACTACTACTACCGAGGACCTTGTAATAGGTACTGGTATTCGTCCGGCGACAGAGTTTAACGAGAATGCTCGCTGGACGAATGGCTTGATCGACGATGTTCAGATCTATGATGAAGCATTGACGGGCGACCAGGTCGCCACATTGTATGCGAATCCGGGTACGGTTGTTCCCGAGCCCGCAACCCTCGCAATCCTTGGAATTGGCGCACTGGCACTTGGACGTCGCAGAAAGTAACTGAAATTTTTCAGGAAAGGGAATTTTATGAAAAGAATGACCATTTTTCTATGCATGGTTGTCATTGTCTGCCTTGCAGGTGTATCACAGGCCAAGCTTGTGGAATATCTGACATTCGATGCAGACGGCAGTGCGATTGTGGGAGCCGACGCTGTTTTGAACGGTGATGCAGCAATAAGCACCGGAACGCAGGGCATCGTCGGCGAGGCCTTACAGCTTGACGGTGACGGCGATTTCGCAACCACACCTGGCTTTAAGGGTATTGGCGGCGCAAATCCGCGAACTGTTTCTCTGTGGGTCAAGACCAGTGTAAATCAGGCTGACGGTACTTTTTTCCTCGGCTGGGGTGATACCGGTTTTGGAAGTCGGGTTCGTTATGATCTTGGTCTTCAGTCGGGAACTTCCGATCAGCTTAGAAATGAGCTCAATGCGGGAGCAATCACCAGTGATACGGGTACGACCATAACTGACGATGCATGGCATCACATTGCCTTGACGTTCGATGGCACAACTACCACGTTTTACGTTGACGGCCAGGCTTACGGCACGTCCACCACATCAGTCAACACTACTACTACCGAGGATCTTGCGATTGGCACCGGTGTTCGTGAATCCGTTGAATGGGGAACGATGACTCGCTGGACTCAAGGCCTTATCGACGAGGTGCAGATATACGATGAGGCGCTCACTGCCACGGATATCTCGTACATGTACAGTAATCCGGGCGATGTTGCATATCCTATGGTTGCCTTGCAGAATCCTTCTAACGGTGAAGAACGTGTCAGCGTAACACCGGTGCTCGAGTGGTCCGTTCTTGGCGGCAGTTCGAGCCAGGAGACAATCACGGTGCGGCCGACAGATCCAAATGCAGCGGCTATAGTCACCGATGAGCCTGCAAGTTCGCCATATACTCTGCCAGTGACGCTGGATTACGGAACCGAGTACGAGTGGAAGGTTGACGCTGTCATAGATGGTGTTGCGACGGCGGGTGAGTTTTCCACGTTTACCACCTTACCGGCAATTCCTGTCATAGATCAGCAGCCTCAGAGTGTGCTGGTATTTGGGGACGACCCCGTTTCACTGACTGTGGAAGTGACCAGTCCGTCTGCAGTATCTTATCAGTGGATGATAGATGACGGAGATGGTGATACGGAAAACGATGTTGAAGTTCCCGGCGCTACTGATGCTGCCTTGAGCTTTGCTGCCGCAGCCGGCAATGAGGGTACATACTATTGCCTGGTAACCAATGATGGCGGTACAGTGTCAAGTGAGTCGGCAACGATTGCAGTCAAAAAGCTTGTCTGCAACTGGACCTTTGATGGGACGCTGGCTGATGCGACAGGAAATGGCTATGACGGAACTGTCCAGCAGCGTGATCCTAATACTACACAGGTAGCTAACTATGTTGCCGGCATCGATGGACAGGCGCTCGATGCTGATTCGATCATTGTTGAGCATGTCCTGCCCCAGCAGGAGACCTGGCAGGAGTACACAGTGACAGTCTGGGCCAAGTCGGATACTGAGACGCAGACATCATATGCCGGTGTTTTCAACAACGGCAAAGCTGCTGCTGACGACTTCCAGATCGGCTGTGGCTCTACAGTTTATCGTTATAATGGTTCCGTAGCGTTTAATAATATTGCTCCTTTGAGCACGACCGCATGGACCATGCTTACGGTGACTTGTGATGCCGCAGGCACCAAGGTATATGCCGATGGCTCATACGTTGGAGAAAACAGTTCAAGACGAGTTGATTTTAGCAGATTTGCTGTTGGTGCCAACCGCGGTGACGGGCTCTTCTTTGATGGTGCTATAGATGACCTCAGGGTCTTTAATTATGCACGAACTGCTGAAGAGGTTGCTGAAGATTACTACGCCATAACTGGTGAAGCCATATGTCTCACAAATCCTGACATGGACATCACCGGTCCAAACGGCGAACCTGACTGTGTAGTTGACCTCCACGATTTTGCGTCCTTCGCAGCAGGATGGATGGAATGCGGGCTGTGGCCTTTGGAAGCATGTCCGCAGTAGTTTAGTTTACCCGAACAGTGTGGGAGTTCGGTTAATCCGAGCTCCCACTTTTTATGAATACGGGTGCTTTTTTGATTGTGAAAGGTGAACCATGAAGAAGATTGTGATGTGTACGGCAATCGCCGCATGGTGTTTCATGGGGGTTGCAAACGCGAACCTTGTGCAGCATTTGACTTTTGATGTGGACGGCAGTGCGACCGTCGGTTATGACGCTTCCCTGCGTGATGGCGCCTATATAACCTCAGGCGGGCAGGGCAGATTCGGCGAAGCGCTGGCCCTGGACGGTTCCGGTGATATGGCCGTGATTGACGGCTATAAAGGTATTGGCGGTGCCGATCCGCGGACGGTTTCTCTATGGGTCAAAACCGCGGTCAACCAGTCCAACGGTACCTTTTTTATGGGTTGGGGCGACGCTGGATATGGAACCCGCGTGAGGTACGACTTCGGGCTTCAGGCCGGCACAACCGACCAGATCAGAAACGAACTTAACGCCGGTTATTCATTGAGTTCTCGCGGAACCACGATAACTGACGATCAGTGGCATCATGTGGCACTTACCTGGGACGGCACAACGGCAACCTTCTACCTCGATGGGCAACTGTACGGTACGGACCAGCCCGGAACCGTAAATACGACGCTAACCGAGGATGTGGTTATCGGCACAGGTATTCGGCAGGCATTCGCAGGATACACGGACAACAGATGGACAGACGGTCTTATAGATGATGTCAGAATTTATGACACTGCTCTGCCTGCAACGGAGATTCAAAAGCTTTACCTGGGCAATGTACCGATGGTGGTTAATCCAACTCCTGCCGATGCGACCGATCATTTCGATCCGCTCGCAACGTTGAGCTGGGAGGTTTACAATGCTGAGAACGCTTCGTTAGAACTGAACATAGGTACGGATGTCGCCTGCAGCGATGTCGTCAGCGGGCTCGGCATAGGCTCGGCAACGAGCTACGATCTTTCGAATCTGCCCCTCGCATACGGCACGACCTACTTCTGGCGTGTTGATGTTATTGATGGTGAGGAAGTTTACCAGGGACAGGTGTGGTCGTTTACAACCGGCGGCGTTGCGAGTGATCCTGACCCCGCCGATGGGGGCAAGGCCGATAATGAGGCTCAGCCGTTCACATGGCAGGGCGATTCGCTGGTCTGCTCATATGACGTCTATTTTGGTACACTGAACGCTATGTCCTTCGTGGGTAATTATGAGACGGCATCGGTCAGCTATTCGCAACTTGCAGCCTCTCTGGGCGAGGTGCTGATACCTGCCGGCGAGTACCAATGGCGGGTCGATACAATTGATTGTGCAGGTGAGCTGATGGTGACCGGGCAGGTCTGGACCGTTACAATGCCCGAGCCCGATGCAGTTATGATTGATGATTTCCGCGGCTATGCTGATCAGGCCGCACTGGACGCGGTCTGGGCCGATGGAGACACTAACGGCAGCGGCACGGTCGCAGTTTACGATAAACTGACGGACGTGCTTTTCGTTGAGTTTGATGCGATAGGATCAGAGCCTTGCAAAGTATCGCGGACTTTTACTACAGCTCAGGACTGGGCCGGAACGGGCCGAGATACATTTTCATTTGAGTTCAGGGGCGTTGATGGTAACGGTCCCGATGATGTTTACATCGAGTTTTCGGATGGAACGAATACGGCACGCTTCACAAAGTCCGGGGCAGCAGTCAACGCGGAATGGAGCACGTGGTACATTCCTCTGGCGAAAATAAGCGATGCGGGGGTGGATACGTCAGGCATCACTGAGATTGCGGTTGGTACGATCCCGGCCGTCGGTTCGGCAGGCAACGGTGTGCTCGTAATTGATGAGTTCATGCTCTCGTTGCCGGGATGTATTGATGAGTTGAGGCCCGCGATGGACCTTACCGGCGACTGTGTGGTCGATATTGCTGATCTCGCAGAATTTGCCGACGACTGGATGATGAGCGATTTCGTTGTTACTGCGCAAACACGTCCCGCAGCGGTATGTGAATATGATTTTGAAAATAGCCTGGCCGACAGTTCCGGCAACGGTTTTGACGGAGCAGTTGTGCCTTCAGGTGCAGCGGTAGTTTACGCCTCCGGGGGGATAGATAATGACTCATGTGTATCGCTTGACGGCACATACCAGATCGAGCTGCCTGCTTCGGTTTTTAGCGGCATATCGAACGAGTTGACAATTTGCTGCTGGATGAAGGGCGGTGAAGGCCTTGAAGAATTTGAGTTCACCGGCGGCAGTTCAGCTAAACACGCAGTATGGGAAGATGCAGTCGCAGCGATCGAGCCGGGCCAGAGCGATTGGAAACATTATGCGGTTGTGATGGATTCGGCTGGTGAGGCTCGCTTTTATGTGGACGGCAAGCTGATCGCGATCGAGCAGGGTTTTGACAGCGGCATACAGGGAACCAATTCAGGAACATCCGTCCTGCGGTACATGCCCTTTGCTGATGAGACTGACAGAATATACGTGGACGATCTGCAGGTATATGGGCAGGCCCTGACACAGCAACAGGTAGTAGACATTGCCTTCGGACCTGCGGGCCATGTTGTTCAGCCGATAAGCCCAATTTATACCGATGCCGACATCGATGCTACCGGCAGGGTCGATCTGGCTGATTTTGCTGAACTGCAAGATGAATAGTTGCAACGGAATACATTAACACATTATTTCAGGGATTTGTTATGAATAGACGTGAGTTTTTGAAGACCGCAGCTTTTACGGCTGGTTCTGTAGCGGCTGGTGCGGCTGCAGGCAAAGCGGGTGAAGTGGCACTTTCCAATAAAGTCATGAACATGCGTACAGGCCGAAAAAGGCCAAACGTAATTTATATACTGGCCGACGACCTGGGCTATGCGGATCTGGGCAGTTTCGGACAAGAAAAGATCAACACGCCGACGCTGGATCGCATGGCTGCCGAAGGCATGCGTATGACCCAGCATTATTCCGGCAGCACTGTATGTGCGCCTGCACGCTGCAGTCTCATGACCGGTCAGCATACCGGCCACTGCTATATTCGCGGCAATGCAACGGTCGCACTCCGCCCGCAAGATTTCACAGTCGCCGAGATGTTCAAGCAGCATGGTTACGCTACCTCATGCATCGGCAAGTGGGGACTGGGCGATCTGGGTACTACAGGTCACCCCAACGAAAAGGGATTCGATCACTTCTTCGGCTATCTGAGCCAGTTGAGGGCACACCATTATTACACTGATTATCTATGGCGGAACACCGAGAAGGTGCCGCTCAATGGTAAGACTTACAGCCATGACCTGATGACGCAGGAAGCTCTGAACTTTGTTGATGACAACAAGGACAATCCATTCTTCATGTATCTGGCTTTTACCATTCCGCACGCAGAGCTGCTCGTGCCTGAAGATTCGTTGGAAGAGTACCGTGAGCTAGGCTGGCCTGAGACTCCCTGGCCCGGCGGCCATTACGGCGCTCAGGAAACGCCCCGTGCAGCTTACGCAGCGATGGTCACCAGAATGGATCGGGACATAAAAAGGCTCTTCGACCGGCTCAAAGAGCATGGTATCGACGAAGATACGTTAGTGATATTCACCAGCGACAACGGCCCCCATGCCGAGGGCGGCAACGACTGGGCGTTTTTCGACAGCAACGGCCCGTTCCGCGGTATCAAGCGGGACCTGTACGAAGGTGGTATCCGCGAGCCGATGGTTGTCAGATGGCCGGGCAAGATCAAACCGGGTTCAAAAAGCGATCATATATCCGCCTTCTGGGATTTTATGCCCACCTGTGCGGACTTGCTGGGTGTTGAGCCCCCGTCGAGCACTGACGGAAAATCGTTCCTGCCGGCCCTGCTGGGCAAAACACAGGAACAGCATGAGTATCTCTATTGGGAGTTCCACGAAGGCGGCGGAAAGCAGGCTGTTCGAAAAGGCAAGTGGAAAGGAATTCGTTTCAACCTTAAGAACGAGCCCAATCCGCCTGTGAACTTGTATAATCTGGACACTGATCCCGGAGAGACCACCAATGTCGCAAGTGTTTATCCGGGCATTGCAGCGGAACTCAAGCAGCTGATGTTGGAGGCGCATGAAAGATCTCCCATTTTCAAATTTTATGGAGAATAATCATTCGTCACAAGACACAAGCAATGTTCGTATGCACTGCCGGCGTAGAGGTTTTAAAAAAGTTGGATAATACTGCCTAATTGCAGATTGGGAATAATTCAGGAAAAAATATGAAAATCAATATCAAAATAATTAATCTTGCTTTAGTGTTGCCGATGTTTGCAATTACAGCTCCTGCTTCAGCGGACCCTCTGGATGCTGCGCAGGGCGTAATCTTGCGTAACACGCCTGACCATGCAGATCAATTTATACTCGAGCAGATACCGGAAGTTGACGGCCGTGATGTTTTCGAGATCGACATCGACCACTCTAAAGACAAGATCATCCTTAAGGGATCTTCAGCCGTTGCGATCTCCAGTGCATATAACTGGTACCTCCGTTATGTGGCTAACTGTAACATTTCCTGGTGTGGTACACAGCTGGATCTGCCCGCAAAACTCCCACAGTCAGATGAGACGATCCGCAAGGAAAGTCCATACAAGCATGGCTATTATCTGAACTACTGCACGCTAAATTATACTATGTCCTTCTGGGACTGGAGTCGCTGGGAAAAGGAGCTTGACTACATGGCTATGCAGGGCATTGATTTGGCCCTTGCACCGGTTGGCGTTGAAGCAGTCTGGCAGGAGACACTTAAAAACTACAATTTCACCGATGAAGAGATCAAGGAATTCATATGCGGCCCGTCATTTTTCGCATGGTGGCTAATGGGCAATCTAGAGGGGTGGGGCGGGCCTCTACCCCAGGACTGGATCAATGAGCATGTTGTTCTGCAGAAAAAAATTCTCGCTCGGATGCGCGAACTGGAGATCGAACCGGTTATGCCTGCTTTCTACGGTATGGTTCCCAATAAGCTGAGGGAAAAATATCCCTCGGCCGACATCCGTAGTCAAGGCGGCTGGGCAGGCGGTTTTAAGCGTCCCGCCTTCATTTCGCCAACTGACCCGCTCTTCGCTAAAATGGCCAGCACCTTCTATTCTGAGCAGAAAGAATTATTCGGCACATGCAAGTACTTCTCAGGTGACCCCTTCCACGAAGGCGGCTCCACTGCGGGAATTGACCTAAATCAGGCAGGCTCAAATATAATGAATGCCATGCACACTGTTTCCTCAGATGCTGTCTGGGTTTTGCAGGGTTGGCATAACAATCCTCGTGATGCGCTCATGGCAAATGTTCCCAAGGAAAAAACTCTCATTCTCGACCTTGACTGCGATAACCGGCCGCAGTGGGCCCACCGCAATGGTTGGAAGGGCAAACCCTGGTCGTGGTGCATGATTCATAACTTTGGCGGCAATACGGGTATGTTCGGGCGAATGGAAGTCGTTGCAACCGAACCTGTAAAGGCATTGAACGCGGCAAACGGCGGGAATCTCGTTGCCATCGGGGCAATACCTGAGGGTATCGAAACAAACCCGGTAATTTACGAGTTGCTCTGGGATATGCGATGGCGGTCACAGACGCCTGATATGGTCGACTGGACCAACAAATATGCCCACCGCCGTTATGGCAAAGACTTGCCTGAAACTGCCCGCGCATGGCAGGCTCTCCGCACCTCTATCTATGGCAAACCAATGACCAAGCCATCTCAGCAGGGCACCAGCGAATCTATCATATGCGCCCGTCCTGCAAAACAGATTAACAAGGTGTCCAGTTGGGGAACTTCTAAAATCTACTTCGACCCACAGGAAGTCTTCGCTGCGTGGGAAGATATGCTTGCTGCCGCCGATCAGCTCGGGGATGTTGACACTTACCGGTACGATCTTGCCACGATAACTCGCCAGGTGCTGGCCAATTTTGCCCAGCCGGTACATAAGCGGATGATAGTCGCCTTCGAGGCAGGTAATCAAGAGCAATTCAAGCGATGGTCCGATAGATTTCTCAAACTGCTGGACGATCAGGACCGCATCTGCTCAACCCGTTCTGAGTTTATGCTCGGCCCCTGGATCGCTGAAGCCCGGACATGGGGCCGAACACCTCAACAGAAAGACTTGCACGAATTCAACGCTCGCACTCTTATCACAACCTGGTCCTATAGAAACTCAAATCTCCATGAGTATGCACACCGCGAATGGTCCGGTCTGATTTCGGATTTTTACAAGCCCCGCTGGCAGATGTTCATAAAAGAACTTGCTTCACAGTTGGAAGGCAATCCTGCCCGCAAGATTAATTATTATGCTGAGTTTGAAAAAGGCTGGACTCAGCAGACAAAATCTTATCCTGAAACACCTCAGACTGACACAGTTACCGTTGCACGCGAAATCCATAGCAGGTACGAGCAATTCATAAAGTCTGTCTACAATTTCAGCTCCCCGAGCGATAAAACTAACAGCTCACTGGCCCCTTAACGAATCTGCCCCTGATATCGCTGGAGATTGCGTTCTAGATCGTTATGAGACAAGAATAAAGAAAGGCAAATCAATGAATAGAAAAGCATTCACACTTATTGAACTTCTGGTTGTAATATCAATTATTGCACTGCTGCTTGCGATCATGATGCCGGCGTTGTCGATGGTCAAAGAGAAAGCAAGAGGCGTAGTTGGTATGTCTCGGGTTAAGCAGTGGGGGCTATGCTATCAGCTGTTCAGTAACGATCACGATGGCAGCTTCCCGGAATTCAAAACTGAAACTACAAATACCACATTCATGTATGACCTTAAGGACTACTATTCCGACATAGACGAGATGCGTTTCTGTCCTTCTGCCAAGAAAATCTCACAATCTAACCCAACGGGTATGCAGCAGGGAAGTTTTTTCGGAAGCACGCTCGAGGCCTGGAAGGTCAATGTCCAGGAAGCCATTTGGATGGAGGATGATGACATCGGAGCGGGAAGCTATGGTGAAAACTCTTACATCAGAAAGCTGGAGGGCAGCTCTAAAACCTGGGGCCGTGCAAACATGCCGCGGGCGAATACGGTTCCTGTGCTCATGGATGCACGTTGGAACAATGCCTGGCCGGACAACAATCAGCCGCTTCGCCGTTCCGCAACAACGGACCAGGAGTTTTATGATGCCGGCAATTGGAGCAGTATTTCCTGCTTTGTTATGAGAAGGCATGGCGACGGCATCAACATGACCATGGCTGACGGTAGCGCTCAGAAAGTCGATGCCGAAGAACTCTGGCAGTTGAGATGGAATCGCCAGTTTGAACGCGAGGGAGAGAAGGATCTCAGTTTTATGAAGTGGAACAGGTAAATATGAAACCAAGTCAGCTAAGGGATTTGCCCGAAAGAATCCTTAACTGAACAGTAGAAGCCGTTTCAAAATTCAGATTTGCCTATCGGCGGCCCTTTCTTAGCCTGGCTGCGTTTAGCAAAATCGGCCATAGTTACGACTATTACTAATTTTACTCGCCTTGCCAGTACAAAAAATTGCTCACCGGCAAGCCACGAGCAGTTTCGAAACAGCTTCTAGACAGTGAGGAAGGGCTCGTGCGTGAGATTTGCGGTAGTTATGCTTCTCGTTTGCTGCATGGAAGATGTCCTGGCCGCTGAGATTGTTTTTATATTATAATAAAAATAAAGTGCCCAAGTAGCTCGTCGATAGGTCAGCATGACAACCCAAGCAAAACCTTTGCTCATTGATTAACAACATCTTAATCGCTGTGGTTTTGACATTTCACGTTAAACCACATCAATGTTGCTATGAATTTGTCTGTAAGCAACTTTGCAATAGTTCAATCAGAAGCTGTTATAAAAATTATAACCAGCAGGGCCACCTCAAAGAAAAAACATTAAACTTTTCGCGTCCTCTAGAAAGGTTACTTAAGAAATTTCGGGTATTAATAAATGATGGCAGAAAGGCAGTTTATCTGTCATCAGTTAAATTGAAAATCGACTATTCTGCCGTCAAAATCACAACTGAACTCTGCAGGTTTGTAGTCATCGGCACACGCAGACCTTTTTCCATCAGTTCAGCTCCAGTTATGATTCGCCCGTCGTCCGGACAAAGCCCAGCCTTGCCCTCGGGCAGATTCACCTCTTCCACGCGATACTTCGCCGCCGCATCCAACCCCTTCGGCCGGACCACGACAGACTCACCGCTCTCGTCATCAGCCGTCTGGAACGCAAAGACCACCGCCTTAGCCTTATTCCGCGAAACATAATTCAACGCCGCCCTCGGCTCGTCATACGGCGACATCAGCCGGTACAGATCGCCTTCCTGAACTATCGGCCGGATACGCTCTTTGTAAAGCGGTATCGCTACCTCAGCCGCGGCCTTCTCAGCGTCCGTCATTTTTGCCGGGTCAACGTCCATTCCAAGCCTGCCACTCATAGCAACTGCGAACGCAAACTGGAAATCACTGTTGCCCCAGTGCGTTACGTGTGCCGAGATCGTTTTTGCCGGGAAAAAGTGCGAATATCCCCACTGTATTTTCACCCGCCTATGAGCATTAGTGTTATCGCTCGGCCAGAACTCATCAAAATACCGCAGTACGCCGTAGTCTACCCGACCGCCGCCGCCCGAACAAACCATCATCTGTACATCCGGGTGACGCTCAGCGACACGCTCCATCACCCTGTAAAGCCCATGAATGTAGTCTATCCACAGATGCGATTGCTTCTCCGAACCCAGATACTCCGACCATGGGTTATGAAACGCGCTGTTGCAGTCCCATTTAACGTATTTAATCTTCGGGTGCTTTGAAAGCAGATCATCCGCCCACTTAAACGCAAACTCCTGCACTTCCGGGTTTGTCATATCCAGCACATACTGGCCACGCTGTCGATACTTCTCCCGATCAGGCTCAGCCAGTATCCAGTCCGGATGCTCATCCAGAATGTAAGCACCAGGATTGGCCATCTCCATTTCGATCCATATGCCGAAGTCGAAATCATTTTCCTTACATGCCTCGATCAACGGCTCAAGTCCGTTAGGCAGCATCTTCGGCGTGATTCGCCAATCGCCCAGAATCCTCGCCTTTTCCGGACTGCCGAACCAGCCGTCATCCAGCAGGAAAATTTCCATTCCCATTCCGCCGGCCCGGTCGATCAGATCGACAATCCGCTTTTCGTTCACGTCAAAACCAGTCGCTTCCCAGTTGTTCAGCACGGTTTTGTGAACCTTCTCGCCGCCGCGAATGCCATGCTCCAGGGCCCACCTGTGAAAACGTCTGCTAACCTCACCCTTGCCCTTGTCGCTGATGGTGTAAATCAATGCCGGCGTCTTAAAAGACTCACCTTTCGCCAGCTCATACTCAGAGGCAAAGGGATTCATCCCCGCAAGTGCCATAAGCCTGTCGTCTGCAACTTCAAACGCAAACCTGTAATTGCCTGACCACGCAAGCGAAGCTCCCAACACCTTGCCCGTATTCTCCTTTGCAGGTTCTTCAAGCGAGATCATGAAATGCGGCGCTGTCGCCATCGAACTTGTGATACCCAGTTTAGAGTCCACGATCTTGACGCCGGGCGTGAGTTTCTCCTCGTAAAGGTCCATTTCCCCCGCCCATTTGCCGTGAAAATGCGTCAGCCAATACTCACGCGCCTGCATGGGCATAGCAGCGGACGCAAAACGCGACAGGACAACCGGCCCATTTTCCTGGTTTCGAACTTCCATCCACTGCTCGATTATGTCTTGCTTCGTGTAGGTTTTGAAACACAGATCTACATAGAATTCGTAATTCGGATCCTTCAGTTTGACCTTTGTCAGTTTTACGCCCGGCTCGACTGTCTTCTTCTCATGCGACTTATAAACCAGCTGCGTCCAGACGTGTCCGTCTGCATGTTTCACCTGCAACGCAGGTTCCTGCCAGTACTGTCTTTCGGAATCACTAAAAATTGTCGGCAAAACCATCTGACTGCCCAGCCCGCTTTTGAAAACGTCCCCAAGCTCCAGCTTTGGCCCATAATACCCCTTCAACAGCCTGCCCTTTGGCGAAACCTGCAGCACCATGAGCGTATTCTCGCCGGCAATCTCGATAAGTTCCGCATCCGGCACCAACACAGGTGAGCCTTCTTTCATGACAATCACCGCCTCCGCCCAATTTGCATGATCGTGACTTATACCGTCGCCACCATCTTTGACGACGAGAAACAGCTTATCAACGCCACTGACATCTACATCGACCTCCCTGGCTTCATCGCCCCCGTGCATTACATCGCTGTCAAAAAGTATTTCATCGTCTCCCTTGATAATAAACTGCACGCTGCCTCGCTTGCCGCCCTCATCGTCGACGCCCACAAACGCCCGAAACCTCTCGCCCCTGCCGGCCAGCAACACAACCGCCTTGCCGGATGCATGCGTGCCGAGCCCATGCTCAAAAGACTTGCCTCCAATCCGCAAAGTATTGCCGTCACTGGACTTATTCACCTGCGGATCACCCCAGCCGGTGGTAATGAAATTGGTCCCCAGCGAAGACAGCTTAAACTCCTCTGCGACACAACTACCGGTTATTAGTGACATTGTAAAAACAATAGCCATAACTCTTTTAGTCGACATGTGCACTTGCCTTTATAAAACTCGATATCAAATGGATTTAAAATGAATATTCCGAACCCCTTGCTCGTTTGCTCTTTATACCAAATCGGAATCTGATTATCAAAACAAAACTAATCACTGCTTGGATGAATAGTTCTGATCTCTCAGTGACCTGTCCGCAAATCTGAGTATCGATTGGCAAATCCGTGAGAACGTTTGGGCACAGCTCCGCATGAAGGTAAAACATGTGCTAAGAAAGTACGGCTACCCGCCGGATATGCAGGCAAAGGCAACAGAACTGGTGCTGGCTTAAACCGAAACTCTGTGCCAGGACTGGGCAGCTTAAGAATTTTTGCATTACTTTTTGAGCTAAACCTGCGAGCTGAGGACTTGTCGGTTTTGGGTTGCTGGTTTGTTATAAACCCTTGTCATTACTATATCTGGATATTTGGTGGGCACATCTGTGCGGACTTGGATACTTTTTATAACCGAACCTATAACTTTGCTGCTTGACGGCCGGTACCCGCTGTCCTATGATGTCATGAAATATAACTGTAAGCGTAATGGCACGAAAAACTTAGGGCTGTAAGTGCTTTAATAGTAAAGGTTTGTGAACGGCTAGATGCCGTTGAAAATCCGTGTGTCGGCGGTTCAAATCCGCCCCTGACCATTTGGATAAAGTTAGGCCAGTCACGCACTTATGCGAGGCTGGCCTTTTTTGTTTTGCCCTCGAAAACTGCCTCTGCGTCACTATTGCGTCAGTCACCTTTTCGCGTCTTCGAGGATCTTGTCCATTACTTTGCTTGCCGCGTCCATGTCTTCGTTGCGGACCATTACGTAGTATTTCCTGGTTGTAGTGATGCTTTGTTTCGCCTTTTACCCCGTTGGCGTATCAGTTTAGAAGTAGACTTAATAAGTAAAGGGCCACAGCAGTATCTGCTTAGAGACCCTGGTGCTGATCCTTTACGGATTTACGATATTGGCTGGGTGTCATGCCGAGGCTTTCCTTGAATACCTTGCCCATCCGGTCCGTGCTTGAGAATCCCACAGCCAGTGCAATGTGCTTGATGGGCAGCGTTGTGTTCGCCAGCAGGTGCTTTGCGCGTTCCAGGCGGCATCTTTTTATCTCGGTCCCGATGGAGCAGCCCAGGCTTTCTTTGAACTTCCTTTCCAGCGTCCGGCGAGTGATCGGCAGCATTTCGATCAGGTCGTCGACTCGTATATCTCTATAGCTGTGATTCCAGATAGTCTGCAATGCCTTGAACACGACGGGATCATCGATTGAATGGACGTGATCGCGAGGCACAGCTGTATCTCGTGCGACTTTGGCTATGTCGATATCGTCCATCGCAAGCGTGAGAACCTCCATAGCATAGGCGCTGAGCACGTTCGAATTCTCGGCCGGATGATCCTTGACATGCTTGAGGATCTTTTCGAATGCTGCGGCAATAAGCTCAGGATGCTGAACCGAGATCACTCCCCGGTTTGGATCCAAAAGGCCTTTCTTCATCAGTCTATACAAACGTTCGCCGTTCCAACTTAGCCAGTATTCTTTCCAGCCGCTGCTTGGATCGGGGCGATACCGATGCCACAGATCAGGGTACAGAAAAATTACATCCCCGGCTTTAACCTGTGTCTGTTCATTTTTAGCTGACTCGAAAACCCCATGCCCCTCTGCAATCAACAGAATCTGATACTCTGCAAGTGTACGGCCCGTTTCCCAGCGGAAACTGTATAAGCTTGGGTGTCCTTGAGGCGGATAGCTATCTTCGGCAGCGATTGAAGCGGCGCCTGCGCCTGTCAGGTATAAATCCCATCGCATGTTGTTTTCGGATATGGGCAGATAAGAAAAAAAGTTTTCCATACAACCGTGAAGCACAAAGGTTCAAAAATCATTTTCAATGTATACAGTTGTTTGGGCTGTCTTAAACAACTGCTTTTCAGTAATTGGGATTGCAAAAGCTCATTCTACGCTGTTTGCTATCTAAAATCAAGGCCCTGTGACGCAAAATGATGATAGGTTGACGCAAAAAGGGCTTTTTTATTGCTTCGCCAATAAGTATATTGGTTAAGGTACCTTTTGGCAAACTGACCATTACTGGAGCTGGCCTTGGATATTCTTAACACTATTACTGATCTGTCGCACGAATTTGGGATTGCCGATTATGTGTTGGGAGGCGGCGGGAACACTTCATGCAAAAATAGCAGCACGCTTTGGGTCAAGCCGTCCGGTACCACATTGGCCGATTTAGAGCCGGAGACATTTGTCGCGCTGAGTCGAAATCAGCTCGCCGATTTGTACAAAATAAACCCTCCCGCCGAAGCATCCGCCAGGGAAGCACTGGTTAAAGACAGGATGCAGAATGCTGTGCTTACAGATGCAGGTCGTAGGGCCTCGGTTGAAGCACCTCTGCACGACTCATTAAGTGCACGATACGTGGTGCATACGCATCCCTGCCTTGTAAACGGAATGACCTGTGCAATGGAGGGAAAAGCGGTCTGCAGGGAACTGTTCCCGACTGCGCTTTGGCTCGATTATATCGATCCCGGTTATACACTCTGTATGGAGGTCAGGAACGAGATACAGAATTACAAGGATCAAAATGGTCGCGAACCCTCGCTCATCTTTTTGAAGAACCACGGCGTATTTGTCGCGGCAGATGAACCTGATGAGATTCGCAAGCTTTATGCCGAGGTGATGTCAATGTTGAAGGCCTCGTACGATAACGCAGGTGTTTCGCTTGAGTTGGATGTCGGAGCTAAGCCTGAAGTCGACCGCATTAAAGCTGCAGAATCCATCATTCGCGATGCGATAGGAATGGATGATATATCGATTGCTTCTGGCGGGAGGTTCAAACCTGCTTCAGGACCTATCTCTCCGGATCATATTGTATATGCAAAGTCTTACCCATATATAGGCACCCCGACTCATAAGGGGATTGATGACTTCAAATCTAAACATGGATATATTCCGCAGGTTATCGCCTTCGGTGATGCGGTCTTTGGTGTTTCAGAAGAAGCAAAAGGTGCGTCACTGGCATTGCAGTTGGCCCAGGATGCAGCTTTAGTAGAACAACTGGCTGAGGCTTTCGGAGGCATCGACTATATGAGTGAGAAAGCAAGAGAATTTATCGAGAACTGGGAAGTTGAATCCTATCGCAAAAAACAGATGTGAAGCTGATTGCAGCATGCGATTGCGGAGCTAAAAACTGTAACGACGGCCTTTTTGGAGATACTCTAAATGGCAGAACCCCAAGGAGCACAACAATCTTCTGGGAATCATGAAACTCCGTCTGTGCCGAAACACGAAGCACAACAGCAGTCTTCGGATGAATTTGAACGTCAGCCGGTACCTGAGCATGCATTGCTTAAATTCAAGAGTTTTATCGGCATGTATGCGGGTGAGCATTGCGCCGGTACGGAACTCATGATCGGGCCGCTGTTTGTCGCTGCGGGGGTGAGCGTTTTTGATCTTATAACAGGCCTGCTGCTCGGTAATGCACTGGCTGTTCTTAGCTGGATGCTGATGTGTGCTCCCATCGCGACACGCGCACGGTTGACCCTGTACTATCAACTTGAAAGGATTTGCGGTCGTCACCTGGTGACGCTCTATAATCTGGCGAACGGTATAATGTTCTGCTTTCTTGCTGGGGCGATGATCACTGTTTCGGCAACTGCTGTGGGGGTATGGTTCGATTTTCCAATGCCAGGCTTGACGGATCTGTATCCGAACAGCATTGGGTGGGTGCTTGCCGTTGCGGCAGTCGGCGGAGTGATCGCTATTGTGGCGGCCTGTGGATATCAGGTGGTTGCGAAATTTGCAAATATCGCGGCTCCATGGATGGTGTTGGTTTTCCTTGCATTTGGATTGATCGGTCTGAGACAATTCATGAATGTCAGCGAAGCCGAGGTCCGCAATGTCGGTGATCTATGGGCCCTTGCGAATAATCACATCTGGAAGGGGGGCGATCCGCTGCCTGGCCAGGTAAAATTCACGTTCTGGCACGTCACTTTCTTCGCATGGTTCTGCAACATGGCCATGCACATCGGCATGAGCGATCTGTCAGTATTTCGGTACGCGAAAAAGTCATGGTTTGCTGTAGCCTCGGCTGCTGGAATGTATGTTGGTCACTTTATGGCATGGATTAGCGCATCGATCCTGTTTGCCTATCAGCTCCATCTAAACCCGGGTGATACCAATGTACTGCCCGGTCCGATGGCTTACAAGGCGGCTGGATTGGCGGGCCTGGTCTGTGTGATAATCGCCGGCTGGACCACAGCGAACCCGACTATATACAGGGCGGGACTTGCTTTCCAGGCAATCGTTCACAAATGGTCTCGATTCACGGTCACACTGGTAACCGGGGCCTTAGCAACTGTTGCGGGAATGTTTCCGGCGGTTGCCATGAAACTGCTAGGTTTTGTCGCTCTCTATGGCATGCTGTTGATGCCGATGGGTGCGGTGATCTTCGTCGACTTCTGGTTCATGAAAAAGCTCGGACTTCAAAGTAACTATGCACAAATAAGCAAATCGCCATTCAATCTGGCTGCTGGGCTGGCTTGGTTTGTAACATTGGCGGTGTGCTGGTGGCTGGTGCAGACGGGGCGCATTCAAATCTATTTTGTTTCGCTGCCTGGCTGGTTTTTTGCTGCAGTTGTCTATGTGCTGATTAGTTATCTGATTCAAAAAAGAAATTGTGCACTGTCTTCATAAGAGGATTAGATATGCTTAAGAAAATAGCTCAAATTGTTTCGTGGATATGCCTGGCGGTACTGATACTGCCTTCTGCTTTGTATCTAACAGGCAGCATCTCGTCTCTGCAGAGTGTCAAGCTCGCTATGATCGTTGCGACAGTTGTCTGGTTTATCAGTGCACCGTTGTACATGTGGAAGGAAAACGGGTAATGGAATGAATACAGAAGCAGTGGGAAACCTTGATGTCCGTATGGAATTAGATCGGAGCAACTAAGGCAGACATATAATTTAGTATTAATATAACTATTTTTTACTAGTTTCAAAAGGCGTTCAAGTGAACCGCCGATCAGTTTCGAACATGTAAGATAGAAGTGGATTTTAAACTGGAATTAGTCAATGAATCAAACTCAAATCGAAAAAGCCTATAAACTCGCTAAAGAGCGGTATGCTGCCGTTGGCGTTGATACCGAAGCTGTTCTCAAGAAATTGCAAACCATTCCGGTATCCATAAATTGCTGGCAGGGCGATGATGTCGGAGGTTTTGAGCAAGTTGGCGGTTCGGAATTGTCAGGTGGTATCCAGACTACCGGTAATTATCCCGGCAAAGCACGAACGATTTCAGAACTAAGATCTGATATCGAAAAAGCACTTTCACTGATCCCAGGCCAGCATCGTTTAAATCTGCACGCGAGTTATCTGGACAATGGCGGCACGTTTGTTGACCGCAACGAGATAGATCCGGGGTATTTTCAAAGCTGGATCGACTGGGCGAAGGACAGGCTTCACGGCATAGATTTTAACCCCACATTTTTCTCACACGACAAAGCTGCCGACGGTTTCACCCTCAGTCATCCGGACAAAAGCATTCGTGACTTCTGGATCGAGCACGCCATCGCTTGCCGCAGGATCGCTTCCGAAATGGGAAAACAGCTCGGAACGCCGACCGTTACCAATTTCTGGGTCCCGGACGCTTACAAGGATATCCCGGCCGACCGTGTTGCTCCTCGCGAACGTCTGGCAGATTCACTGGATGAAATATTTGCCGAAGAGATCGACCCAAGTTTGAATCTTGATGCAGTCGAATCTAAACTTTTTGGCATTGGTGGGGAAAGCTATACCGTGGGGTCGCACGAGTTCTACATGGGCTACGCTATTTCGCGGCAGAAACTTTTATGTCTTGATGCCGGTCACTACCATCCCACGGAAAAGATCAGCGAAAAAATCAGCTCAGTTATGATGTTCTGTCCGGAACTGCTGCTGCATGTAAGCAGGCCCGTCCGTTGGGACAGTGACCACGTCGTATGTTTTGATGATGAACTCCAGCAGATTGCCAAAGAGCTTATTCGCAGTGATAATCTGGACAAGATTCATATCGGGCTTGATTTCTTCGATGCCAGTATCAACCGCGTGGCTGCCTGGGTGATCGGCACCCGTAATCTGCTAAAAGCACTGCTGTTTGCACTTCTAGAGCCAATTGAACAACTTCGCCGAGCTGAGTTGAATATGGATTACACTCAACGGTTAGCCTACTTTGAAGAATTGAAGTCCATGCCCTGGAATGCCGTTTGGGATTACTACTGTTTGAAGCAGGAAATACCAGTAGGGCTGGACTGGTTTGATGAGGTTAAGCAGTATGAAAAAGAAGTCATGAGTAAACGAGTGTGAATTACGGTTTAACTATGAAATGTCTTGGCATATGCAGTTATCCAATAGCTTCTAAATATAGTAAGCAAAAGGTTAGAATGTGCGATTAAAGGTTATTGTAATTTTTATCAACAATGGGAGAGAGAAAATGAAGAATAAAGAAGGATTTACGCTGATTGAATTATTAGTGGTTATCGCGATTATTGCATTGCTGATGTCAATAATGATGCCTGCGTTGAGTATGGTCAAGGAGCGTGCCCGGCGTGTTACTTGCGGATCCAATCTAAAGCAGGTTGGTATCAGCCTGTTTACTTATGCACAAGACAACGACAACAAAGTTCCTGAGAACTACATGGAAATTGCCCCCCGATATACTGGATTCTACGCTTATGCCGCATACTGGATAAATCCCAATGCAACTAATGAATCCCACAAAATAACTGACGGTCCTGTAAACGTTGCTGTTTTGTTTGATGCTGGTTATCTCAAGGACCCCGAAATATTCTATTGTCCTTCAGCCAGAGGTGTCAGCGATTTGCTTTCTTACGATCATTATGTAGGTGACCTCAGTTGGCCGTTTGTACACGATCCGGACGCTTATCACGCTAATTTTGTGAGAATCAGTTACAATTATTTATCTCAAGGTCGCGGCAGAGAGGTCATTGAATGTGGGAGCAGCAAACGCGATGTTCGGGTTCATATACTTGATAATCAAGTCTCAAATATGACTTCGAGCACAAGTATGCTCGCTGACGTTATCAGTAGCCAGAGTGGTGCTTTGCATCGTGCAGGTGTCAATAAGCCCGCAGGTATCAATGTGCTGCACGGTGACGGTCATGTTCTTTTCTGCAACGAAAAAGAAGCCATCAACAATGATGATTTCTGGGGTGTAGATAACCACGACGAACTCCCAAACCAGAACGGTTACAATCTTCGAGGCATACTGGGGCTTTTTAAGGGAACAGCCCAGATAATGGACTAGGTTCAAAGAATATGACTTGAGTATGATGAGTAAAAAATTGTCATATAGAAGTGTCAAACATTGAAAGTGAATTAAGGTGGCATGAGGTTCGAATGAATAAAAGACAGTCATTGATAAAAATTAGCTTAATACTTACAGGATTGACACTTATCTGGGGATGTTCTAACGATAAGGCCAAACCTTTAGCTTCGAATGATTGGGTGGATTCACCAGAGCGTCCCAACATCATTTTTCTTCTTACAGATGATCAACGAAATGATACGCTGGGATGTGCCGGACACCCGATTGTGCAAACGCCCAATATTGACAGTCTGGCTTCTGAGGGTGTTCGTTTTGAAAACTGTTTTGTTACGACTTCGATCTGCGCTGCCAGCCGTGCGTCTATATTTACCAGCCTTCACGAGCGCACTCACGGGTATACCTTTGGGAAACCGGCTGTTGCAGAGGCTTACACTCTTAGCAGTTATCCTGCTTTGCTTCGACAAGCGGGTTATCGATCCGGATTTATTGGTAAATTCGGGTGTAGTATGAAAGGCAGTGGGGAGATGTTTGACTATTTCGAAACGGTCCCAGGGCCCGGCTACCTCGATCAGCCCGACGGGAGCAAGCTGGAAAGTACAGAAGTCATGAGCAACTTAGCACAAAAGTTCATCAAAGACAATGATGATCGTCCGTTTTGTCTATCTGTAAGTTTCCATGCGTCACACGCGAGAGACCGCAACAAAACTCCCGGCAAAGGGCACTATCCATACCCGGAATGGACAAGTGAGTTGTATGACGATGTTAGTGTGCCCTCTCCTGGTCTGTCAGATCCAATTTACTTTGAAATACTACCCGAATTTTTACAAACTTCGATGAATCGTAAACGTTTTTATTGGCGATGGGATACACCTGAAAAATATCAGACTAATATGCGTTCATATTTTCGCATGATTAGCGGGATAGACAAAGTTGTTGGCCAACTGAGACACTTGCTTAAAGAACTTAATATCGAAGACGATACGATTATTATATATAGCGCTGATAATGGCTACTATATGGGATATCGGGGTTTTGCCGGTAAATGGACTCATTTTGAACAGTCTCTGCGCGTTCCTTTGGTAATTTACGACCCTCGCATGCCAGATAAATTCACTGGACAGTCTGTGGATCCTATGGTGCTGAATCTCGATTTTGCACCAACTATTCTTGAGTTAGGGAGGGTTGAAGTGCCGGAACATTATCAAGGACGCAGCCTGCTGTCGGCTATGAGCGGAGCCTCTTCAATTGACCTGGAGAAGCGTGATTCCATATTTTGTGAGCATCTTATGGATCATAAAGACATTCCAAAATGGGAAGGAGTTCGAACGAAGCAGTATAAGTATGCCCGCTATTTTGAACAGAATCCGGCTTATGAATGTTTATATGATTTAAACGTGGACCCGACAGAACTGCATAATCTGGTTTTGCATCCAGACTATCAAACCATCCTGAAGCAAATGCGTTCAAAGACTGATGATTTTGTTAAGCAATATGAGATTAAAGGCGTGGTTCCGCAAAATGTTAAACCAGAATAAGATAGCGTTTTATAATAACATCTGTTCTCATTATATTCTTATGTGCCCGATCGGAAAAAATTTATGAAATTCAATTTTTACCAAGGTTTCTTTATTAGTCTTCTGGTTGCCGTACCTCTAATTGTTTGTTCTGGTTGCCAAACGTTTGCTGAAATGCCTTCTAGCGGATCAAGTGCTGAAAATCTTAGATGTGAATACAAAGTCAATCCCTTGGGAATCGACGTTGCTGAACCTCGCCTGAGTTGGACAATGAAATCATCAGGGAGAGGTCAGAAGCAAACTGCTTATCAGGTGATCGTGTCAACAAGTCTTAAGGCTCTCGAATCCAACCAGGCTGATCAATGGGACAGTCAAAAAGTCAACTCAAGCAATTCCATTCAAGTCGCTTATCGGGGGAAACCACTTAGTTCCGCTACTCGATATTATTGGAAGGTCAGGGTTTGGGATAAGGACGGTAACGCGGGCGACTGGAGCAGTGCTTCCTGGTTTGAGACTGCGTTGTTGGATGCAGAAGACTGGGACGCCACGTGGATCAATGACGGCAAAAGTAACCCGGCAGCAGATGAAGATTTTTATAAATTCGATCCGGCTCCCATTTTTCGGAAAGAATTTGTTTTGAATAAAGAAGTTGAACTGGCCAGGCTATATATCACCGGACTTGGCTATTACGAGGCTAGTCTCAATGGAAAGCGTATTGGTGATCATTATCTTGATCCAGGTTGGACAGACTATTCTGAACGAGTTTATTACAGTACGTACGATGTTACCGAGCAGTTGCAAAGTGAAGCCAACTGCCTTGGAGTCATGCTTGGCAACGGCTGGTACAATCCTTTGCCGTTACGAATGTGGGGCAGCAGAAATCTTCGAGACCATTTGACTGTAGGCCGACCAAGGTTTATTACGCAACTTTGCATTCTGTATGATGACGGCACCGAGCAGACTATATGCAGCGACAAAGACTGGAAGGTCGCTCAAGGTCCCATTCTTCGAAACAGCATCTATCTTGGCGAGATATATGATGCCCGTAAAGAAATTTCGGGTTGGAATAAGCCGGGATTTGATGATACTGGCTGGGCGAATGCTTCACCAGCAACGGAACCAGTGGGCTCGCTTCAGGCCCAGCCTGTAGAGCCGATCAAAGTAACGAGGACCATCAAACCAGTAAAAATTACCGAACCCGAAAAAGGCGTATACATTGTTGATATGGGTCAAAACTTTGCAGGATTGGCATCCTTCAGATTCGACCTTAAAAGAGGTACCAAGGTAAACTTAAGATATGGTGAACTGCTCTATGAAGATGGCACCTTAAATCCTATGACCAGTGTTTGTGGTCAAATTAAAGGAAAACGAAACGACTCTCTCGAATCTCATCCCGGCATTGCATGGCAAAGCGATGTTTATATTGCCCGTGGGGATGGACCGGAAGTTTATACTCCAAGATTCACTTTTCATGCATTTCGCTACATTGAAGTCACTGGGTGCCCTGAAAAGCCGTCGCCTGATATGATAACTGGTTTGCGGCTTGGCTCAGATGTCAGCTCTGTTGGCGAATTTTCTTGCTCTAATGAGATGTTTAACGCCATCCAGGAAATGTGCGAATGGACATTTCTGAGCAATATCTTTAGTGTTCAATCTGATTGTCCTCATCGCGAACGGTTTGGCTATGGCGGCGACTTAGTCAATACCAACGAAGCCTTTATTTATAACTATGACATGTCCAACTTCTACACTAAGGCAGTTGAAGACTGGGATGACAGTAAATTGTCTAGTGGAATGCTTACTGACACGGCTCCTTCGGTTGGCATACAGTACTGCGGGGTCGGCTGGGCGATGGTTCATCCGCATACGCAACTAAAATTGTATCAATACTACGGGGACAGAAGAATTGTTGAACAACAATACCAGACTTCGAAACAATGGCTCGATCTTGTAACACAAAATAATCCCGAGCATATTATTAAACATGGCCTTAGCGATCATGAATCTTTAACCAGAACTCCCTCTGCTCCAATGGTTACACCTTTGTACTATCAAAGTGTAAGAATGCTTTCGAGAATGGCTGAGATTCTAGGTTATCAAGAAGATTCGAAGCATTATTTGACCTTATCCGAACAGATAAAAAATGCTTATAATGAGAAATTCTTTGATATCGAAACCGGCGAGTGTGCTCCAGGAACACAGGGTAGTCAGTCTTTTGCATTGTACTCGAGCATACTGCCTCAAAAGTATCGCGCGAAAGCACTGGAGTATCTTTTGGAAGATATCACTGAGCATGACGACCACCTTACCACTGGGATCTTTGGCACACGATATATGCTTGAGCTGCTTTCTCAGCATGGTCTAGAGCAGACCGCATATGACATTGTAAATCAAAAAACATTTCCCGGCTGGGGATATATGCTCGAAAATGACGCAACGACACTGTGGGAGCATTGGGCTTATAGCGACAATACATATTCCCACAACCACCCCATGTTTGGCTCAGTTTCACAATGGTTTTATGGTTGGTTAGGTGGTATTCAACCAGAGCCGGATGCAGTCGGCTTTGATCGAATTGTGATAAGACCTCACATGCCTCTTGGTTTACAATGGGTTAATTGCAGTTATAATTCTATACGCGGTCAGATTATAAGTAACTGGCGAAAAAGTGATAAAACAATTACTATGCACGTAGAGATTCCCTCTAATACCGTCGCTAAAGTTTATTTGCCTTGCGGCACACCCGAGAACATCACAGAGAACAGTGTTCCTGTTGACCTATCCAATGGGATCGATTTCGAGCGTAGTGAAAAAAATGTTACAATATATACGATCGAATCCGGCCAATATCATTTTGAGATGCCGTACAAAGAGTCAGACTAATGAAGAAACCGATTATCTTTACTCGATGGAATATCGCATGAAAAGGAAATCTATGATACTGCGGAATATCTTCAGTAATATTTTTCTTGCAAGTGCAGTCCTTATAATCATGGTATCCGGATGCACCGCTCAAAATCAATCCCCCAATATTGTCCTGATTATCTCTGATGATCAGGCTTGGACTGATTATGGTTTTATGGGGCACCCTGTAATTCAGACGCCTAATTTGGATCGTTTGTCAGAAGAAGGGGTGCTGTTTCCCCGTGGTTATGTGCCAACCCCGCTGTGCCGCCCGTCTCTGATGACTATGGCCACTGGTCTCTACCCCCACCAGCACGGGGTCACGGGAAATGATCCTTCCCCCAAACGATATACAGGAGATGCTGCCAGAGAAGCCAATCTCAAGCTTGAAAACTTCATCGACAACTATGTGACGATCCCTGAAGCACTGGCCGAGCGGGGCTACCTGAGCTTTCAGAGCGGCAAGTGGTGGGAAGGTGATTACCAGAACGGCGGTTTCACACACGGTATGACCACCCAAGGCCGCCACGGCGGGCCGGGGCTGAAGATCGGCCGCCAGGGAATGGATCCGCTGTATGAGTTTGTGGACTACGCAGTTGAACAAGAAAAACCGTTCTTTGTCTGGTATGCGCCGTTTCTGCCGCATACGCCGCACAATCCGCCCCAGCGGCTGCTCGACAAATATACCACCGAAGGGCGGGATCCGGCACTGGCCAAGTATTACGCCATGTGCGACTGGTTCGATGAAACCTGCGGGCAGGTGGTTGACTATATTGAACAAAAGAAGATTCGTGAAAATACTGTATTTGTGTATGTATGTGATAATGGTTGGATCCAACGAACTGCTGATACCGAGGTGCCGCACGGATACAGGCAAAGGTTTGCCCCCCGTTCAAAGCAGACCACCTACGAAGGCGGCATCCGCACGCCTATTTTCTTCAATTGTCCCGACCACTTTAGCGCCTCCAAACGCAGCGAAATGGTCAGTAGTATTGATTTGTATCCGACGATACTGGCAATTGCCGGTTCTGAAACACCTGACGATCGTCCTGGATTGAACCTGCTGCCGGCCGTTGAAGGAGGAAAAGCGATCAAACGGGATACTATATTTGGCGAAGGTTTTTCCCATGATATTGCAGATTTGGATAACCCGGAAAAATCGCTGCTGACTCGCTGGTGTATTGAGGGGCGCTGGAAGCTTATTCTCAGTTACGACGGCGAGAATGAAAGGTATAAGGCTGTCCACAAATACCCAGGACCGGTGCAGTTGTTTGATGTGATAAGTGACCCCCATGAAACCCAGAATCTCGCCGACGAGTACCCGGAGGTGGTCGCACGGCTCAAAGCCAAAATTAAGGCCTGGTGGCCGGTAAAGGAAGCTACGCTGATCTCAAAAGACTAGCCGAGAAACAGTAAACTGAAAGCGCGCCAAGCTGACAGCTATGATAAGCAGATGTGGGTATTCTTAGTTTGGATTTTTTGCCGTTATCTCGAATTTATTTGTAAGACATTCTAAAAAAATAGTCATTTCTTAGTGATTGAGACAACTAACTTTTTGACAGATTAGGAGCAAGTTTATGAGTGATGTTAGGGAAGAGAGCTCTCAGCCTGACAATTACCATCGACTTTTATATCAAAATCAGTCTCGGATTTATGCATATGTGCTGACTATGGTTGGCAATTACTCTGATGCGGATGATGTTATGCAAGAAACCATCAGTTTTATGTGGAAGCGTTTTGAAGATTTTGAGCTAGGATCAGATTTTGTCGCATGGGGAATCAGAATTGCTCGCTACAAGATTTTAGAGCATCGAAGGCGGCAAAAAAAACATGACATTGTTCAATATAGCGATGGTTCTTTTGAGAAACTATCCTCACTTGCGGTTAACAAAAATGATAATCTCAGCAATCAAAATGTAAAGCTGAAAGAATGCCTCAAGAAATTGAAACATTTTAAAAAACGATATTTTACCGTTATTGCATTAAAGTTTTTCGAAAATTGCAATACCAATGATATCGCTAAACGAATTGGGGTGTCTGTCCCTAATGTATATACAATTATGTCACGAGCATATGGTTATTTATTGGCTTGCATGAAGAAGTCCATGTCTAGTGCCGTTTCAAAAATATAATTTTAACTTTTCCATGATTTAAGACTTGCGCCATGCATAATCTGGTATTATATAGAATGACACGAAGAAATAATTTCACGCTTACAAGCAGAGAAAGGGATTTCTTATGTGTCTGTACGCCAGAGACCTCAGTACCAGTGAAGGCCAGCAAATTCAGCGGATACTCCGCAGCAGCAAAAGCCGAATCAAGATTCGTCGCGGCCAAGTCATTCTTGCCTCTAACCAGGGCTATAAAGTTCCTGCTATCGCCGAGCTGGTTCACTATTCGCCGCACCATGTCAGGGCCATCATCAAAGACTTTAACCAACGCGGCCTTAAGGCGTTGGAGCCCAAGCCCCGGCCGGGAAGACCGCCGGAGTTTACCGAGGACGACAAGGCCATTATTGCCGAGACTGCAAAATGTCCGCCCGATCTTCTGGACTGCCCTTTTAAGCGGTGGTCCCTGGAAAAACTGCGTGAATATCTTGTCCAGGAAAAGATCGTTCCTACGATCAGCATTGAAACACTCAGGACCATCCTGCGTGAAAAGAAGGTCAAGCTCCGGCGGACAAAGACGTGGAAAGAGTGCAACGACCCCAATCTCAAGTCTAAAAAAAACTAATTCGCAGATATGTGAACCAGCCGGCCTCAAACGGGCCGACCATATCATTCGACGAGTTCGGACCGCTGGAGATTCGTCCTCAGCCAGGCCGGAATTACTGTCATACCGACCATCCCAAGAGGCTGCCTGCGACCTATACCCGCAAACACGGCGTTCAGCACTGGCTGGCGTTTTACGATGTCCATCAGAAAAAGCTCTGGGGATATGTTCGGCCACGCAAGCGGCATCAGGAGTTCTTGGAAGTTTTGAAACTGACCAGGAAAAAGTATCCTGCGAACCAGCGGATCCATCTGATACTGGACAATTTCTCGCCGCACCGCAAGGACAAGGTTCTGCGGTACTGTCGCGAGAACAATATTCATCTGATCTGGACGCCGACCAACGCATCATGGCTAAATCCTATCGAATGTCAGTTTACCCATGTTAAGGAATTCGTCATACGCGGAACTAATTATCAAAACCACAATGAGCTTAAAATCGCTCTGAATAGATACGTAGCATATCGCAATAAAAAAAATCAGCAAAAGTTAAACTTAGATAATTGAAACGGCACTAGTTTAGAAAGTCTATAATGGATCAGGCTTTAAAAAATGAACTTGAAGAATTGCTGACTCTTTCTCTGGAGAAAAATACCTCTCAAGAGCAAGTCGATAGATTGAATGCAATTCTTGATGAGGATCCAGAGGCATTAAATCATTGCCTGGACTTTTATTCAATGGTGGCTTACCTTAATCAAAGCCGAGAGATATGCGATGTATTTCTTAATGAGTTAAATAGTGAGTGTGATACGCAGATACGTTTTTTGAAAGAGATGGCAGAGTTTGAAAAAACGGCTCCAATAATTGAGATTTCTGAAGAAAAGCCGAAAAGGGAATTGATCCAGAAAGTGGTTTATCCACAACGTGAAAAGCGGAAGTTGTCAAAGTTTCAGCTTTTTACGCTTATGGTTAGTTTCGCTGCTATGTTCTTTATTGCACTTTTTATTGGGTTTGTCCCGCCCAGGAGGCCAGGGGTTGATGTGGCCGCACTGATTGATCAAATCGACGCCGTATGGGATGAAAACATGCAAATTCCCGGCACAGACGGCCGTATGCTTCAGGACACCTACTCCTTAACTAGCGGCTATGCCACATTCTGTTTGGACAATCAGGCTCAAATAACGGTCGAAGCACCTGCTGAATTCTCATTGATCAGTACCGATGATGTTAAGCTTATCCGCGGCCGAATTTATTCTGTTGTCCCGCCGCAGGCTCAAGGATTTACGGTCAAAACCAACAATTCCAAGATCGTTGATCTGGGTACAGAGTTCGGCGTTGAAGTAGATAGTTATAACAATACCCAAGTTCATGTGATTAAAGGCAGAACGATACTTTTTGCTGGTTTACCAAATTCCAATAAAAAACAATTTGAACTTAGCGAAGGCAAGGCTAAGAAAGTTTACAATGACGGCTATGTTAAAGATATCGAAGTAATCGAAGATGAGTTTGTTCGAAAGATTGACTCCGACTCAAAGATGATCTTTAAAGGTGAACCTGTAACCGGCAAGCAAGGTTTTGTCGCTTACCACGATTTTGGTGCTATTAGCGGGCAGGAGTCTAAGGGCAACATTACGACTCACCATAGTGGAAGTGGTGAGTTAGGTTATGATTATAATGATTCCCCCAGGGCCTTGATTACTTATGCTGACGGCTCGGAAACGGGAGTACTTTTTAGCATTAATCGTGCAAACGCGATCGACTCGCGTGATGAAGGTCAAGTCCGTCCACCGGCGACTGGTACGCCGGCTTATTCCCTGTTCAATGTGCCAGGACTGAATCTAAACAATGGTAATATTGGTGTAGGTAACACGGATAGCCGCCCGGAAAACTATGAAATTATGACATTGACCCTGAGAGGTCTCGATCCTGGAATGCTTTATGACCTTGCTTTCTATGGCGATCGAAGTGAGACACGTAATACTGGTCTGGATCGTTTCACACTTGGCGGTGCCGATACGGCTGTCAACATAAGCTCAACAGGTGTGATCGACAGATTTACCACTGAGATGGAAACTTCAAAAAATGCTGACCGTGGGCATGTGATCCGGTGGATGAATATCGATCCTGGTGCCGACGGAATCATCACAGTGAAGGTGGATGCGGGCTTCTACGGCGAGGAGAATAATATCGTTTATCTTACGGCAATGCGGCTGGAAGCATTAGCTCCAGGTGAAGCCAATTATAACAGTTTAATCAATGAATGATGTGTTCCAACAGCATAAAGAGTTGGTGTGTTCGAGATTATCAAACTTGATTGTAAAAGGGCATAGTTTAAAGCGAAAATCAAAACTGTGACGCAAAAGGACGGGTCTTTGTCGCAAAATGAGGTTGATTGATATTTCAGGTTTATTTATATTTAAGTATGATGATTCGATATCGCCATCTTAGTTTCTAGGAGTTTCTTTAAGTATTCTTCACCCCATCTTAGTGCTGTTCTGTGTTGGAGTGATGAGCTTTCTGCGGCGTACAGGAATCGGAAATAGAGGGGCATGAAAGATGAAAAGGCATGAAATAATTAGTATTTTGGTAATCGCCATGTCAGCCCCATGGACGAGTACCGGGTTAGCCGATGTCTCGGGAAGTGTCCGGACATCCCCCAATTTTAAGGAAGGGCTCACCAATGTTAATCACGCCTGGTTAGATCGTATTATGTTTGAACTTAGTCAGGGGAATCTTTTGGAGGCGACAAATAAGCCTGCAAATGATACCGCAACGGAAGGGGCATGCGACAGTAAAGATGCATCTAAGTCGATTGTTAAACTTGCCAATGTTACATACAAAAAGACCGTAGACATCAACTCAAACCCGGTTGCCCTTAAGATGTATCATAGATATCAGCCGAAGAAAGTTTCTGAACCATTGCCGGCAATTCTGCTGTTCTTTGGAGGCGGATGGTCTAGCAGAAATCTTGGCCAAATGGAAGAGTTTTGCAAATATTTTGCCGCCAGGGGCATGATCTGCATGGCTCCTGATTACCGTGTCTCGTCCGTTGAAGGAACAAGCCCGTATGAAGCGGTAAATGATGCAAAATCCGCCGTAAGATGGGTTCGTGCCAATGCATCAAATTTAAAAATTGATCCTGATAGAATTATTGTCGGTGGTGGATCGGCCGGTGGTCATATTGCTGCCTGTACAGAGATCATTACCGGCTATAATGAGCCGGGGGAGGATTTGAGCGTCAGTTCAAAGCCTAATCTGCTTTGTCTCTTGAACCCGGTTGTAGATACAACCAAGAACGGCTACGGTTCGAGGCGGTTCACTCCCGAAACTGATAAAGAGCTATCGCCATTTCACCATATCACCCCGGATGTGTGTCCGACAATCATTTTTCATGGCACTGATGATACCACGGTACCATTTGAAAATGTCGAACGATTTACACAGAAAATGCATGATAACAGCAATACCTGCAAACTCGTTTCATTTGATGGTAAAGCTCACGGATTCTTTAATCATGTAAATTTTCGGCCGGATAAAGATCCTGCTGATTTTAAAGTTTGTGCTGAAGAAAGTTTTAACTTCTTTATTGCCAATGATTTTGGAAGGGGAGGTGATCCATAAATAAATTGTAGATGCGGTCCGGGAGAAAATAGTATGGTAAAAAAGCGTATTTGGCGTTGGCATCACTTTCGAATACCGTCAAGTCAGTGCTGAGTAATTGATGATTGGTTGCTAATGTTAGTGTTGGAAGTTTTGTTAAAAATCGTTTTTTAACAAACTTTATGGTCTTAGTTTAGGGAGAAGTATGATGAAGAAGCTACTGTTAACTCTTGTTTTGTTGGTTGCCTTGGTTGGTATGGCCCAGGCAGAATTAATTTTTTCAGACGATTTTGAGTCCTATTCTGAAGGGGCAACTCCTGATTGGTACAATCCTAAAGGTGATGTCACGGTCGCGATCGACGACGGCTCTGTTTTTGAATCTGAAAATCAATATGTACATATCAATGATCCGGGTACGCAAACAACAGTATTGCGAGAACATTTATGGTATCATGTAGGAACTGATTACCCATCGAACACGTTTGCTACTCTGTCATTCGATATTAACGAACCTGATGATAATGGCGGTGCCAGCTTCTACGTTAAACTCACTGATGGTACGGGGTCTAACTGGCTTAACCCATCTTCTGCGAGTGTCAGTTTTCTGAACGGCAGTATCTCGGCAAATGGTCAAACTGCATCTTACTCACTCGATATGCCGCACCATATTGATATCGTTGTGAATATGACAGGAGCATCAGGATCTTATTCCGGCACCACGCTTCAGAGTTATCGCTATGACGTCTGGGTAGACGGTCAACTGGTTTTTGCCAATGTAGATTTTGACGGTGCAGCCACCCAGATTCTTGGGATCAACTTTGCAACAGCTAGCACCGGTTCGCAGTTAATGAATTTGGATAATGTTGAATTTCGCGATGAGATTTTTGTCGGTGAAGACCCCAGGGCTGCCAGTAATCCTGACCCAGCAAGCTTGCAGGAAGATGTTCCGCTGACCAAGGCATTGTCCTGGGAAGCAGGCATCGATCCAGATACAGGCAACTACGTCGATGTCTCTGAATACCATGTTTATATTGCATCCATCCTGGATATCAACGAGCTGGCGGACCCCAACTTGCTGGTTACTTATCCCGCCAATATCATCTCGGATGTTGTAGCTGAGACTGGATCTAATGGCGGTTCATGGACACCTCCGGCAGGTCTTCTTGCTCGAGACAATATCTACGCATGGCGTGTAGATGAGAAGCTGACTGACGGTACAATTCTGACAGGAGCTAACTGGGGATTTTCAACAGTACTTTCTATACCTGATCTCAATGCCGCACTGCCGGAAGATGCTGTAGTCGGCGTTGGTGAAGATGCCGAACTTACCGTTGAAGCAACCAATCCATTCACTGGAGATTCTTCAGGATTGTCGTATCAGTGGATGTATTCGGCGGATGGCGTGACTTATTCTCCCGTGGGCACCAATAGCCCAGTTATGGCTATTACAGATGCCCAGGTTGCTGACCAGGGATATTATTACTGCGACGTAACCATTGACAGTAACAGTGAAACCGTATCCAGTAAAATTGCACTGTTAGTCGTTAAGCAGGCATTGGCTCACTGGACAATGGATCAGGATGATTTTGTTAATGGCCAGTACGTTGATATCGTTGGTACTTATAGCACCGAACCCAATTCAGCACCAACGTTTGTAACCGGTGCCGGTCCTGATGAACCTGCATTGGGTGCAGCAGTGATCAACCCTGACAGCTTTGCTGCTATTGGTACCTGGAACCCTCTGGAGTCTACAGGCCAGATGACTATCAGTGCCTGGCTCAAATGGGATGGAACAATTGGCGAGTACGGCAATGATATTCTGTCCAAGGGTGATGGCTGGGGTGCAGACATCATGATGTGGGCATTCAAGGTCCGTGGAGTTTCTGGCGGTAATGCGGGTGTTTGGTTCTATAGTCAGCCGGACTACGGTATAAGAGTTTCCGGACTGCTTCCTGAACAAGTCTGGACACATATCTGTCTGGCATTCGATTCGGGGCAGGCACGGCTTTACGCCGATGGCGAACTGGTAGCAACACGCAACAACTTTGCTTTAGGAACCGACACAGAATCATCCTTGAAGTTGGGCGGGGGTGCCGCATTCCCAGGTGCTATGGATGAAGTTATGATACACAACTACGCTATGTCAGCCGACGATGTAGCAGCCCTTTATTATGAAACTTCCCAGGAAGCTCTTTGTTTGTATCCTCCATCGATAGATCTAAACGACGACTGCCGTGTGGATCTAACAGATTTTGCAGTTCTTGCTCAAAACTGGCTTGAATGCGGAATGGTTCCGACTTGTTTGCCTTAAATTATCTTAATTGTAATGAAAGCTCTAATAGGAGATTAATAATGAATACTAAGATTAGTATATTGCTTTTAATTGTGGCTCTGTTTGTTTCGGCCCCTGTCTTTGCGACAACGGTGACATTGGACGGGCCCTGGTATACGGGTTCGGGCAGTGGAACTCCCTCACTGTCTGACCCCAACGCCGCCAGTTTTACCTGGGGCACGCCGAATAGTACTGAGACTGCTAATAGCAGTCATTTGTGGTCGTATTTTGCCGATCAGGGCCTCTACGAAGACGGCGATTCGATTACGCTGTCGTTTACAGTTACGCCGGCGGATGCCACTGCGACTGGCGGAACATTGAGATTTGGTTTGTTTGATAGCAACGATCTTCAGGTACTCAACAACCTTAACCAGGCCACCGGAGATGACGGTTTCCTTGAGACGTTGGGATATTTTTCGCAGTGCAATCAGGGCTCAGAAACAAATACGTCTTACCTGTTTGCTCGAACAGAAGGTAAAACAAATGAGCTTAGTTCCACCAGTCTTGTTGAACAGGTCACAAGCGGCGACGGATTTCCGAGGTTGACTGTGGGCACACCATACGACGTGACGCTGACCGTCACACGCAACAGTGCCACCGAATATCTTGTCACTTCGACGATCAATGGTGCTGTCGTAGGCGGTACAACCGCAACGATTAATGCAACATCTTTTGACATGGTGGGCTTCCTGAATGCAGGGACCGGCATTGAGAGTATGGAATTGGCTAATTTGCAGGTAACTGCTGAAAAGGTTCCGTTCATTACCGGCCAACCGGAAGATGTGAGCGCACTCGAAGGTGACCCTGCCTCATTGACGGTCACTGCGGTCAATCCCACTACCGGTGATGCTACCGGTTTGAGTTATCAATGGTACCGTGGCCTGAATGGCGATACCACGACACCGGTGGGAGCGGATTCGGCTACGTATACGATTCCTTCTGTTACAATTGCTGATGAAGGAAGCTACTACTGTATCGTCACACTGACCGGCAACGGTCAAGCCGAATCCCAGGCAGCAGCCCTGACCGTGAAACGTTTACTGGTTCATTGGCCCTTAGACGGGAACCCGAACGATCCGGCTGGTGATTATGACGGCATCGAATATGGAGATCCGAATTATACGACGGGAGGCGGAGGATTGATCGGTGAGGCGATTGTCCTTGACGGTGTGGATGACAGGATAGAATACACCTTCGCCCAACAGACGGAAATGCCGCAGTTTACAGTGACATTCTGGGCGCAGACATCGGATCCTGATCAGAGTGATTCTACGAGTTTGTTTAACAATGGGGACGGTGCTTCTGTAAGCAATTTCCAGATTGATATGTCAGGAACCGGGGATTACGACTACACTGGTGGATATGCATCCGGGACCTTTGGGGCGGCCGAAACTGATACATGGATATTGCTTGGGGTGACGTATGATGGAACGACGACCAGACTCTATGCTGATGGTCAGCTTGTCGATTCCGCAGGTGACCAGCCCAACAATCGTTTTGATCGGTTCTGTGTCGGTGTAAATCGTGGTACCAGCAGATATTTCCAGGGCATCATCGATGATTTTCGTGTATATAACTATGCTCTGACAAATGTCGATATGGCGCTTGTCTATACCGATGTAATGGGCGGCGAAATATGTGCCCAATCACCAGCCTATGATCTGAATGATGACTGTAGAGTCAATTTACACGACTTTGCAATATTAACAGCGCAATGGCTTGAATGCGGAAGAGTTCCGGCAGAAGCGTGTGATCAGTAAGCTCAATGTTTTATAATAAAAAGTCCGCGTCGCTTCGACGCGGGCTTTATTTTCTTTATGCAGTTTTGTGTGATAATAGATGAAATTTGATTTTTAAATGGAACCTGGTCAAGATGAGTATTATTAGTAAAAGAATAGTTTTGTGCTGGCTTTGTATGTCGGTTTTATTAGTTGCTAATTCTGTTTTGGCCCAGGCTCCTGAGACTTTTACTCAGAACGTGACTCATGACGGCCAGACAATTACCTTGCAAATGGTTAAAGATTCTGTTCGAGGACCAGATTTCGAAGTCTTGGTCCAAAATGCCCAAGGCAATTATAATTCGTGGCAGCCTGGCGAAGTACGAACTTATATAGGTACTGTTTATCAAAGACCTGATGCCTATGCTGCTGGTATCTTGCTTGATAACGGGACATTCAAGGCAAGGGTGAACTTTGATCGCGGCAAAAGCTGGTGGACCCTGGGCAATTCTGTATACGATACCCACGGGACTCAATCAACTACTTATAATATCCCAACGATGCCCACTGTGTCGCCTGGCAAGGCAGGTTCCAGTACGTACAGCTTTGGGGTGGGGTTTGATTCGGACTACCAATATTATGCTCGTCGGGGCAGTGTCGCAGACTGTCTCGAAATGATGGAATTCACTGCGATAAATGTTAAAGCTCAGTATTTGCAAAATGTAATGTTGATGCCTGAACTGGGCCGAGTAATTATCAGGCCTTACTCGTCGCAATGCCCCTATGAGGGCGTTGGCGGCAATTTGCTTGGCGAATTCAGAACCCACTGGAATACGTATCATCCTGTTTCTGTGGCACCACGCGATGTAGCGGCACTGGTGAGCCCGACAATTGGCGGCGGTGTCGCCTGGGTTGGTGTTATCGGTTCCGGTTTTGCGTATTCTTCCAACGGCATCCGCTCAGATGGATCTTTTGATGGTGTTTGGCGGCACGAGTTGGGCCATAACTGGGGTACCTCTGATTATCATGCCGGCAGCCCGGAAGGCCCAACAATGATGTGCGGTAATAAATATGCCCGTTTCAATGGTCCGGCAGTAAAGTCCATCTTTGATCATCGCGATTCAAGAATTGACCGCTTTACTAATCTCGGCACGTACAGCAAAGTTAATTTGCCTCCTTATGCTGCAATGGATTTTCTGGAAGGTATACATGCCGGCCAAAGTGTGACTATTGATGTGATGGCTAATGATCATGATGTAAACGGCCAGGATTTGACCTTTTATGATTTCGAAACCTCTTCCTCTCAGGGTGGGACCATAACCCTCTCGGCCGGCACAGGTCCAAATGGCAGAGACGAACTGATTTATACTGCACCAATTGGACTTTTTAATGCCAAAGATTATTTCCATTATACCATTAGGGACAGTGCAGGGGCTCGTTCTACGGGTGTTATTATACTGTCACTTTCAAGAAATTTAACAATAATCGGTCAGCCCGTTGATGAATATGTAATTCCTGACGAACAAGCATCATTTGCAGTTGATGCGGTAAATCCCTTTACAGGTGATGATACCGGTTTGTCATTTCAGTGGAAGTATTCAGCAGATGGCAGTACTTATTCAAATGTAGCAGGCGGTACTGGTTCAACGCTCACCATTGCTGCCCCACAAAGTTCTGACCAGGGTTTTTATTATTGCGATGTGACCATAGATAGTAACGGCGAGATGGTTTCAAGTGAAACTGCCCAGTTAGTCGTGAAGCAGACTTTGGCTCACTGGACAATGGATCAGGATGATTTTGTTAATGGCAAGTATGTTGATATTGCCGGCTCCTATGATGCCGGTACGAGTTCAGTACCGACTTTTGTAACCGGTGCCGGTCCAGATGAACCTGCATTCGGCGCAGCAGTCATTAATCCTGACAGCGATGCTGTAGCCGGCACCTGGAACCCACTTGAGTCTACAGGCCAGATGACCATCAGTGCCTGGGTTAAATGGAATGGAACCATTGGCGAGTACGGCAATGATATTCTGTCCAAGGGTGATAGTTGGGGCCCAGACACAATGATGTGGGCGTTTAAAATACGTGGAGTTTCTAGTGGCAAAGCCGGAATTTGGTTTTATAGTCAACAGGACACCGGTATAAGGAGTGCCGGACAAGTTCCAGAGCAAATATGGACACATATCTCTCTGGTATACGATTCCGGGCAGGCACGACTTTACGTCAACGGCAAGTTAATTACAACGCATGACAACTTTACATTGGGAACCGGCACCGCATCTACGTTGAAAATAGGCGGCGGTGGCGCATTCCCAGGTGCTATGGATGAAGTCACAATACATAACTATGCCATGTCAGATGAAGATGCAGCAACGCTTTATTATGAAACTTCTCAGGAAGCTGTTTGCTTAAACCCACCATCGATAGATTTGAATGATGATTGTCGAGTGAATTTAAGTGATCTTCTAATTATGGCGGAGTCTTGGGCGGATTGCGGTCTGGTGCCGGAATGCCGGCCCTAAACAGATTCTAAGATATGATGTTCATTTTGATATTAAGAAGCGGAGACAAAAAATGAAGAACAAAAAGGCGTTTACACTAATTGAATTGCTAGTGGTAATATCAATCATAGCCCTTCTGTTGGCTATTATGATGCCTTCGTTGTCCATGGTTAAGCGAAAGGCTGGAACTGCGGTATGCCTGGCTAACACAAAGAATCTCTCACTCGCCTGGTATATGTATCAGGAGGATAACGCAGGTGCCCTCATTGGCGGTCGGTCGAGCAAACAGACACCCTGGATTAAAGACCCGATTGACGAGTCCGGCAACGCTTTGCCAGTTTCTCGTCTTTGGGCCGAATCTCCGCCTGTAACGGATGACGACGAGATTCGCGGCATAAAAGCTGGCTATTTATATAGTTATTTGGAAGCAGACGGTGTCTATAATTGTCCTTCGGATAATATCCGAAGAGGTTTCGATGGAACAAGGGTTTATGTTAGTTATTCGATTCCCCGTTGTCTTAACGGCGATTTTCCGAAAGAGCGGAAGAAGTTCTCACAAATAACCAGACCCTCAATTCGGTATAATTTTGTTGAAAATGCCGACGAGCGAAACTGGAATATGGGTGGCAGTTTCCCCCTTGGAGCCCCGGAGTACACCGGAAATGACGAGTGGGCCTGGTGGGGACCTTTGGCGGTGAATCATGGCGACAGCAGTGTCCTGGGCTTTTGTGACGGGCATGCGGAAGTTCACAAGTGGAAAGACGAATTTACAAAATCGCGAGTGGATAAACTCAACGATACAGATTCCAATAATTACGGTATAGAAAGACCCCCTGAGGGCCAGACTGAGGATATTGATTACATGGCAAGAGGTTGGGCAACTCGCTAGATGCTGTTTGAAAACAGATTCTGGAAACTGCCAATATAAACTCTTTGATTCTTGTCGACAACAAGGTATGCGACATGATGAGGAAATTCAGGGAGACCGATCAAAAAAATAACTTGTGAAAGTGTGATGGCAAACTTGTTCATAGTGGGATTTCCAGGTTAATTGTGAATTCCCTATGAAACAGTGCGACTTGAATAAATGGTATTTGTTGTTTAGTTCTTGCAAAGAGTAATTTGCTTTGGTAGGCTCAATAAGGTGTGTTGTAAAACTGTTTCTATTGCCGGCCTTGTTCTGTTTTCTGTTGTAATTGTCGGAATCAGTCAGTTCCGTTCACTGGCAAGTAATCCTCAGCAGACATCTAAAGAATACGTGGGATCCTCACAATGCCGGTCCTGCCACGAGAAGTTCTACCAACTGTGGGCGCCTTCGTATCATGGTCAGGCGATGAGGCCTTACACCAAAACGTTTGCTCAAGAAAATCTGGTTGATCATGAAGAAAGCATTGAGGTTGGTTCCAATAACTATCGTGCCGTAATAGATGGGGAGCCGGGACACGTACTGGAGGTCGGACCTCAGGGCGAAAAGAAATACCCCATCCTTCACGCGATGGGGGGCAAGGACGTCTTCTACTTTCTGACAGAACTTGAGCGGGGATTTCTACAGGTTCTTCCTGTAGCATTTGACGTGCAAGATCAGCAGTGGTTTGATACCGCCGCAAGCGCGGTTCGACATTTTTCCAGCGGAGATGAGGATGAACCGCTCGACTGGAAAAATCGTGCTTATACTTTCAATACTTCGTGTTACGGCTGTCACGTCAGTCAGTTGGTAAAGAATTACGATCCACAAACAGATACCTATAATACGCAATGGCAGGAACCGGGGATCAACTGTGAAACCTGCCACGGCCCGGCCGCCGAACATATAAGGGTATGCGAACAAGCCGGCCAGGGCGACGCCCCAGAGGATCTGAAACTGGTGACAGTCACACAGAGTCGCGGCTATTCGGCTCATCAGGTAAACGCATCTTGTTCAACCTGTCATGCGAAGGCCGGTCCAATAACCGCAGAGTTTATGCCAGGCGATGCCTTTTTCAAGCATTACGATCTAACGACGTTGGAGCACCCTGATTACTATCCGGACGGCCGTGATCTGGGTGAGAACTATACTTATACGAGTTGGCTCATGAACTCCTGCGTTGAAAGCAGCGATCTGGATTGCATGTACTGCCATACCTCCAGTGGTCGATACCGATTCGAGGGATCGCAGGCTAATGATGCCTGCATTGAGTGTCATGAAGAGAAGGCCGATATCGCAAAGCATTCTCGACACGCCACCGAAACAGGAGTGACAGAATGCGTTCAGTGCCACATGCCCAAAACCGAATTCGGCCGAATGGCGCGCAGCGACCACTCTTTCCGGCCGCCAATGCCTTCTGCAACGTTACGCTATAAATCGCCAAATGCTTGTAACATTTGCCACACAGATAAAGATGCTTCCTGGGCGGATGATAAGGTTCGCCGGTGGCACGATGACGATTATCAGGAAGCGACACTTCAGGTGGCCGATCTAGTGGCCCAGGCACGGCAAGATGAATGGGAAAATCTGCCGCAGATGCTGGATTACATCCAGCAGAAGGACCGCAATGTAGTTTTCGCAAATTCCCTGATCCGTTTGATGCGCCAAAAATCGGACCCAACCATTGGTTCTGATCTTTGTCATATAATTGTTCACGATAAATCTCCTCTGATCCGTGCAAGCGCAGCCGATGCACTGGGTGGGTACCTTGATAATGAGAGCATATCTTTACTGGCTGAGGCCACCACTGACGAATACCTGCTGGTGCGGATCAGGGCCGCTGCAGCGCTGTCACCGGTTCCGGTAGATCAGATCCCACCGGCTTACAAAGCTGCATTTCAAAAAGCCACTGATGAGTACCTCAAGGCAATGATGGCCCGCCCAGACAATGCATTTTCACATTACAATCTTGGCAATTTCTTCATGGATAAAAATAAACCAGGTAAAGCCATCAACCGTTTTGAATTTGCCATGAAGCTCGACCATGACCTCATTCTTCCGTATGTAAATGCTTCGATAGCGTACAACACCCTAGGCCAGAATGACAATGCCATCGAGACTCTCAAAAAGGCGATTGAGATTGATCCTGAAAACGTTGCCGCACATTTGAATCTTGCCTTGCTGTACGGAGAAACGGGCAATTACAGCCTTGCTGAGCAACATTTCCGCAGGACCTATGAACTCGATGCTGATTCTGCTGCTGCAGCATATAATCTTTCGGTTCTCCTGGCTGAAAAACAGCCGCTAGAGGCCATAGATTGGGCGCGTAAAGCGGTAGAGTCAGCACCAGATAATACGCGATATGTCTTTGCACTTGCTTACTTTTTGCAACAAAACCATAAGACAGAAGAGGCAATTGTCCTGCTGGAGCCTTACGCTAACGCACAAATAGCTGACCCCAATATTTATATGCTTCTTGCAAGCATTTACGAAGGACGTGGAGATTTACAAGCAGCAATTCGTACTTATAAAGCAGCTTCCGAGAACGAGCAACTGCCGCAGCAGATACGAACCAGATTCCGGATGCATGTGCAGCGGTTAAATGGCTGGTAAGCTTGAACTGGTGCCGTCACAAAAATGTATATTATATTATGTTTTATTGTAAAAAAAGCCAAAATGCGATCTTGCAAAATATAGATTGATTTTGCACAACAGTGAAAGACGTTAGCAAAATGAAATTAAACTTTTTTATAGTAATATCACTGCTGGCATTGTCTGGTAATTACCCAATAGCTTTTGGAATAGAAGGACTTACTGTCGAGTACCTCCGCCAACCAGGCGATGAAGGTGTGACCGTAGCCGACTTGAAACCGGAATACGGGTGGATAGTTGATGAGCAGACAGAGTTTCAGAAAGCTTACCAGATTATAGTTTCTTCCTCGAGAGACGCATGTGAGAAAACAGAAGGCAATGTATGGGACAGCGGCCGAGTCTTGAGCTCAACTTCCAGTAATATCGAGCACGGTGGGAACGCTCTGGAGGAAAATGCAGAGTATTTCTGGAAGGCTCGCATCTGGGACAAGGGAAACGAGGCTGGGCCGTATTCGTCGATTCAGAATTTTAGAACCGGTGCGCCTGGTAATACGATCTCCTCGGCCAATCGCTGGCAGATCGAGCGCATAAAGCCTGTGAGGGTCGTCAGAACATCCCCCAAGAGCATATTTGTTGATTTTGGAAGGGCGGCATTCGGTACGTTGGAAATTGATTATATAACGCCGGCCAAAGATAGGCTGACTATTCATCTCGGCGAGAAAGCCAAGGGCGGCAGTATAGATCGCGAACCAGGTGGGACCATTCGTTACCAGAAAGTTGAGCTGGAGGTTCGGCCCGGGCAGACTTCGTATAAAATTGAACTGACGCCTGATAAGAGGAATACTGGTTCGCGGGCTATCAAACTGCCCGAATCGTTCGACGTGGTCATGCCGTTTAGATATGTAGAAATTGAAAACATAGATAGTACGTTGACATCCAATAATATTCGTCAGAAGGCGTATTTTTACTATTTCAATGACCGGCAAAGTGAATTTAGCTGCAGTGATGAACGACTTGAGAATATCTGGGATATGTGTAAATATAGTATGAAAGCCACCAGCTTCTGCGGACTTTATATAGATGGTGATCGAGAACGTATACCCTATGAGGCGGACGCTTATATAAATCAGCTCGGACATTACTGCGTCGATAATGAATACTCGATCGCCAAACAGACGATCGAGTACTTTATTGACCACCCAACCTGGCCTACGGAATGGCTGCTGCATACGCCGATGCTTGTGTACCAGGATTATTATTATACAGGCGATACGGAGTTGATCGAAGCATACTACGATAAGCTAAAGCATAAGACGCTCATTGCGCTTGCAAGGAAAGACGGACTGATCTCTACCCATAATGAGAAGGCTGGCAGTAAAGGATACCTCAAGAAACTTGGTTTCGCCAGTCCGCCGCACAGAGGAATTCGTGACATTGTTGACTGGCCCAGGAATGAGCGTGACGGTTATAATATGGTCGCTGTCAATACCGTGGTCAATTGTTTCTTCTATCGCAACATGCAAATAATGGCCGAATTTGCGGACCTTCTTGGAAAGATCGATGATGCTGATTATTATAGGGAAATGGCGGCCAAAGTGAAGCGATCCATAAATACAAAGATGTTTGACGAAAAACGTGGGATCTATGTTGATGGCCTGGATACTGACCATGCGGCTCTGCACGCAAATATGATGCCGCTTGCTTTCGATATTGTTCCTGATGAGCACATTGACACAGTTGTTGAATTCGTAAAGTCTCGGGGCATGGCATGCAGTGTTTACGGTGCGCAATATCTGCTTCAGGGTCTCTACCGTGCGGGCCAAAGTCAGTATGCACTGGACCTTATGCGGGCTGCACATCAGCGTAGTTGGTGGAACATGATCAAGGTCGGGTCAACAATTACACTTGAAGCATGGGATATGAAGTATAAACCAAATGCTGACTGGACTCATGCTTGGGGAGCTGCTCCGGCAAACATCGTAGCGAGGTTTATGTGGGGTATTCAACCTTCGAAGCCCGGATTTCAAGCTGTTAGGATCAAGCCACAATTGGCTGATCTTAAGCAAAGTATAATAACGATGCCGACGATCAAGGGTGCTATTCGCTGTGAATTCAAAGGGAAGAATGCACAGTCGGGCGTTTATATCATCGAACTACCGGGTAATATGACGGGAGAGTTTGTGCTGCCGGGTGACATCGCCGTCCAACTCAATGACCAGGTTATGAACAACGCGGCAGATGAGTTGAAGCTGATGCCCGGCCGTAATTTGATAAAATTTAAAAGACGTTTACATTAATGTCTTTATTTTGCTTGGAGCTTACTCAAAGATGATGGCTTAAGAAAAGCCGGTAATCAGGCATGGCATAATGGCAAGGCCGAAGCAGCTATGTTATGGGTTCAAAGCCAGTGCTTGTTATTGCGACTGTTAGTAAAAAATATTAATAATCTTGTAACGTTTAATTGATGGAGGTAGGTGATGAAGAACTTTATTTTAACTCTTGTTTTGTTGGTTGCCCTTGTCGGCTTTACTCAGGCGGCTACAGTTTTCACGGAAGACTTCGAAAGCTACACGGACGGCTCTGTTTTTGACGATCCGGATTGGTTCGTTAATATGGCCACTTATATTTTGGCTGATGACGGAAATGTCTTTACGTCGCCTTCGAATATGTATGCTGAGTTCCTTGATGACTCTACCAGCGGTTCATTAATCATATCAAAAGGTGGGTTCGACTTAACCGATTCTGTTGTTTCAGTTTCATTTGACTTTTACGAGCCGACATCTTCAACTTTCGGCGGCCAACTTGTTATTTGGCCCAGGTCCAGTGCCGGAAACGAATGCGCGGATGTGAGATTCAGTAACGGCTCCATTCAAGGTTCTACTGAAACATACACATTAGATGAACCGCATCATTTCGACCTTGTTATCAACCTGTCAAACACCTCTGCAGGATATTCCACCGGTGAATCTGTTGCAGGTTACAGGTATGATGTCTGGTTCGACGGTGTTAAAGTTATTGATGAGAAGGAGTTCCGTGATGATCCAGCGAGTACAGATTCAGAGGTATTAAACGCAGTTCAATTCAGGGTTTTTAGCAGTAACATACAACAAATTTATGTGGATAATATCGTGGTCCGTGATACGCCTTATGTCCAGGATGCTCGAATAGCTCAAAATCCTGTCCCAGAGGATGACGCTGCAAATGTAGACTTGGCTGAGGTATTGTCCTGGGACGCAGGAACAGACCCGGCAACTGGCAATCCTGTAAGCGTTGATGAATACTATGTTTATATTGCCGGTCCAATCACGGATTCAAGTCAGGTTTATGATCCCAATGTTTTTACAGATCAGAATCTTTCGATTGCATCTTCTATCATTTCTGAAACCGGATCGAACGGCGGTTCCTGGACACCTCCGGCAGCTTACCTCGGAACAGACACCACCTATGTATGGTGTGTAGATCAAAAACTGACCGGCGGTACTATTGTTCCAGGTGTGAACTGGTCATTTACAACAATACCGTCTGTACCTATTCTTAATCCCGAACTGCCGGCAGATACAACAGCAGGTATCGGTGAGGATGCCGAACTTAGCGTTGAGGCAACTAACCCGTTTACCGGAGATTCTACAGGGCTGTCATATCAATGGATGTACTCGCAGGACGGAGTTAGTTATTCAGATGTAGGTACCGGTCCGATTTTGTCTATTGACAGTGCTCAGGCAACTGACCAGGGCTACTACTACTGCGACGTAACCCTTGACAGCAATTCTGAAACAGTATCCAGCAGAACCGCTTTCTTAATCGTTAAGGAAACACTGGCTCACTGGACACTGGACCAGGCTGATTATGTTGGAGGTGTCCATCTTGATATTGTCGGCGGACATGATGCCGACCCGAATGGTGAACCAACGTTCGTTACCGGTGCAGGTCCGGACGAACCGGCGTTAGGTGCAGCAAAGATTGAAGCTGACACAGATGCTGTTGCAGGTACATGGAATCCATCAGAAACTACAGGCCAGGTCACTGTAAGTGCCTGGATTAACTGGGACGGATCTGGTCTCGCCCAATATGGTAATGACATTATAGGCAAGTTTGACGGCTATGCTCCAGACACCATGATGTGGTCAATTCGCATCCGGGATATTAACAGTGGTAATGCCGGTATTCGTTTTTATAATGACAGTGGATTGACGGTACACCCCCAAGGGGTAATACCACCGAATACATGGACTCATGTAGCAGCAACATACGCCCCTGGCGAGGGTAAGGTCTATATCAATGGTGAACTGGTGGCAACAGATGCCAATGCGGCATTGGGCACAGGGACAGAATCAGTGATCACTATAGGCGGTAGTGGTATTTTCCCGGGTGCTATGGACGAAGTTATGATACATAACTATGCCATGTCTCCTGAAGATGTCGCAACGCTTTATTACCAGACTTCTCAGGAATCAGTTTGTCTCTATCCTCCGTTAGTAGACTTAAATGACGACTGTCTAACTGATTTGCTGGATTTTGCAATTCTAGCTGAAAACTGGATTTATTGTGGAAGAGTTCCCGCAGCAGGTTGCGATTAATAATCTCTAATGGTTGTTTTAATGATAAAGTCCGTGCCGTTTGGCGCGGGCTTTATTATTCTCACGTAAGTTTTGTTAGGCCATAGAAGAAGTCAGATAAACTTTTTAAATAAGATCTTGCTAAGATGAATATTTTTTGTAAAAAGTGCTTTGTCTTTTTTTTATTTTTCAGTTTATGTTTTGCTCTGTACGCACAGTCATACGAAGCGGAAGACGCGGTTTTAAACCAGGTTTTACCCAAAGTCGATCCGGGAGCCTCTGGTGGCTACCGGGTTGCTTACTTTGATAACATCGGTGATTATATCAGGTTTGATGATGTTACCGCCGGTGACCAATTAGTTATTACATATTCGCTAGGGTTGTCCGAGAGCAAACAGTGCAGTTTATACTGCGACAATGTTGACGTGGCAACAGCGGTATTTCATCCTACCGGCTCGTGGGATACCTATAGCCAACTGGGAATATCGGCATCTGCTGAGAGTACTGTAATGTTAAGAGTCGATGCCGATGACGAACTTGCAAATAGCTATTATTCCAGCGCTTCGATAGATAAAATTGAGCTTTCGTCAACCTACTGGCGCAGCAGCTTATATCCTGAAAACTGGACACCGGGCTACAAAGATAGCCAGGGACGTTTTCTGCATGATTTTTCCTATGCAGGATACAGGAAAGGTCAAGCCGACCTGGGACAGGCCATTCCCTCAACAATTATCGATGTAACCAAACCACCATACAATGCCGATAACACTGGAAATAAAGATTCTACCAATGCCATTCAGGCTGCCATAGACTATGCAGCATCGGTTGGTGGAGCAGTAGTATACCTGCCCGCGGGCAAATACACTGTAAGCCCTCAAAACAACGATAATTATGCGATTCGTGTCTCTTCGAGTAATATTGTTCTTAGAGGTGACGGCCCGGAAAACACGAAAATATTCAATAATGAAACATACATGCGCAGCAAAAGCGTAATTCTTTTTGCGCCGGCTTATGGATATTCAGCCTGGTTCACTCCTGTTGCAGATTCTGAAATTGCCATTACTGCTGATATACCTGGACCAACAAATACCATCCAAGTCGCGTCGACCTCGGGCCTTAATGCTGGGGATTGGATTATTGTTCGCACCGATTGTACCGAAGATTTCATTGCTGATCACAATATGAGCGGCATATGGACCAGCAGTCTTAAGGGAACCGCACTTTATCGCCGTATCACAGGCGTTAATCCGATTGCTAAAACCATCACAATTGATATCCCTACACGTTATTGGATGAAGACCCGGGATAATGCCAGGGTCTACAAGATCCCTGATCATATTGAAGAAGTCGGTATTGAACATTTGTCGATTGGTATGCTTGAAAATCCAAATGATGGACTTGGCGATGGAGACTACGCAGTTGAAGGGACAGCCGCCTATGAAGTCCACTCCTCTGAAGTGATAACGTTTGCTAATATCGTTGACGGCTGGATAAGTGATATTCAGACCTATCGTCCAGAAGAAAACACCGGTGACTATCATGTACTTTCAAACATAATATTACTGGAAAAATCACGAAACATCACCGTGAGAGGATGTTCACTAGCCAAGCCCCAATACGAAGGCGGAGGCGGCAATGGATATGCCTATATACTTTCAGGCAATGACTGCCTTCTGGTTGACTGCAAGGCATATCATACCAGGCATAATTACTCTTTCAAAAGCATGTGGACCTGTGGAAATGTACTATATCGATGCGAATCAAAAGACCCACGCCTGACAGCCGATTTCCATATGCATCTAAGTCCGGCGAATCTTATCGATAGTAATCGCATGGATAACGACACATGGAATGCCAAATATCGGCCCTACGGTACAATCATCCACGGTCACACGACAAGCCAAACGGTCTTCTGGAATACATACGGAGAAGGCGGAAAAAGCTATCTTATAGATTCCAAGCAATGGGATATGGGTTATGTAATTGGCACTTCCGGCACGGTGGATAATGTTATTCTGGGTAATTCTTACGGCTCAGAGCCAGAGGATTTCCTGGAAGGCGAAGGCCTCGGCGAAACTCTTGAGCCCCAATCGCTATTTGTAGATCAGTTAACACGCCGAAACGGCGATGTCCCTTCATATCTTAGAACTCTCACAGCCGATTTTAACAACGACGGTGTTTTCGATATGGTTGATATGTCATACTTTTTTGAACACTGGCTCGATTGCGGTTTGGTTCCGCATTGTAACTGATAACAAGAGATGCCATAATTAGAAGCTGTTTTGGAACAGCTTTTAAGAACCTCATTTCCTGAGTTGGCAGTTGTGTGCTGTGAAATACCATCGACCAACGAAAGCATTTCTTTGGTCCACTTCCAAAATGTGCGAATTTCATCGTGCGTTATCATGTCTGTTGCGCATTTCTTAGGTGGTTGTCAGTTTTTGATGATTTCAACAGTCACATTACTTACAAAAAGTTTGTTTTAGCCGCTTTGTCAATATATAATCCCTCTCTAAAAAACTGTTCCATACGCGATAATTAGTTGACTGGGAAGATGATGAAATACGGCTATTTCGATGAGAAGAATCGCGAGTATGTTATCGACAGGTGTGATGTGCCCGTGTCGTTTACCAATTATCTCGGCCTGGAGAATATGTGCACGGTCATAAGCCACAACTCCGGCGGGTATTCGTTCAAGGGTTCACCCGAGTATGGCCGAATAACGCGTTTTCGTCCTAATGGGGTGCCGCTGGATCGGCCCGGCCACTATGTTTATCTGCGTGACGACGAGACGGGCAAGTACTGGACCGTTAGCTGGCAGCCGGTCGGGATCGACCTGAAAGAGGCTGAGTATGTCTGCCGTCACGGTTTGTCGTACTCGAAATTTGAATGCAAATACAACGGTATCATTGCTGAGAAAACGCTGTTTGTTCCGCTGGGTCATGACGTTGAGCTGTGGGATGTGAAAGTTACCAACACCAGTGACCGCAAGAGGGCGATAAGCCTGTTTTCGTATGTTGAGTTTTCCCTTCATCAGATCGATCTGGACAATAAGGACTTCCAGATGGGTTTGTACGCTAGCGGTTCGAGCTGCACAGAAGGTGTGATCGATTATACGTTTTTCTATCATCCCGACATGCACCACTTTATGACGGCCGACTTTGAGCCGGACAGCTACGACTGTGTGCGTGATGAGTTTATAGGCAACTATCGCAGCGAATCAAATCCTGCGGCGGTAGAGAATGGACGCTGTTCGAACAGCAGTAAGCTGGGCGGTAATCATTGCGGTTCCCTGCACAAGCAGTTCGAGATAGAGCCCGGCCAGACGATCCGCGCAGTATTGATGCTCGGAGCAGGTGGAGCTGAACAGGGCAAAAAGACTCGCAAGATGTTTGCTGATCACTCAGTAGTAGATAAGGCGTTCGAGCAAATCAAGAATTACTGGCGGTCCAGGCTTGCGAATTATCAGTGCATCACACCTGACGAAGGTGCTAATGTAATGCTCAATACCTGGACGCCTTACCAGGCAGCGACTTGTGTTACATGGTCGCGGTTTGCATCGTTCATTGAGGTGGGCGGACGTACAGGTCTTGGCTATCGCGATACCGCGCAGGATACGATCAGTTCATCTTATCTGCAGCCGGATAAGGTTAAGCAGAGACTTGTCGAGTTGATGCGAGCCCAGACGTCCGAAGGATTCGGGCTGCATCTTTTCGATCCTGCAATGATGGACGAAAGTGGAGACGCCAAAGCGAATCTGCCAACGGTGCTGCTGTCTGGCGATTCGGATCAGAGTGTTCATATTCCAGAGCTCAAGGATGTTTGCTCGGATGACGCCCTCTGGCTCGTTGCTGCAGTGTGCGAGTATCTCAAGGAAACGGGCGATATCGATTTCCTGGAAACGGAAGTGACTTTTGCCGACGAAGGCTCAGCCACGGTTTACGAACATTTGAAGAAGGCCCTGGATTTCTCCGCCAAACACGTCGCGGACAATGGTATATGTCAAGGACTGCGTGCCGACTGGAATGATTGCATCAATCTGCGGGGCGGCCAGTCTTCAATGGTGACATTCATGCACTACTGGGCGCTTAGGCTGTTTAACGAGGTTGCGGCATATCTGAACCGTGACGATGACTCGGAAAGATACAGTGAAATCGCCAGCCGGATAAAGCAGGCTGCTGCGGCAAATCTCTGGGATGGACAATGGTATCTGCGAGGTTTCACAGCCGAGGGTCGCAAGATCGGCACTGACGAAGACGAAGAGGGCAAGCTGTTTTTGAACGCGCAAAGCTGGGCCGTGATGAGTGGTCTCAGCGAACATGACAAGGCGATTCGGGCAATGGATGCGGCTTACGATAAACTGTTCGACAGGTACGGACTGCACCTGCTCTGGCCCGCGTATTCCAAGCCTGATGACGGTGTCGGCTTCGTGACCCGGGTTTACAAGGGCATCAAGGAGAACGCTTCGATATTCTCGCATCCAAATCCGTGGGCGATCATTGCTGAGTGCATGCTCGGCCGCGGCGACAGGGCCTTCGAGTACTATACCGCAATGCTGCCTTTCTACCAGAACGACATGATGGAAATTCGTCAGGCCGAGCCGTATTCATATTGTCAGTTCGTTATGGGCAAAGATCATACTGACCACGGCAGGGCGAGGCATCCGTGGCTGACCGGCTCGGCGGGGTGGTTCTACACTGCCGCAACAAAATGGATCCTCGGCGTGCGCCCTACGTTTAAGGGCCTGGAGGTCGATCCATGCGTTCCGAAGGACTGGGATGAGTTTTCCATCGTTCGTAAATGGCGCGGCTCGACATTCAATATCTCAGTCAAAAATCCTGACCACGTTTCAAAGGGCGTAAAGAGCATCAAACTCAACGGCCAGGAAATTACCGGCCTAATACCCGTTCAGCAGCCAGGAACCGACAATGATGTTCAGGTTTTAATGGGTTGATGGCCCTGGACGTTAACTCTTGGCAGGAACAAGCCGCAGCGTGATTATCTGGAACGGCCGGATGTTGAATCGAACTTTGCGCCCATCTGTTTCCAGTTGTTCTTTGTTGTTTTCCAACAGGTCGGCCACATAACAGGAGGCAAGCTCGAAGCCTGCGGTCAATTCGACGGGACCTCGGCACTGTGCGGCTTCGTAGAGCCTTACGATGATCCCGCTTCCGTCCTCGGCCTGTTTGATGGTTTCGACAAAGACGTTTTCTCGGTCCAGACGGACCATTGAAGCCAGGCGTTTAGGTTGTGTCGTTGGATTGTCACTCCGGTGCACGATCAGCGGATCGTTCAACGCATAAGCTCTGCGGACCGTTTCCATGCTCAGCTTGCCGCTGTGGGGTAATAAAGTGTATCTAAAACTGTGTCGACCTGTGTCCGCGCAGGGGTCCGGCATGGTAGGGCTTCGCAGCAGCGTGATCCGTATGATGTTGTCTCTAATATCATGGCCGTACTTGCAGTCATTAAGCAGGCTTACTCCATAATCGCCTTCGCTTAGGTCCACCCACTTTTGCGCACAGACTTCGAATTTCGCCCAGTCCCAGCTTGTATTGTGATGTGTAGGACGATCCACATGGCCCCACTGTATCTCGTAAGTTGCAACGTCAGAAAGGATCTCAACCGGAAATGCAGCTTTTAGCAGAACGTGTTTCTCCTGCCAGTCTATTTCGGTTGTGAACTCGATTGCTGGTGAGTTACGTGTAAGACTGATACGCTGAGTATATGAGCTGTTCAATATTTTACGCTTGATCTCAAGAGTAGCACGAAGCGGACCGGTTTCTGCAACCTTGACCGAATCTGCAGGGTTTGCCAGCCACATCTTATCGTTGTAGAAGATGTCGATGTCCCAAGCGTCCCAGTCTATCGGCCGATCCTCAAAGGCCTGCAATTGATTACCGATTGCATTTTCACTCAGCACCTGTCGTTGGCTGATCTTATCGTAGATGCTCGTTATATCTCCTTCGGTATTGAGCTCGATCTTTAGAAACTTATTTTCCAGCAGATTCTGAGAAACGGTCAAGGTGTTCCGGATCGGGTCCCTGTCTTTGGAGGAGATTGTGAGCGGCTGTATGCTGAATTCTTCGATTCTGCCGAGGTCGATGAGCGTGCCGTCTTCGGTGTTCTGGGTTGTCAGAATTTCACCTTGCGAAGTGGTTAGAGTTTCGTTTTCATTCAGCCTGGTGTCCAGCCAGGCGAGATCTGTACGGCAGAAAGAAGTCGGATTTGCTACGATCAGCCCGGAATTCATTTTCGAAGACAGCGTGTTCAGAGCGGACTTTTTGATTTCATCTGTAATCTGTTCTACCTGGGCATACTGCTCCAGAGAGTCTTCGTAGACTTCACCGATGCTGCTGCCGGGTATGATATCGTGGAACTGGTTGAGGCATACCAGCTTCCATGCCCTCGTCAATTCATCGTACGGATAGGCGTATCCGTTGTCGGTCAATGCCGCCAGCGAAGCAAGCCACTCGGCGTCGTGCAGAGCAAACTCAGATCTTCGGTTTGCTTTCTTGTTGTTCGCCTGTGTTGTGTATGTGCCGCGGTGTCCTTCAAGGTAAAGCTCACCGTTCCATTTAGGTAAATCGCTGCCGCACTTCTTCTCGAGTTTCTTAAAAAAATCGATCACTTTGCCATGTTTGACTCTCGGCATGGAAGGGAAGTTTGCAGTGTTTGCGATGTTTTCCAGCATCTCACGCGTGGGCCCACCCCCGCCGTCACCATGTCCAAAGCAGGTCATAAGCTCGCTGTGACATTCCTTCTGCCTGCAGTTGGTCCATGTATTGAGCAGCTCTTCGGCTTTTGCGGTCCCGTTGTAGGTGACCCAGTCGCCCGATTTGGTCGTTCCAAGATGTGTCAGAACTTGAGTCCCATCAAGGCCCTCCCACATGAAGGTATCGTAAGGCATTTGGTTGTAACGGTTCCACGACATCTTCGTTGTAAAGAAGTATTCCAGGCCTGCCAGTTTCATGATCTGGGGCAGGTTGTATGCATAGCCGAAAACGTCCGGCAGCCACAGTACCGGCGACTCAGCTCCTTTGCCGAAATGCTCAGTAAAGAACCTGCGTCCGAGCAAAAACTGCCTGGCGAGCGATTCGGGCCCTGTGATATTGCAGTCCGCTTCAACCCACATGCCGCCGACAGTCTCCCACTTACCCTGCCGGACTTTTTCCCTGATGCTCTCGAAAAGCTCAGGATGGTCCTGCTTTACATATTCGTATAGTTGGGGCTGGCTTTGGGTGAAGATGTATTCGTCGAACTCGTTCATCAATGACAGAACGGTGTGGAATGACCGCCCGCACTTTTTACGGGTCTGCGCCAACGGCCAGACCCATGCTGCATCTATGTGCGAATGACCAATTGCGGAAATATTGACGTCCAGAGGATTACCGGCTCGTGCGATACCCTCTGTAAGCGTTTTATGTGCCTCAGGAACGCTGGCATAGAAACCTTTGGCAAGGGGCTCTCGCAGATTGAGGCATCTGAAGGCCTCGTCAAGTGAGTTGAGCACACGTTCTCTGGCTGGGTTGTTCACATCGAGCGCTGTGACACAGTCCAGAGCCATCCGGGCTACTGCGACGAAGTCCCGTGTTTCAGTGTCGATCGACACCACGTCACATCCCTGCATCAAAAGTTTCACATCCGACGTTCCCTCATATATTCCCCATCGCCCCGTATAGCCGTCAAGCGAGAGCAGGTGCTCCTCGCCGTCTATGCAGTCCTTTGGCAGATAGATGACCTTGTGATACTTATCCAGGCCCGCCAGAGGCTTGCCGTCAATATGTACCAGGGCCTCGGGATGGCAGAAATCCCAGCCGGGAGCTTCACCGATATTGAACGACAGGGCAACCGGCTCGCAGTCGGCCCATTCAGCAGGAACGGTAAACCTGCTCCGCAGCGTAAAGTTGCTGTACCACTGCCCCCAGTAAGTGCCTGGCTCGATGCGATCCCAGTTCGAATCGTCAACATCCAGGCCAATGTGTCCTTTCTCAGCGGCATTTTCATGCAGCAGATATTTAAACGGCTCGACTGCCTGTCTAGCCCTGCAAACAAGCGGTTCTATCAGTCGAAGTCTCGTTTGCAATTTTGCCAGCGTCAGGCGTTTTTCGTGTTTCATGGTGTTCGCTTCCTTGTGACTTCGCAATACATCACAACTTGATAAAATGATGAAACTTCGGCAAAGAGCTTGATTCTTCGCCCTTATCGACATAATCTAAGGCATTTGAATAAGATTGTCCATCATTATCGGAGAGGCACTTATGGCTGCAAGTTCTAAGATCATAGGCTCATCGTTGCCCAACATTCCATGGCAGGACCGCAAACCCGGATCCAGCGAGATCATGTGGCGGCACAGCGGCAACCCAGTAATATCCCGCGACCATATCCCGAGTTCCAACAGTATTTTCAACAGTGCGGTCGTTCCTTACAAGGACGGCTTTGCAGGAGTTTTCAGATGCGATAACAAAAACCGTCAGGCCTGGATACATAGCGGCCAGAGCACGGATGGTATCAATTTCGAGATCGACCATGAACCGATAGACTTTGAGTGCGCCGAACCCGATATTGCAGAAAGGGTAGAATGGTACGACCCCCGGGTCCTATGGCTGGAAGACCGCTACTATGTCACCTGGTGCAATTTCTACCACGGACCGACCATCGGCGTGGGCTACACCTACGACTTCAAGAAATTCTACCAGATGGAAAACGCGTTCCTGCCCTACAATCGCAACGGCGTGTTTTTCCCTCGCAAGATCAACGGCCGATATGCCATGCTCAGCAGGCCCAGTGACGCAGGCCATACCGCATACGGTGACATCTTCTATAGCGAAAGTCCCGACATGTGCTACTGGGGCAAACATCGCTTCGTCATGGGCACAACCATCGGCTGGCAGTCAAAGAAGATCGGCCCCGGCCCAGTACCCATAGAGACTACCGAAGGCTGGCTTATGTTCTATCACGGCGTTCTCTATAGCTGCAACGGCTTCGTCTACAGCATGGGCGCTGCTCTGCTCGACATCGATAAACCCTGGAAAGTAGTCGCCCGCACAAAGCCGTATCTGCTCTCGCCTCAGGAATTGTACGAGTGCGTCGGCGATGTGCCGAACGTCGTTTTTCCCTGCGCCGCACTGACCGATGCTGACACCGGCCGAATTGCCGTCTACTACGGCTGCGCAGACACCGTGACCGGCCTCGCATTCTGCAAGGTCGATGAAATCATTGACTATATTAAGGGTAGCTCTAATAATTGCTTTTGAGCGGCAGGTAGAAGATTTTTGCGTTCCGGCAAGGAAGACAGATCAGCTTTAGTTGCCGCTAAAGCGGTTCTTGTCTGACGCCGCTCGGAATCAAAAAGATTCGCTTGTCCGCCAAAATGAATTGTTAGAGGTACCCTTAAGCAATATTCCCATTAGACGCTATATTGCGAAGGCTTCTAGAAGTGTTTCAAAACTGCTTTTGGCTTCTCGGTGAGCAATTTTTTCGGCTCGGCAAGGCGAGCGAAATTGGTAATAGCCGAAACTATGGCCGATTTTGCTCAACGCAGCCGAACGGAAAAAGGGCAGCCGAAAGACAAATCTGAGTTTTGAAATAGTTTCTAAGAACCTGGACAGGAGATTTTCATGAAAGAACGAATTTTTGTTTCGCCTATTCCAAGATCGTTGACTTTGACGTTCATTTTTGTTTGTTTGTGCGGCTTTCCGCAAATTTTAAAAGCGGAGAAGCCCCAAAGGCACTTGTTCACCGAGGCTCTGCTGCTGGAAAACGCCGGAATGTATGGCCGACGCCCGGTGCATACAGATGCAGTTGTGCAGGAAATAATCACGGGTTCCTGGCAGGCTCCGAATGACGGCCAGGCCTTCATGCTTGCCGATGGTACCGAAAAGAACTGGCGAAAAGTCACCGCCGATGATCAGGGCTGGTTTTCAGAGAAGGGCAGGGGCGGCTACCTCTACGCCACCTACACCAGCGACAGCGAAAAAGTCATGCTGCTGCACATGATGGGCAACAGCATGGCCTATGTCAACGGCGTGCCTCGCGTGGGCAGCCGCTATCAGTACCGCGATGCCAACAATCCTTGGGAACCGAACTTCGACCTGACATATCTGCCGGTCAAACTAAAAAAGGGCGTCAACGAATTTCTCTTCAAACGCACCTGGCGTTCCGGCGGCAGGGTTAAGGCCGAGCTGATCAGCCCCGAATCGCAGATCATGATCATACCGAATGATACGACGCTGCCCGATCTGCTAGTCGGAGACCCCGTCGACACAGTCGGCGCGACTGTCATAGCTAATTGTACGGGCAAGGCTTTGGACAGTCTGTACCTGCGTACCAGTTGGGCCGGTGATAAGCAACCCGCCTCCATAAAAGTACCAGTCATCCAGCCCATGTCAGTTCGAAAAGTGGCATTTGCTTTGAAACGCCCTGAGTTTGAATCTGCGGGCAAAAAGCAGGTCGAAGTCTCAGTCGTCCAGCAGATTGGAAGCTGGCGATACAAGACACTGCACAGCCGAACGATCCCGATCCAGGTCAAGCAGCCCCACGAAACTCACAAACGCACCTTCATCAGTGACATCGATAAAAGCGTCCAATACTTTGCCGTTACGCCCGCATCACCGCTCGACGGCAAGAACGAAAACCTCGCAATGGTCTACAGCGTCCACGGTGCCAGCGTCGAAGCATTGAACCAGGCCGCCTCATATGCCCCCAAATCCTGGTGCAACATCGTCTCGCCTACCAACCGCAGGCCCTACGGCTTCGACTGGGAAGACTGGGGCCGAACGGACCTGCTGGAAGTCATGGAAATCGCCGAGCAGCAGTTCAATCCCGATCCCTCGCGTGTCTATCTGACAGGCCATTCGATGGGCGGTCACGGCACATGGATCAACGGATCGACATTCCCCGACAAGTTCGCAGCCGTGGGCCCCAGTGCCGGCTGGATCAGCTTCCATTCTTATCGTGGTGCTGAAAAAACGAAAAATGCCTCGCCTATCGAAAAGATGCTCACCCGTGCGGAAAATCCAAGCGACACTATATCCCTGGCCGAAAACCTCGAGCACAAGGGCATCTACATCATCCACGGAAGTGCGGACGACAACGTTCCCGCCAGCGAATCATACCTTATGATGGATAAGCTCAAAACTTTCCACAAGGACTACATGTACTACGAAGAGCCGGGCGCGGGTCACTGGTGGGACGATCCCAATACCGCCGGCGCTGAATGCGTCGACTGGCCGCCCATGTTCGATTTCTTCGCACGTCACCGTCTGCCCCGAGACGAAGAAATACGTCAGGTTGATTTCGTCACGGCAAATCCTGGCGTTTCTGCCTGGTCGCACTTGGCGGGCATCGAGGCCCAGCAAAAGCACCTCGAGCCCAGCCGCATCAGCATCCGCTGTAATCCGCCTGAGCGTGCGTTCATCGGCACAACCGAAAACGTTGCAAGGCTTAGCCTGAAACTGGACCATCTGCCCGCCGGCGAACCTGTAAGCGTAACCCTGGATGGCTGGAAGATCGAAAACATTGACTGGCCCGAAAAAGCTCAGATCTGGCTCGCAAACAGGGGCGGTCAATGGCAGCAGATCGGCCCGGCACCAACTGCCGAAAAGGGCCCACACCGCAATGGTCCGTTCAAAACAGCGTTCGATCACAACATGATGTTTGTCTACGGCACAAACGGGACTGCCGCTGAGAACAAGTGGGCACGCACAAAGGCCCGCTTCGATGCCGAACAATGGTGGTACCAGGGCAACGGCTCAGTGGACATTATCTCAGACGTTGAGTTCAACAGCGCATTCGACGCCCCAGCCGACGACAAACTCTCTTCCTACGCTGATCCCGATCGAGGCGTGATTCTCTACGGCAACGCCAATACAAACACCGCATGGAAAACCCTGCTCGCCGACAGTCCGATCCAGGTTAAACGCAGAAAAGTCACCATCGGCAAACGCGAAATTACCGGCGATGATCTCGCGTGTCTTTTCCTCAGGCCCCACGCCGACAGTGATACCGCGTGTGTCGGCGTAGTGAGTGGCACAGGCCTGCTCGGCCAGCGGCTGACCGAACGCGTGACCTATCTCTTCGCGGGCTGCAGCTACCCGGACTACACTGTCATCGGACCGGACATGCTCACCGAAGGCACCAAAGGCGTTCTCGCAGCGGGCTGTTTTGGCAACGACTGGACCGTCGAAAATGGCGAGTTCGTCATTACCAACCGCGAGACCGGCGAACAGAAATCCAGCGAGCTGCCTGCCTACATTGATATAGATCCTCGTCCGTTCGTCCATCCACGGCATTACATCGCCGGAAAGGTTTCCGAGCCGATCACCATCGACGGCAAGCTCGATGAGCCCGGCTGGCGCAAAGCACCCTGGACCGAGCCGCACGTCGATATCGAAGGCATGATGACGGACAAAAAGCCCTATCTCAGGACCCAGACGAAGATGATATGGGATGATGAATGCCTCTACATCGGTGCCAAACTCCATGATCCGCACATCTGGGGCACGATCACTGAGCGAAATGCCGTCATTTTCCACGACAACGACTTTGAAGTATTCCTCGATCCCGATGGTGACAGCCACAACTATTTCGAATTCGAGATGAACGCTTTGAATACGGTCTGGAACCTGCTGCTCGACAAGCCCTACAAGCACGGCGGCAATCCTGTTATACGAGAAATGCCCGGACAGAAGACAGGCGTTTTCGTTAAAGGCACGCTCAACGATCCCAGCGACGAGGACGAGTACTGGACGGTGGAGATTGCCTTCCCATTCGAGGGCATCGAGGAATATGCCGGCACTGCCTGTCCGCCGGCCGACGGCGATCAGTGGCGGATAAACTTCTCACGCGTACAGTGGCAGCACGAGGTCGTAGACGGCAAGTATGTCCGCGTACCCGCTCGCGACGAAAAGAACCCGAGCGTTCACGAGAGCAACTGGATATGGTCACCACAGGGCAGGATCAATATGCATCGGCCCGAGACCTGGGGCTATCTGCAATTCTCCGCCCAGCCGCCAGGCAGCAACATTGCATTTACACCGGATCCAACCGCCCATGCCCGATACCTTCTGCACAAAGTTCTCTATGCCCAGGAAGGATACAAACTCAGGCACGGATCCTACGCTGCCGATCTCAAAGATCTCGGATTGCAAAATTTGACGGATGAATCGCTCGCCGGGCCAATAGAGCTGCAAAGCGACGGCAAGGCCTATACCGCAACTGCCAAAGTCATTCTTCCCGATGATAAGACTGCAACAGTCTACATAGCTCATACAGGCCGCACCTGGACAGAGTATTGATTGACTTGACGCAGTTTTGGAATTGTTTATAAAAAGACCAGAGGCAGAGTTAGAATATCGCATCTGCCCCTGGTCTTTCCCGCAAAAATCTGTTGGCTGTCGCCTAAACGGATTTTCTCTTTTTCGACACGTCATCATTGTCGCACGCTTGAGGTGCTGAATCAGGCCTTATCGCATCGGCTGTCTCATCAAGATTGCGACCCCCGACAACCCGGCCATCATCTGCTTCGTCTGCCTGCTGCGTCTTCAGCTTTCTGTACATGTAGCGCATATCCATAAAGCCGCCGATCGTAAACCAGACAGTCAGCACAACTGACATCGACAGAATCAGCCATGTCCATATCTGCCAGAAGCTCAACCAGGCATTCTTTGAAATGCCGCCTTCGTTTGTCTTCTGTATAATGTTGCCCACGATGAATATTATAAACCACACCAGGGGCCATGCCAGTGTCACTAAAGCGATCACAGTGTCGCGTTTTGTGAACTCCCTTGTAAAGCCCAGCTTTTGCCAAACAGTCTTAGCATCGTGCAGCGAAACGGATTCTTCTCCTTTGATCTTGTATTTGCCGCGATGCAGCATGCGATCCATATTGAATGCTTTCTTTCTGCCAATCAGTGAAACAGCTACATAAACGCTCACAGATATCACAATGGCGCAGAAAGTGATCTCCTGGCCTGTCAGGAAAAAGTCCGGATTGATGAATTGCTTGATAACCATCCCGACCAGCGACGTGACCATTCCGATTATCATAGAGGCCCACGCCGCCGCAGTCGTACCCTTGGACCAGTAAAGACCTCCAATTATCACCGTACCCGCACCGGCCGTGAACACCGAAGCCGATATCGCACAATACATAGCGATGTGCTGCGTATGTTTGAAAAACAGACTGAACAGAAAAATATAAACTGCCACTGCGAAAATAGCACCCCGCAGCCACCAGATGTGCTCCTTCGGCCCTAACGGTGTTTTTTTAAAAGGCATCACGATGTCCTGGATAAGCATCGAGCCCCAGGAGTGCAGATATGAATCGTGAGTGCTGATAAACGCCCCCAGCATGGCCGCCACCATAAGCCCCAACACCACCGGAGGCAGTAAGGCCCCAATTGCCATCGGTGTTCTCGCCTGATTCCTAAGCGACTCCACATAGCTCTCATCGATCCTTTCATTGTCGACCTCCAGATTTTCAGTATTGATGCTGTTGATCCTGTTATGTACTACCGAGGCCTGATCAGCAAAATCTGGATGCGTCAAATATGTCCTAACACATATGGGCAGTACCAGTACCAGGATCATCATCAACACACGAAATCGCCAGTGGCTGAGCATCATGCCCATTTTCGTTTCATGTGCATTCTTGGCGCAGCTATAATATCCTGCCGTTCCCTGCCACGCCAGCGGCACATAAAATGCAACAATAACACCGATCACATAGTACCATTTGTCAAAGTTCTTTTCTCTGCCCAGATCAAATGGGTCTATCAGCGATTTGCCCGCAGGGGCGCTAAGAAGTGTGTCCGAAATCTGATCCCATCTGAATGTATACAGCAGATACGCGCAAACTATCGCAAATACGATATACGCCCACGTACCCTGCAGGAAATCCGTGATCATCACTGCGATCTGTCCGCCGAGGAACGTAAATACCAGTGAAATGCCGATCAGAACCAGCATCACTGCAGGAAATGCAGATATGGTCATTCCAAGTACATCGAACTGTTCAGGAATTCCACAAAGCCATATAAAAAACCGTGCCCCGACAGAAGGAAATATACCGAAATTTATCAGGCCTGCTGCAAAAGCGACAATGCCCGCAAATACCCTGAATTTTTTGCTGTATCGAATTTCAAAGAATTGCGCAAGCGTCAATGCCCTTGTCTGACGAAAGCGATAGTAAGCCCAGCCAGTAATGGCCATGATTATCAGAACAGGCCCCTCCATTAGACTCCACCAGACCGAAGTGAAGCCGACATCGTAGTTCTGCTCGAAAAGCCAGACCAGGCTGATAACCCCCATCATCGCCATGCCCATTGCAACGCTGATAAGATAGCGTCCTCCGCAACGTTCGGCCGCAAGAAATCCCGAAACACTCTTTGTGTAGCGTTTTGCAGAGATGGCGCCCACGGTTAGCACAATCAGCAATGAGGCTACGATCGCCCAGTCAATAGGGGCCATATTCATGAGAAATTCCTTGTCTAATAAGCCTTGAACACCTGCAGGGCAGAAGGCGAGTGTTTATAGTCTAAACCGTATCCATTCGTATCTTAGATATTAACAGTTCCGCCGCTTAAATCAAGCTCATGCCGTCTGCAATTTTATGGCCCAGGCGTACTTGAATTGTCTCTCATCGCGCAGCTCCGCCGGGATCTCGACGCTGATCCCGCCATTTTCCTTGCACGATCTGAGGGGTTTGCTTGTCCCCAAAAGCGATACATTGGCTACTTCGATATTCTTGAGGATTCTCAGGTGTACCTCATTGGGCATTGAATCATCTTCATTCAATAGGCCGATGGCGTAAATATCGCCTGTCCTTCTGTTCTGTGTGTAGTAAATGTCGTCTCTTTTGTATGGCTCTTCTGGCCTGGAATTATAGATCGCTTCTCCGTTTATTGCCATCCAATCACCGATTTCGCTCAGCCGATCATAAGCCTCCTGCTCGAAAGTACCATCCGGCGTCGGCGCAACATTCAGCAGCAAATTGCCACCCTTTGCCGTGACATTAACCAGCGTATGTATCAAAAATCGACTGCTCTTGTATTCCGGCGCAAAATTATGTCCCCAGCTCTGGGTCATCGTAATGCACGATTCCCACGGGAATCCCAGAACTTCGTTCGGCACGGTCTGTTCCGGGGTTCGGTAGTTTTCATACGGCCCCTGTACTGTTCTGTCAACAACGATCAGATCCGGCTGATGAGCCCGAGCCATTTTTACTATGCTCGCCATGTCGATGTCCTGCTCCCACTGGGGAATGTCATAGCCCCATGAGCGAACCTCGTCATTGATAGTCGAGTTAGGCCGTACCCACCCACCATCCAGCCAGAGTATGTCGATCTTGCCGTAGCCGGTCATCAGCTCCTCAATCTGGTTGTAAGTGAAGTTGCAAAACTCCTTCCACATCTGAGGATACTTCCGTGTGTCGTAGTTGTTGCAGCGGTTTGGAGTTGCCCACAGCGGCGACCAGTAACATGGATGATGCCAGTCGGGCTTGGAGAAGTAGACCCCGTTGATAAACCCTTCTTCGGCGAACTTGCGGAATATCTCACCAGCAACATTGGCTTTTGGATTGGTATGAAACGGGCTTCTGGGGCTTGTTATCTTGAAATCCGTTTGCTTCGTGTCAAACATCGAAAAGCCGTCATGGTGCTTTGTGGTGAAGATCATGTATTTCATGCCGGCATATCTCGCAGCCCGGGCCCAGGGCGCGGGATCGAAGTTTTGGGGATTGAATTCGCTGATCAGTTCGAAATACATCTTTTTGTATTCGGTATATGGCATCCCGCCGCGGTCTTGAAAGGGCTGGTCCTCCGAGCATAGTCCCCATGACTCGACTATGCCGAGCTGCGAGTACAGTCCCCAGTGCATCATCAAGCCAAACTTGAGATCCTGCCACCGTTCGAGATTTGCCTCAACAAGCGGATCTTCGGGGGCAATGTAATCCGACTTCTGGAAAGGGTGTTCCTGTCCTTGAAATATCTGATCGGCCATCGAATCTTCCGAAAAAGCTATATGAAAAGGTCATTCGTGTCCTAATTTGATTATGAAATAAGTTAACAGTTAGTGAACCGCAAATCAAGCGGTTAAGCAGCCCTGTCGATTTTCACGTTCAGTAAAAGAATTAAGAATGAGCTCCGGACTGGTTCAGTTGGCTTTTGCTTTATCCGCTAACTGAAAAGGCCACTTTCTCACAACACAGCCGAACGGAAAAAGGGCCGCTGATAGACAAGTTTGAGTTTTGAAACCGTTTCTATGGTCTGGCCGCCTTTTTGTTTTTTTATTTTTCCTGTAACATTTCCCGCTTTGGTGTGTCTTAAAATACAGCGAATACCCAGAAACCACTTGCTTGCGGACAATTAAAGGATAATATAGCTTGTGGTTTCGGTTGATGCTCGGTCTTGAAGGCCGAGTATGTTTTTAAGTTTCACGCGGGACCGTCGATGGCTGAAAAATTACAATAATCAGTAGGAGGCAGAAAAATGAGCAGAATGTTCAAACTCAATCTTGCTGTGCTGATGGCTGTTTTGGTTTCTTCGCTCACGTTCTCATACGTGGGTGTAGACAATAAAGGAACCTGGCCCAAGTCTTGGCCCGAAGAACTCGAATCGCTCCGTGATCAGTCCCGAACTGTAGATGTTTTGCACGGCATTAAGGAAAAAGTTTACGAAATACCCTTCACGGACGCCGATCAGTTTGCCCGGGCCTGGCCTCACATACTGAAGGTGAAAACACCCGGCGCACCGCTGATCCTCGAAAAGGCTCCTTCGATGTACTGTGTTAGTGGAACTTGTTGCAGTGCGGGGGCACGCATTCTAGCACCATCTAATTTATATGTCGGCGAGCTAACTGCAGGCCCGCCTTGGCCCGAAAATCTGAAAACCCCGAAAGGCTCACTGCCGGAATATGTCATACACGAAGAAGGCAAATGGATTCCCGCAGATCCAAACAGGCAAAAAGGTGACTATCACTCTCGCCTGCGAGCCCGCACCGACATCGTCCTAATCGTCGACGGCGATATCTTGGATCTCAACAAGATTCCGCTCCCGCCTCATACCCCAATCATAGACAACAGATTCAAGGATCAAAGCAAAGATGTAAATTAAAAATCACAATAATTTTTCAAGGAGAAGCGCATGAAGTTTACAAACCTGCTGACCATCACACTTATCGCCGCGATCATGTTGGCTGCGGGCTGCGGCTCAGAAGAGCCCGCTGCTGGTACAGATGCCGAAGGCGAGACAACGCAGACCGAAACTGATCAACCTGAAGAACAAACCGAAGCTGAACCCGCTGCAACTTCCGAAACCGAACAAAGCACGATGGATCGCCTGCAGGGCACATGGGTCGGTACTGTCGTCGGCTATGACGGCGAGGTCAAGATGACGTTCGCAGAAGGTTCAGCCGACTTCCAGGCTGATCTGGGCGGCATATCCTACAAGGGCTCGGTGGTCATAAATGAAGACGCCACACCCGCCCAGGCCGACTACACCATCGACGAATGCAAATTCGAACAGTATATCGGCAAGACGTCACTCGGTATATTCCAGTTTGAAGACGACACACTCGTGCTTGCCGCCAATGAACCCGGCAAAACTGAACGCCCGACCGAGTTCCAGCCGATGAACGGCACCCAGGTCTTCGAATTCAAACGCCAGATGACCTCAACGCAGTAAAGAACGATAAATTATAAGCTGGGGCAGTGACACAACCTGCCTCAGCGTTTATAATCATGGAATGACCAATCGTAATCGCATAGTGAAATGTGCCCGCTGGCTCGCCCGGCGTGTCTGTATCTGGATGGTCCTGCTATATACGGGAGGCTTTCTAATGGCTGGCTGTTTTTCAGACAGAATGATCTTCATACCTCCGCCTTCCAGCTATACCGACAGCGATCAGGTGATCAAGATACCCGTCGGCGAACATGAAAGCAAAAGTGATAATGAAAATATTTCCGCCTTCCACCTGCCCAACGGCAAGGCCGAATACACGATCCTTTACAGCCACGGCAACGCGGAAGACATCGGGCACAACGACTACCTCCTGGCCCGCTTCCGCGATCACGGCTACTCAGTGTTCGCCTACGACTACCGCGGTTACGGCACCAGCGAAGGCAAGCCCTCCACGAAGCACGCATACGAAGACGCAGATGCGGCATTTAAATATCTGACGGGCGAGCTGGGCACGGATCCGGGCAAAGTGATCGTCTACGGCCGAAGCGTAGGTGCGGGTCTCGCGACATACCTTGCCGAAAAGCATGACGTAGGCGCACTCGTCATCCAGAGCGGCTTCGTAACCGCCTTTCGCGTCATTACACATTACCCAATCCTGCCCTTTGACAAGTTTAAGAACATCGACCGCATCAAAAACATAAACTGCCCCGTGTTTATAACCCACGGCCAGAAGGACAAGATCGTAAAACCCTGGCACGGCAAGAAACTCTACGAAGCTGCAAACGACCCCAAACTAAAGCTCTGGGTCCCCAACACAGGCCACAACGAGGACCTGATCCACATAGCAGGCGAACGCTTCTGGGACAAAATGGATGAGTTGGAAAAGGCGATCAATCAGAATCAAAGCGATTGATCAGAAAACGAGTGTGAGGTCCTGATGGCGGTATTAGTCTTCTCGCCGTTTGACGAGTTATACTGATTTGCAGCGAGGGCATTGAAATGGATTTTGCGATACTGGCAGATCATTGGCTGACTTCAGCACAATAACCGAATAGCGGCGCATAAAAAAGCCCTGCTTTCGGGCAGGGCTGGTAGTTGCAAGTATTTTGCGAGCAATGGTTTAGGTGTGTCAGCCGTTGTTGGTTGAGGCGCCTTTGACCTTTTGCTGTTTTTCCTTCTGGATGGCTTCGTAGACCTCTTTGCGGTGGACCGATATGCTTCGCGGTGCGGTTATGCCCAGTCGGACCTTATCACCTCGGACATCAACGATGGTAACTTCCACATCATCGCCAATAATAATTGATTCGTCCTTCTGTCTGCTCAGAACCAACATTTGCGACTCCTTATTTCGCTTGTGTTTCCGTCCATAGAATGGGACAGATATATTCTCAAAACTCCTCGTTTCGCGTTCATTATACGCGATTACAGGATTTACATCCGCTAAAAAATCGCCCCGAAGGGGGATTTTCTGTTTTGCCGGGCGTTTGACCGCGGCTGGGCAGGTGACGTAAGTGTCATCAACCCATGAAGTTACGCAAACATAAGACATAGTACAGCAACTTCAAATTACAATACATACTTCGGCTGTTTGTACGGGGTCGAACAGATAAAATTTCTGAATTTGAGACTTTTTTTGTTCTGGTACAGGTTTTATGGTACGTAAGTTGTTTCATAGCAGCGTTTTGCCAACGAGGGGTGTTGGGTTATGGGTGGAACCCCAATCGCATTTAGTGAGCGATTTTGAGCCGTGTGCTGGTGCTCTTGAGGGCAGGTAAGGGGCACGGTTCATTTATACAAGCGGCGGTTTTGGGTTCTAAACAATCGCTGGACTTGATTTGCAGCAGGTCGTAAATGCTTAATATAAAAGAGCTTAGCCTTTTTACGCGGCGGTGTGTTCTTCGTGTTCGTGTTTTGCGTGGGCGAACCAGACCGCGGACCAGTAGCCTGCGATGCATCCGATGGAGCCGAAGGCTACGATGTGAAGGGGCAGGATGGAGCCGAGGGCGCGGGGGTAAAAGGCGGAGGGCCAATTCTGGGTCATATATTCGAGGATGTCACCCTTGCCGTAGGCGGTCATGGCCCAGTAGACGAGCAGGCAGGTGGCGAGGGTTGTGATGACGTAACTTATGTCCAGGAAGTACTTTACGGCAAGTGCTGCCAGGCCGAAGGCGATTATCATGGCAAGTGCTGCCTGCGATGTGGCGACTTGCCCTATGACGGTGCCGAGGCGCGGGTCGCGCATTCTGACGTCCTGGGCGAAGATGCCGCTGGCGAACTGGGCTATTACAACGGCGGCGACGAGGGCAATTGCAATTGCTAAACCCTTGTTAAAGCCAGGCTTATGAGCACTTTCGTCTTCGGTCAGGGCGACTTTTTCATTCTTTATTTTCATTGCGGCGAAAACGCCGAGGTAGCCTGCTGCGACGATTGCGAGCCAGAAAATACCTTCCCATTTGAGGCCGGAATAGAGGTCCATTCTTTGCGTAAGTCCATTATTGACAATGATTAAGTCGAACATCTGGCCCGAACGGAAGGCGACGTATGCCAGGCCCGCGGGGGCGGCGAGTGGGGCGAGCTGTCGGCCGTTGGGCCAGGCGGCGAAGTAAGCGAGAAGGCCTGCGAGGGCGGCGAGGATGATGCAAGCTATTATGGATACTATACTTACGTCGCCGTGGTAGAGGGTGACCGCGCCTTGCGGGAAGGAGGGTTTTAGCATTGGCCAGGCGAAAAAGCCTAGCACTACAACGCCTACGATGGCGGCGAGGGCTGCGCGTATGCGGATCATGACCGGGACGCCGACAAAACCGAGTGCGGCGGCGGCGATGATTATGGTTAGAAATGATGTAAGTACAATGCCTGCAGTGATTTCCATCAAATTCCCTTTCGAAAAGTATCTGACTAAATTACCACCGGAAAGGTCGGCTGGCAAGCAAAAAAACGGGTATTTGATGTGTGATACGCATTGTGAAATTTTTTCGCGCGCCACGGTTTTAGACTTGCGCCATCGCTAATGATGTGTCATAATTCCTAAAAAATGAAAGGAAATATGGCATGCACATCAGTGAGATCAAGTACGGTGACCTGCAAAAGTTAAAAGAAAAAGCTCGGATTGAAACCAATGCAAAGCAGCGAGATCGATATCGGGTGGTAGCCCTGGCATTGGAGGGATGGCAAACAAAAGCGATCATGACAAAACTTGATCGCAGCAAAAACTTCGTTCAGCGATGGTGTTATTTCTACCGTGATGGCGGCATTGAGGCTATCGCACCAAAACGTCAAAGCGGCAGGCCTACAAAACTGCCACGCAAAAAAGAGCCTGAGTTGATCAAGCGAATTCAAGATGGACCAACCGATTCAGACGGTGGTGTATGTGTGCTACGCGGCAGAGACATAAGACGGATTCTTGAAAGAGAATTTGGCGTAAAATATTCGCTCTTCGGCGTCTATGATCTAATGCATAGATTGGGGCTTTCATGTCTAAAACCAAGGCCTAAGCACCGAAAGAACGATCCGGAAAAAATGCAGCAGTGGTTGGAGCAAGCCCCCTTTTTGTCCAAAAAGTCCGAACAGAAAACCCCGAAAAGAAAATTGAGATCTGGTTCCAGGACGAAGTGCGAATAGGCCAGCAAGGAACACTGACCAATGTTTGGGCTCCAAAAGGATCCAGGCCTACAGCAGTAAAGCAGACCGAGTATGATTGGGTATATATTTTTGGAGCTGTCAATCCTGTCAATGGCAAATCGTCGGCTGTGATTACTCCGACTGTTAACACTGATTATATGAATCACCACCTGAGATTTATAAGCGAGGAGGCAGGCAAAGATGTACATGTGGTTCTGGTTCTTGATCAGGCTGGTTGGCATATCGCTAAACAGTTGGTTGTGCCGAAGAATATCAGCCTGCTTCACCTGCCTGCATACAGTCCGGAATTGAATCCGATAGAACGTCTTTGGGCCTATATGAAGAGTCACTACTTGAGCAACCGCATTTACAAAAATTATGAGGAAATATTCAACGCAGGAACAGTTGCATGGAACAATATAACCTCAGAAATGTTCTGCTCAATATGCAATACTGAATGGATTAAGCATGAGAATTAATCACAATGCGTATGAGGGCGGTTTGCAGGTGGTGGGCGGTTAATGCGGATGCATGGACACCTGGTAAATAAGACATTGGGGCTGGAGGGCCGATTTTGGGCGATTTTCGGGGTTGAAAAGTTGGGCAAAAGCAGGATGAAAGTGAGAAGAAATGGGGTAAAAGTAAGCAAAGATGGGGTGAAAGTGGGGTGAAAGTAACAGGCGGTATCCTACCTGTCAAGTGGGAGATGTTTGAGGGGCATTTTTTACCACGAAGGGCACGAAGGAGCACGAAGAAAGAGCTGGAGGGGTGCTTTATAAATAATGATAATCATGATCAACACGGGGTAGGGGTTTGAGATTTTTTAATATGAAGTATTTCGGAGTCGATGTGTATCTTTTTCTTTTTTTAGTCTTTGGGTGTGGTCGGGTAGTGCGGGAGGAGCTATGGGCGTTGCTTTGTATTTGCACCGTCAGGGTGTTTTTGGGCGTGCATGCGGACACGTGATGTTCTCTGGATCCCAAATTAATTTTGGAATGACACAATGGATGCGAAATTACCTCTACTTGCATGGATGTAGGATGTTTGGGCCGGGGCAGAATCCGGAAACTATTTCAAAACTCAGATTTGCCTTTCGGCGGCCATTTTTCCGTTCGGCTGCGTTGTGCAAAATCAGCAAGAGAAAGCTGGGGCTAATTTCACACGCCTTGCCGAGACGAAAAAATTGCTTGCCGAGAAGCCAAAAGCAGTTTTAAAACAGCTTCTGCAGCCGTGTCTCTGACGAACTTTTTGGGGGGCCATTCTCGGCGGACTTTTTTCATAATATTATGCGGCTGGGTGGTGAGGCGGATGGTTGGGGTGCTGGGATGTTTATTTGGTTGGCTGACGTTCTGTGATGATCTTATGTTTTGGCTTGACATTTTGGGGTGTGTCGGTGGATTTCAACCATGTGTGCTTGAGTTGTTAAATCATGATGAGTTATTTATTGCTTCCCGAGATAATGGTAATCATTATCAACAGGCTCCAGGGCTAGCACTTATTAGGGTATTGCGTGCAGGATTATTTCTGTTGGAGAAGGCGTGCTTTTTGGGTTGGTTTGTGCGGTTCGGTTGCGGGATGCTGATGTTGGTGGTGGGGGTGGTTGGTGGATCGTTAGGGGTGTTTTCCGCTTTCTAAGATAATGATAATCATGATCAAAACGCTTTATGGCTAGCGGTATTGGGGGTATTGAGTGCAGGTATACTTTTGTTGGGGGAGGCGTACTTTTGGGGATTGGTTTTTGTTGTTCGATTGTCTGATGCTGGCTCTTGTGGCAGGTTTTTGCTGGTCAGTTGTGCGTCGCTCGGTAATGGGGTGGCTGGTTGGTGGATCGTTAGGGGTGTTTTCCGCTTTCTAAGATAACGATAATCATAATCAACACGCATTGTGGATTGTAATTTTATAGGCGATTGGTTTTGTGTGCTGGGTGTTAGTTGTTGCGGAGAGGTGTTATTTTGCGGGGGTGAATTTGTCGGTTATGGTGCCGGGGTTGGGGCCGCCTGCGGCTGCTATGGTTGGGTCGGTGAAGTGGTGTTTGAGGCGGGTGATGTAGTCGGGTTCGGGGCAGGAATCGTCGTCGAAGAAGATCAGGATGCTGCCGTTGGCGTTTTGCGCAGCGGTATTGCGCTGGCGGCATGGGCCAAAACCTTTTGCGTGGATCACTTCGATGTCGGCCGGGGCGCAGTTGAGGTTTTCAATGCTGACGGAGCCGTAAGGTCTGTTGTCTTTTGGCCAGACTGGGATGATAATAGTAAAGTTCATACATACTTCAAAGATAACTACTTGCTGTCCGACCACACCCAATTGCCTTTAGTGTCGATATAGCCTTTACGATCCTCAAGTTGAACATATGCTAGGCCGCCTATGAAGCTTCGCATTTGAGGTCTTAGGCCGTAATCCAAATCCGTAACCGCTATCTGGATGACCATGTCGCCTTGATTGTTGATATAACCATGATATACTTTATCATCACGTAATTCGCGCACAAATGCCAAAGACCCATTGAAATCACCAGAGCTCAGGAATCGCTGTTCAATGACGAATTTGCCGTTTTTGTCAATATAACCTCTTAACTTCTCACCGAGTGGCTTTGCTGGGGCAAGTCCATTTGTAAATGGCGCAACTAGTTTGAATCTTTCTTTATATAGTTCGGTACCGGTGAAATCTACATGATACATGCTTTCTTCTTCAACTTTACTTACAATAAAACCAACGTCGGGGTCCGGCCAAAAGAAATCAAAACCAGACATGATCTCTTTGCCGGAGAGGTCTAAAACCTGCCCACCTTCTGACTCTGTTGAAACAAAGATGTAGTTGTCAAATACTCGGATGAACTCAAACCACTTATCTCTAAAGAGTTTTTCAGACTTTTCATATAAGCCGTATTTGCCATTCTTTTGCACGACTGCGAACCTGCTCTCTGGCCAGTATATCCTTTCGATCCTGTCGAAGTCAAAGTCCAGAACAGTTTCCGCCTGTAAATCTATTATACCCCATTTCCCGCTAAGCTTTGCAGGGGCGTAACCGTTACTGAAGTTTTCGACAGCATCATATTTAGGTTCGATCGCAATGGAGCCGCCGGGTTTTATAAAGCCCCATTTGTCATCCACGCGGACCGCAATCAGTTCCAGCATATCTGCTGAATTGTAATCCCGGCGTAATGCATCACTGCATTCAAACACCTTTTCCTGCCTGGTGTAATCAAAAAGCTGTCCGTTTTGCCCATCGAATGCAAACAAAAACCGTTCATCTATGTAGTGCGACGACCATTTCTCCCAACTGCCTGCCAAAGTCGCGATCCCCTCTCCCTCAGCGTCAAACGCGATCATACTTTCCGGCGTCCAGGCCACAGTATTACCCACAAAAGGAACACCAAAGTAGATTAGGTCATACTTAGCAGGAATAATGACCCCTTCAGCAGAATCCAAAACGCCAAATTTACCCTCATAGGTTTCAAGCACGAATTTATAATCACAATTAGAGGTTGCACCAAATAGTGTCTGGCCAATGCCAAGGAGCATCAACATTAATTGTGTAAGTGAAAATTTCCTCATTATAGAGCCCTCTTTATTCGCATACAACCTTTTTAAGCTTAGACTTAACTTTATCCTCAATGCTTACGGGATCATTTAGGACATTATTTAGGAACTGATTGACTTCCCGTGCAACATTTCCACTGCCAATCAATACTGGGTACGTGCCAATTTGTATGTCTTGCTCAGCAATGACTACTCTCAATTCTTTGGTATCCTTTTTCCAATCAGTCCACTTCGTACCACCATCTGTAAAAGGTATAGGAATGCCTAGAAACCGTTTACATACTCCCACACAACGTTTGACCTGATATTCTACATCAAACTCACCATCCAACCTCACGCGTGAGACGGATCTTTTTTTTGCTTCTGTACCAGTTGGGAAAAGGTTCATTAGACGATGGTATATGATACTACTACCACTTCCGACAAGTCGCTTTAGTAATCTCTTCAGTATCTTTTTAGCAATGTCGTCGATCTCCATCCCCGGCTGCTCAGTAATATCTTCAATTTCGTCGATGTCCCCTATGTTACCAATATCTTCCCATTCATCGTAAAAAGTCAGATACAAAGCCAATGAATATCCATTGGGCGATAAACCATTTAATTGCACCTCGCAATCGCCCAACTTACAGAGGCCCCAAGGATCCACAGCACACAAAGGGTTAGAACCAATGTATTCATATAAACTTAATCCGTCTATATATTCAAGCGGGTCTTTCTGCAGGAATCTTCCTGTTTGGGGGTCGTAGTATCTTGCTCTGTAGTAGTATATCCGGAGTTTGCCGTTGTCGAGGTTGTCGAGTCTTCGGCCGGTGTATAGGGCGGTGGTGCGGCAGTCGGAGGTGTTGTCGGGGTCGAGGACGTGGACGTTGCCGTAGGTGTCGTATTCGTAGCGTTCGATGACGCCGCCGGTGTTGTTGAAGGTGACGGTGGTGCTGTAGAGATGGTCGTGGCCGTAGTAGTAGAGTACGCCGGTTGGGCTGGTGTGGTAGTCTATGGTGTTGGGGTGGATATTATGGATTTTGTAAAGAGCTTGTTCGAAGCTGTTTCAAAACTCAGATTTGCCTTTCGGCGGCCCTTTTTCCGTTCGGCTGCGTTGTGCAAAATCGGCAAGAGAATAGCTCTGACCAATTTCACACGCCTTGCCGAGCCGAAAAAATTGCTCGCCGGCAAGCCAAAAGCAGTTTCGAAACAGCTTCTTAATTATAACGGATTGGTGGAGGGGGAACAACCTTTTTTTGCGGGTGGTGGGGATTTCGCGGGTTTTGTACGGGAAAATGCGTGATTTGGGTTGTTTTTGGGGCGTTTTTCTGGTATAAAAGGTGGCTTGAGTCTATATCACACTTGTGTTTATAATCTCGGAGCCCTGGCGATGAAGCTTTTCAGTTTCAATTTCAATTTCAGTTTCAATTTCAATTCCAGTTTTGGTGTTTCTTTTTGGGCGGTTTTGTTTGGGGCGGCTGCGGTTTTTGGTTTTTGCTCCGGTTCCGCGGCGGGGGGTGAGATCCATGTGCCGGGGGATTATGCGACGTTGGCGGATGCGCTGGAGGGGAGTGTAGACGGGGATGTGATCGTGCTGGCAGACGGGGAGTATGAGCCCGGTGGTGTGGTCGATGCGAAGTCGGTTACGATACGCAGTGAGAACGGGCGGGAGAATTGTGTTATTAACGGCTGGGTTTGCAGGATGGAGGATGATGTGACGGAGGTTACGAAGGAGCTTAGGGTTGAAGGGGTGACTGTACGGGGTGACGGGGCTAGAGAAGCAGCGATTTGGAGCGTCGGTGCGAACATTAACGTCAATGAGTGTGTTTTTCAGAACGTCAAAAATGATGCTTTAGTTTGCGAATATGGTAATGTTTCTGTTTCCAGCACAATATTCAAAGATAGCCATTATTATGGGGGAGTTTGGGCTATAGGAGGGGAGCTCTGTGTGGAAAGGTGCGAATTTTTAAACAATAATGAGGATTTTCGCATAGGGTATGTTGGGCCTGAAGTGTCGATTAAAGATTGTTTGTTTGAGAAAAACAGGTCTTGGGACTGTCTTATAAATATTGGGGACGGGGAGGTGACCAACTGTGATGTTTACATCACTGGTTGCCGCTTTGTTTCGAATGATGTGCATGAGTCAATCGTAAATATCTGTTCAATATCTGACATCTTAATTGACGATTGTGAATTTATGGGAAATGATGGAGGATATGGTTTTATATGGTTAGAAGGCGGTCATGTTCAGATTATTGCCTGTAAATTCATAAAGAATAGGGCTCACGATATTTTAATATATTTGCATGATGTGGTTGGGGGAGTGTTCAACAGTGAGTTTGATAATAATCAAGGTTTAATTCAAACTTCTGGTGAGGTGGTACTAAAAAACTTGACGGTAGAAGGTAGCATATGCGAGGGTTTACCAGCTTCCATAGAGGCTGAGGAGGGAAGCTTGGAGATTTGCAACAGTATTATCAGGGGAAGTGTGGGTGGAGAGCCGGACTATCTTAACGATGAGGCACTGGAAGTTGGGGTTGATAGGTATGCAAGTCTTCGGGTTGAGCATTGTAATATTGAAGGGGGGCTGGATGAGGGGATAATGCAGGATGAGGGGGCGGTTGTTGAATGGGGTGAGGGGAACATTGATGTTGAGCCGGGGTACTTGAAGTCGGCGGGGGAGAATGGGATTGGAGGACTTTGGCTGTTGGAGGGTTCGCCTTGTATCGATGCGGGGGATAATTCGGTTGTTGAAAGCGAGGTTGATGCCGGGGGGAATGTGCGTATAGTGGATGGTGACGGGGATGGTGCTGCGCGGGTAGATATGGGTGCTTATGAGTATGATCCGGAGGCTGCGCTGCTGGAGGTATGGTCGGAGGGGTTTGAGTTTCGGATGATCGAGGGGAATGACGATGTAGTTGAAGATGAGCTGGTTATAAAGAATTATGGGGAGGGGTCTATCCGCTGGAGGATTCATAATGACAGTCCGTGGGTGCGGGTCAGTGATTATGAGGGCGCAGCGGATGATGAGGTTGTGATCGGGGTAAAGGTTAGCAATCGCGGGCTTTCGTATGGTGTGCATGAGTTTGAACTGTTGGTGGAATTTGAGGGGGCGGCGAATGTTTCGCAGGTAGTGATTCCGTTGGTTGTCAAGGTCGGGCAAAGCTGGAGTGTGCCGGGGGATTTTGGGACGATCCAGGCGGCGGTTGATGCGGCTGTGACGGGCGATGAGGTCGTTGTGGCTGACGGTGTTTATACTGGTGAGGGGAACCGAGATGTTGATTTCAAGGGGAAGGGTGTTGTGATTCGCAGTGCGAACGGGCCGGAGAATTGTGTTATCGATTGTGAGGGTAGTGAGGACGATCGGCACAGGGCGTTTGTGGTCGAAAACGAAGAGGGCTGTTCGGCTGGTATTAAAGGCTTTACGATTTTGAACGGGTACGCGCCCCGGAAAAGGCATGTTGAAACATCGGGAGGAATGACAACCGAATGGTTTGTGGAATATGGCGGGGGGATCGCATGTTTTGGCGGTGATTTGAAAATTGAGGATTGCGTGCTGCGGGTGAATTATTCACAGTTCGGCGGGGCGATATATCTGGAAGGGTGTAATTCGGAGGTCGTTGATTGCATGATCGAGGGGAATAAGGCCGGTGCCGGCGGGGGGATATATGCGGTCGGCGGTGAAACGTTTGTTGAGGATTGCAGGGTGGTGGGTAACTTCGCTGAAGGAACGGAGAAATTTGCTGTTTTGAACGGATATCCAGTAAGTTTGCAGGTGCCTGCCGGCGGGGGACTGCATTTTGACGGAATGAGCGGTTTGGTAAGCAACTGTGTTGTTGCGGGTAATACTGTTGGGTCCGGGGGAGCAGGCGGTGTGCAGTTTGATGATAGTGAGGTAAGGGTCGCAAATTGTACGATAGCAGGCAATAGAGCAATTGGGGAAGAAGGTGAAGCGGCGGTTGGTTTTATGTCTATGCCAGCGCTAAGATGGCCGATCGGTTCTTATGGAGTGCGCGGGAACAATGTGTTTGTTAATTGTATTTTGTGGGGGAATTCAAATGCGAACGGGTTTGATGATATGAGTGGGTATGCGGAGATGGAGGAGGTGCCTTTTGTGATGGATTATTGTTGTGTGCAGGGGCTTGTTGATGGGCTGGGGGTTGGGAACATCGATGCGGATCCGGAGTTTGTTTCGGCTGGTGTGTGGGATGACGGCGGGACGGCTGAGGATGCTAGCGATGATGTGTTTGAGGCAGGGGATTATCATTTGGCCAGCCGGGTTTGGCGGTATGACGGCGAGGCGGATGAGTGGGTGCGGGACGGTCGTATGAGTCCGTGCGTGGATGCGGGTCGGCCTGGTGACGTGCTGGGCGATGAGCCGGTGGAGATCGGCGGGGAGGCTGTGTCGAACGTGCGGGTGAATATGGGTGCGTACGGCGGGACGGCGGAGGCGAGCGTTGGGCCGAGGGGGTTGCGGCTGCTGTGTGACCTGAATAATGATAATTTTGTGGATGCGGTCGATGTGATGCTGCTGGCGGGTGAGTGGCTCGGTGAGGGGGATTGGCTGTATGCGGATGTGAACCGGGACGGGAAGGTTGATCTTGGGGATCTGGCGGAGTTTTAGTTTTGGAGAATGATCTGTTATGGCTGATGTGGTTGTCGAAGTGAAACGCCTGAATACTCACAGCAGTTGTGAGTTGGTTGGACATTTGCGGGATGAAACGGCGTGGCTCGATGAGACGTTTTGCAAACCATTATTTGTTCGGGTGTGTTGTGCTGATGATGCAGGCGGGGCAGTGGACATGTGTCCTGTGCTGAATCACATTCCGAAGGTGTTTGAGGAGACTCTGGCCTATCTCAATAAGAGAGTGTTTGGTAGAATACAACAGGTTATTTGCGTCGATGGGGATAGTCAGGAGTTTTTGAGTGGTTTGTCAGTTCTGCTGGAGGTTGGGGATGACGCATTTCTAGATGAGGTGGAGGGCAGGGTAGGTTTCCGTTGCCGGGCGGGATTTGTGAAGGCGATGTTGAACTGGATAGTTGATGAATGCGATTGCGGTTTGATGTTTGCAGCAGGAATTCTGTATAAAAAAGGAACTCCCGAACATGTTGTGGCTGATATGCTGAGGCTGAATGTTCGAGGATCTGAACTAAAACGGGTTTTGGCGGGCGAGCACGTACGGGGATTCTGGGTTTTGGAGTCCGATTACGACAGTATTTGTTTTTGGCAGAAAAAGAATGAGCTGTATGTTACGGCTGAAGAAGTTGGTGCTTGTATAGCAGGTTTGGGGCTGAGGGTTCAAGTGGAGTCAGAAGCTGTTTATGGAGATGAATCATGTTAAGACTAAGGCGGAGTTTTAGGATAGATGAAAAAGGCGAAGAATGTGACGGTGGTGGTGAGTTGTGTTGTGACGTTTGTTCTGACGTGGCTGGTGGTGGCGGGGGGTGTGTCGATGCTGGGTTACGTATGGAAAGATGTGCCGGAGGTGAATTTGGTTGTGACGATCGGGGCGCCTGCTGTTGGGCTGTTTGTGGCGTTGCTAGCGGCGAGACAGAGTTATCGGGCGGCGATGAAGGGGAAGGCGTGGCGGTTGTATGAGGAGCAGGACGGTGAGGGGGATAAATGATCTGTTGATTGTGTAGAGAGGTGAAATATGCTTAGGCGGAGTTTTGGGGTTTTGTTGATGTTGGGGATCGTTGCGTGGGTTGTTTTGTTTGCGGATTGTGAGGCGGGGGCGGCTGGTAAGGGGAAGTTGCAGGGCGTGCTGGTTGATGAGGCTGGTGAGGTGGTTGCGGGGGCGGAGGTGCACCTGCTTGGGCCGGACAGGATTGGGCATTTTACGGAGACGGTGACGACTGACGGGAGCGGTGCGTTTTCGTTCGGGTCGGTGACGGCGGGGGATCATGTGCTTGCTTACGGGCCCTTGCTGGAGCAGGGGCGATGGGTTGAGGTTGAAGTGGGCGAGACTTCTGAGGTTGAGTTCGAGCTGGAGGATCGGGGTGTCGGGGGACTTTCGGGGACGGTGAGTGTGGATGGTGAGTGTGGATGGTGAGCCTGTTGAGGCGGGGAGTATTGTGTTTTTTCGGCAGGATGTCGGGCGGGTGAGGCTGGTTTGGCCGCCGATGGCGCCGGGGGGTGAAATAGATGGGAAAGGGCGATACGAAATAGAAGCGATCGAGCCTGGTCGATATGTCATGGCGGTTCATCCGGACTATGGGGCGCGGACGGCGAGTGCAATGGGGGAGAATGAGGCCGGAGCTGAGGAGGAGCTGCTGGAGGTCAATATGGTGCGGGTGGTTGAGATCGGTGAGGGGCAGGAGGTGCTGGATGTTGAGGCAGGGGAGCGGGTGCTGGCGGGCAGGATCGTGGATTGGAACGGTGAGCCGGTTGCAGAGGGGGCGGTTTATGTTAGTCCGGCGGAGGCGAGGGAGGGATGGCATCCACTTTATATGTCCGTGCACAGTCAGACGGATGAGCAGGGGCGGTTTGCGGTAGAGCATATGGTTGACGGGGTCTATGATATTTCGGTGCATGATGCGCAGATGGGCGTGCATTTGAAGAAGGGGGTTGTGGTTGACAGCGAAATGGAGGAGCTGGTGTGGGAGCTGGATGAGGTTGTGAAGGTGGACATGGATGCGGCGGAGCTTGAGAGTTGGGAGCGCGATACGATAATGCCGTATGCTATGGTTGTCTCGCGGGATGAGCCCAAGTTGATGAGTTTGCGGGATCATGGCCTTGGGGTTGAAGGGTTCGGACGGGCGATGTTTCGGGCGGGGGAGTATGATGTGTTTTTCATGGCTAAGAGGCAGGGGTATGCGTGCGATGGGCGGCGGGTAGTTTTTGAGGAAGGTATGGAGCTGGAGTCGCCGTTTGTTGAGTCCGGTACGGTCAAGGTTGTGCTGGATGGTGAGGCGGATGAGGTGGCGGGGCGGACGGTGCGGATCAGGCATGCGGGCGGGGATGAGCTGGTGCGGCTGTATGATCCGATGTGGAGTTATGTGCCTGATTTGTGTCCTGCGGTTGTGCTGCCGACGTGTTCGGAAGGGGTTACTTATATTTCGTGGCTGGAGCCGGGAGAGTATGAGGTGTTTGTGGAGGGAGCGGGTGAATCGGAGCGGATTGAGGTTGAGGCTGGGGAGGTTGCGGAGGTGGAGATGGGGGTGTAGTGAGGGGTAGATTTTACAGGGCAGGTTGGCGTGAGACGGCGAGTTGTTATTATTTGTTTTGCTGCCAGGGCCAGTTGCCTGTCATTTCGAGTTCGAGGGTTGCGCTTAGGAAGGTTCTTATGAGGACTATGGCGGCTAGGGCGCCGATGCTGGTGAATGTGAGGTCGAGGGCAACGGTTTTTATGACGTCTGCTGCGATGAGCAGTTCCAGGCCTGTTACTATGCCTCGTGCGAGTTTCTGGCGGCAGTCGCGGAATGCGTCGTGGTGTTCGGCGCCTTTGAGCAGGGCGATACAGGTGTAGAGGACTGAGTACAGGGAGAGGGCGACGATGATCATGATGCCGAGCATTTCCAGTATGGCGGTGCTGTATTGTGCGATCGTTCTGGTCAGTTCCATGGCTCTTGTCCGCGACTTGTAGTGTGCAGTCGAGTTTAAAGGAACTTGTTAGTGCAGACAATCAGCGCATACAGCGAGGGTGTATGGGGAAGCGGTCTATATTTGCGGTAAGGGCCTGGGGCTAGAGGCCGCGTTGCCGTTAGTTGTTATTCATTTGTTTGTGCATTTTGCTGCTGTTTTGGTTTATCTGGTGTTTGGGTTCGGGGATGGTTATGCCGTCGTTTTCGAGCTGCTGCTGTGATGCGGGGTGTGCGACGGTGTCTTCGGGGAAGTCGTATGGGCCTGGGTCGTCGTAGGTTTCGATGTCGTCTCGGACGCGGAATATGTTTGCCATTGAGCCGAGGACGGTCTGGCCAAACTGAAGTTTGTAGCCGCGCATGGGGATGGAGTTGTCTGGTATGGGCATGCCTGTGCGGGTCATGTCCTGCATGCCGGTGGTGCCCATTGTCATGTAGCCGGGGATTAGTTTTTTGACTTTTTCGTCGTAGCCTGTGGTGTCCATTCCGAGCATATTGGGGAAGTCGTGGCCCATCTGATTCATTGTGTGGTGTGTCATGTGGCAGTGGAAGAGCCAGTCGCCGGGGTTGTCTGCGAGCAGTTCGATTACTTTTGCGGAGCCTACGTTTACGAGGACGGTGGTTTCGGGGAGGAGGGCTTCTTTGTTTTGTGCCCAGCCGCCGTCGGAACCGATGATCTTGAAAGCGTAGCCATGGAGGTGGATGGGGTGATGGTCCATCGGGCTTAGGTTGCCGTAGCGGATCCAGACGCGGTCGCCGGTTTTTGCGACGAGGGGCTCGGTGTCGGGGGCAGCTTTTCCGTTCATGGTGAGGACGTTGAAGTCGGTCATTTCGTTGGGGTTGGGTCGGGCCGTGCCGGCTTTGATGCGCCATTCGTGGAGCATGATGGAGAAGTCGCGGTCGGGGCGTTTTTCGGGGTCGGGCTGGCGGTCGTGGACGATGATCATTCCGGTGAGACCGAGGCCTTCCTGGGTCATGGAGTCGAAGTGGGGGTGGTACATGAATGTGCCGGAATCGGGGAAGATGAATTCGTAGACGAAGGTTTCGCCCGGTTTTATTGCCGGCTGAGTGAGGCCGGAGACTCCGTCCATGCCGCAGGGCAGGAGTACGCCATGCCAGTGGACGGAGGTTTTTGCGGGGAGGTGGTTTGTGACGTAGATGCGGACGCGGTCGCCCGCTGCGAGTTCGATCATTGGGCCGGGGACGGTGCCGTTGTAGCCCCAGGTTTTGATGGTGAGACCTTTTGCGACTTCCCATTCGATGGGTTCGGCGATAAGGTGGAAGACCTTTACACCGTCGACGATCTTGTATTCAGCGGTTCGGCCGTTGGGCACGACGGCGGGGGTGTAGTCGGTTTCGGGTTCGCCTGGCGGGAGGGGGTTTTTGGCGGCTTCGGCCCAGGGGCGAGGCGGGTCCATTTCTTTCGGCGGGCGAAGGGTCGGGGATTCGTAGTCATATTGCTGCTGGTTTGTCTGTTGCTGGTTTCGGTCAGGTTGTGTCTGGTTGTCCTGCGGCTGGGCGAGTGCGGACGATGTGATCATAAGGGTCAGTGCGATTATTGTTAATGTGTTTTTGATCTGCATATTGTTTTTCTCCTGTGAAGCTGTTGTTAGAGTTATATTTCCTGGTTGCCTGTCGGGATCGGGGCTCAGTGTCCGCCCATTGCCTGTGCCGGGTCTGGTGTCATGGTTTGTGCTGCCGGTTCGGTCATGTAGCCGTTGAGGAGCAGTTCGACCTGTGTGCGTGCGATCCAGTAGTTGCGGAGCGAGGTTGTGTATCGGAGCTGGGTTTGTATTTCGTCGCGTTTTGCGTCGAGGAGGTGGAAGAGGCCGACCTGCATTGCGTTGTACTGCAGGTGCGTTTCGAGGGTGATCTGTTCGGAGAGGGGGACGAGTATTTTTTTGTAGTAGCTGGCCTGGCGTTTTGCGTTTTTGAGGCGGTAGACTGCGGAGCGGCCGGCGGCGCGGAGGTCGATGGCTGCGGCGGTGTAGTTGTCGAGCAGTTGGCGAATCTTTGCGGCTCCGCGTGCCTCGGCAGCCTGGCCCAGGTCGAAGATGGGGATGCCGGTCGCGAATGCGGGTCCGGTGGTCCATGTGCCGTCAGATTCGCGTTCGGAGGATATGCCTGTTCTGAATTCGGCGAACATCTTTTCGGTGACCTCGATGTCCATGCGGGCGGCGACGGCTTCGATCTGTTTTTGAATGACACCGAGGTTGAGGCTGTTGTTGATGGCGAGCGATTCGATGTTGTCGGTCGGCAGGTCGTTTTCGGGTATGCCGGGCAGTTTGGGCCGGGCGGTCCATTTTGCGGCGCGTTCACCCCAAAGTCCCATTTTCGCGTTGAGGGTTTCGCGGGCCTGAAGGAGGGCGTTCTGGGAGTCGGCGACGTTGAGTTTTGTCTGTTCGTAGAGCTGGCGGTGTCGGGCAAGTTCGAGGTCGGTGATGTTGCCCGCGTCGTGGAGGCGCTGGGCGGCTTCGTATGCCGCTTCGGTGGAGAAGAGTATGTCTTCGTACATTGCGTTAATCTGGGCGGCGGACTGATATGAGTAGAAGGCTTTGTGGGTTTGTGCGACGAGCTCGAAGACCTTTAGCGTTACGTGGGCCTTTGTTATTTGAAGCTGGGCCTGTTCCATATCGACGCGGAGGGGTGTTAGCAGTATGTCCATGAAGTTCTGTACGAGTGACATTTCGACGATGTCGTCGTCGTTGGAGCCTTCGAAGAAGCGGATGGAAAAGTCGAAGACGGGGTTTTTGAACAGGCCCGCCTGGACTAGTTCGGCCTGTGCTATACCGAGCTCTTCGTATACGGCCTGGATGCGGGGATTGTTTAGAAGGGCAATCTGGACAGCGTGGGCGGAAATCAGTTCATGATCGAGCATGGTATCAATCTGCTGCTGAATCTTTTGGCCGGCGGGGTTGACGGTGTCCCAGCTTACATCGTAGGTGGTACGTTGTTTTATGACGCCTCGGACATCCTGGAATGCCGGGGCGGGATCGGTGGAGTTTGAGGAGCAGCCGGTGAGGAGTGCGGCTGCGGTCAAGAGGAATATCAGTATGTTCCGTTTCATGTGTTTGCCTTTCTGTTTAGCAACAGATTATGTGATCAAAAAGCCATGTGGTGGTCGAATTTCTCAGGGCATTTGCTGGGGTGTGTCCATTTGCTGTGACTTCTTATTTTGGATGTGTTCTTTGTGCCGCTTGAATTCGGGAGGTGTCTGGGGGAGGTTTTCTTCGTCGATCGCTAGAGTGGTGGCAACCGGGTCAAGTGGTGTTGTTTGTGCGTCCGGGTGTGCCGGGTGCGAGGTCGCAGGCGCGGGCATTTCATATTTGGCGCAGCCTGCGATGAGAATTATAAATGTAATGGTTGCGACGGCTTTAAAGCTGGACATAGGGTGTTCTCCAATTAGTCAATGTTCGAAGCCATTTCAAATCTCAGTGTTGAAACCGCTTCCAATATGTTTGTATTACAAGGCTAATGGAGGTGTGGTGGGCTGACAAGGTTGGAAATTGCGAGTTTTCGTAAAAAAGGCCGGTTTTGCGGGCGAGTTCTTTGGGCTGAGTAAAATGGTTTGAAGGATGGTGAGGTTGATTTTGGTTTGCTTGCGGGGTGAAAAGTGGTAGAGTATACGGGTACTGAAATTCTTTTGGAGGCAGAGCAATGGCGAGTAAATATGATGATGCATTGAATATACTGGCGGTGTTTCATTTTGTGATCGGGGGGCTGATGCTGTTTTTTGCGTCGGTGCCTATGGTGATGGTGCTGGTGTTCAATTTTGCGAACTGGTTCGGTGGTATGCATGGGCCGAGGATGCATGATGCGGTTCCGGCTACGATTTTTATGACGTTCATGGGCTTTGTCGTGCTGTCGGTGGTTGTGCTGGGGATATGCGTTATATCGGCTGGGCGGTGCCTGATGAAGAAGCGGGGATATGTGTTCTGCATGGTGGTTGCGGCGATATTGTGCATTTTCTTTCCGCTGGGGACGCTGCTGGGTGTGTTTACGATCATCGTGCTGATGCAGGATGAGGTGCGGCGGATGTTTGAGGGGGGCAGGAGTGGGGTTGTGGAATCTGAGGGGAAGTAGGTCGCTCGTGCGTATCTCGGTTCTTGAAGGTTTTGCATTAGTTTGTATTTGAAGGGATGATACATGGTTCGATGGGGTAATTTGTGCATGGTGATAATGTGTGTTGGTGCGGTGGTACATGGCGCGGGGCGTCGCAACGGCCGCCCGAGTTGGGGTTGCTCGGCAGCAATGATTATGAAGGATATATAAATGAAAATCTGCTGGATGGGGCGAATGAGGCGGAGGTGAATATATTTGCAGATATCTGGGACAGCGATCAGGTGTATGCAGAGTTGTACGGGATGCGCGGCAGGTTCGCAGCGATGCGAATCGAGATGCTAGCGAGGGGCGGTATGTGGGAAAGGGAGAGCGACCCTAATGCATTTGATGTGTTGGTGAAACTGGAGGACGAGGTCAGGGAACTGTTTCTGGAGAAGGCACACGAGGTGTTCGCATTGCAGATAATTAAGGAAGGTGAGGAGCCTTTTTATGGGTACGGCGGCAATCCGGGGTTAAGCCTGAAGTTGGCGCAATGCGGTTTTGCGTTGGTGAATGAGCGGGACTGGAGCGGTTTCGGATTTGTAGAGCTCATCGAGGGTGTGTTCAGGCACGCTAAGCAGCTTGAGGGGTGCGGTGAGTCGATGCTGGGAAGGATAGGGCGGGATGTCCGGATGCTTGGGTATGATGTTCTTCGGAAGAGTATCGAGGAGGGCAGGCTGTCGGCGGAGCAGTCGGGACGGATCGCGAGGGTGCTGGAGGACAGTTGGCCCAGTGCGGAAGATGTTTACGATTGTGTGCCGGTTGACTGGGCAGGTGGGCTGGAGACGCTTGGCTGGGCGAGCTCCTTTGGGAAGATATCCCGCAAGGTTAAGATTTTCGGGGGCGCGGATTATGACGTTATACGGTCGGCGGTTGATCCGGGTGAGGTCGAGCGTGAACTGGAGGCGTACTATTCGGCGGTTCTGAAGGTGCGGGGAGAGCAGTTCGAGAAGGGGTTGCGGGAGCTGAGGAAGCTGTGGAACGGGGCGCGGATACCGTTGCGGGGCAAGCAGCCATTTCCCAAGTGCCTGTTCTGTAATTATGCGGAAGTTATGGGCCAGGTTGAAGATGCTTTGGAGGAGCATGCTGTGCTGTCTGTTGCGTTGGGAGTGCGCGGTTATTACGAGGAGAACGGTCGTTTGCCCGTTAATTTTGGTGAACTGGGTTTCAAAGTGGATGGTGATGGCAAGGGTTTTGCCAAAAAAGTTCGGTTTGAGGTTAGCGATAGCGACGATTGTTTGGTGTTGCTGGGTGAGGTTGAACGGACTAAGGTCAGCGTGGCTCTTGCGAGCGGTGCTGAATAAAAGGAAGGAGCCCCCCGGTGGGTGTGATTCGGGGGGCCTTGTGGTGTGTTGGCGTGGTGGTTTGCCAACTGGTTCGAATGGAAAAACGGTTATGTGGTTTTTGCAGAGTAGAGTCTACACGCGGGTGTGGGGTTTGTAAATCGGGGGATAGCCTTAAAAAGGCATAGGGGAATGATGAGGTTTTTGGCGGGTGTTTTTCGGGTGGCGGTGGAATTGTGCGGGAGGGGATTATGGATTAAGGCGATGTGCGTGTTTTGAGCGAGCAAGCTTATTTGTTGCGTTTGAGGTCGCCACGTCGCCTTCGGCTCCTCGCGATGACAGGTTTTTACGTTTTTGCGCCATGGTCGTTGTGCAGGGCGGGTGGGGTTCTGGTTTATTGTACGTGCATGCGCGCTCGTTTTGTTCTCTGGGGCCGCCTGCGGCGGATGACAAAAACGGCTATGACTTGCGTGTTTTGGGTGAGCAAGCTTTTTTCGTCGCGGTTGAGGTCGCCACGTCGCCTTCGGCTCCTCGCGATGACAAATTTATAAAGGTTTATGGGCGTTGGTTTGTGGTTAGTTCATTTTGATCCTGCCTTTGAGTTTCAGGCCTGCGATGTTAATCTGGTCGGCGGGTTTTTGCATTAGTATCTCGAGTTTCATGAACGGGTGGATCTGTGAGTCTGCGAGGATGCGGAAGAAGGTTCGGCCGTCGGAGGTGGTTATCTGGATTGGGCCGAGGATCTTTTCGTATTGTTTTTGTTTTTCCGTTTCGCTGTAGAGGGCATCTTTGAAGCTTTGCAGGTTTGATAGCTGGAGCTGGTCCTTGTACTGGTCGGCCATTAGCTGTCTGGCTTTTTTGAGGTCGAGTTCGTCGACGGCTGAGAGGAACTTTGCGGCAGTGTCCCTGAAAGCAGGGGCGTCGGGGCCGGCGTATGGGCGGATGAGGTTGACGTGAAGGATCTGGAGATCGGAGTCGGAGTCGGCGGGGAGGGCCATCATTTTAATGGTGTATTGGAAGTCGGAGGTGAGCTGGTATTGGGCGGTGCAGACGGGGAGGTCGTTTTGGGGGTAGTTCATGAATTCCATGAGGGAGGGCTGCCAGTCGCTGCCGATCTGTTGACGGAGCTGGGTTATGTCGGCGGTGAATTTGTTTTCGGGCCAGAGGGTCTTGAGGTCGTCGCTCAGGAAGGTAAATGCGTTTTGCGGGTCGTTGTTTTTGAGGGCGGCGAGGAAGGGGGTGAAATCGCAGAGGGGTTCGGTGCCGTTTTCCCGGGAGGCCTTGGCCATCTGTTCTATTTGTTCGCGGGTGACGGGTATGTCTGCCTGTTGGGCCTCTTCGGTCATCTGGTCGATGAGCTGGTCCTGGGAACGGTCCTCGCAGCCGATGATCAGTGCGGCGGTTAGCATGGTGAGGATTATGAGGTTTTTCATGGTATTTTCCTTGGGCGTTTGTTGGGTATTATAATTTACGTTCAGTTTAGGGTGTATCATGTGAATGTCAAGATTGTGTGAGTTTGTTTGCGGGTGCGGAGATTTGTTGACGGAGGGGGCGGCGGGGATTATAGTGGATTTTGGTTTTGATGGTCGTTAAGAATTGGAGGCAGTTATGAGTATTGACAGGCGGCAGTTTATTGGCGGTGCAGCGGCGGCAGCTTTGGGGGCCGGTGCGGCTGTTGGAGCGGAAAACGGCAGGGGCGGTAAGGTTGGTAAATCAAAGAGTGTTAATGCAAAGGGAGCAGGGCTTATGAGCGGCAGAGGCAATCCGATCGCAATTTCGACGTATTCATTCTGGAGATTCAAAGAGGGGCTGAAGCTGCCTATCGAGCAGTGTATCGAGGAGGCTGCGGAGATGGGGTTTGACGGGGTGGAGATACTGCATATGCAGATGGAGAGTGAGAAGACGAGCTATCTGAACAAGCTGAAGAAGACTGCGCTGGTGAACGGGGTGGATCTGTGCGGGATGTCTACGCACCAGGGGTTTGTGTCGCCTGATGAGGAGAAGCGGCAGAGGAATATCGATCATACGATCAAGTGCATCGAGCTGGCGTATGAGCTGGGCATTCCGTGTATCCGGATCAATACGGGGACGTGGGGGACGTCGGAGAGTTTCGATGAGCTGATGGAGAATCGGGGTATCGAGGAGCCGTTGGAGGGGTATACGGATGAAGATGCGTTTCCGTGGGTGATCGGGAGTATCGAGGAGTGTCTGAAGGTGGCGGAGAAGCGGGGCGTTGTGCTGGGGCTGGAGAATCACTGGGGGCTGGGCCGGACGCCGGAGGGTGTTTTGCGGATCGTTAACGCGATCGATTCGGAGTACCTGGGCGTACTGACGGATACGGGGAACTTTCTGGAAGATCCGTATGACAAGATCGTGAAGATGGCTCCGCAGACGGTGTTTATGCAGGCGAAGACGTATTTTGGCGGGGGGCTTTGGTATACGCTGGATCTGGATTATGACAGGATCGCGAAGATCATGAAGGAGTCTGGGTATAAGGGTTATATCTCGCTGGAGTTCGAGGGTCAGGCGGATTATAAGGAAGCGATCCCGAAGAGTCTGGAGCTGCTGCGAGGGGCGTTTTCGTGATTTTATTTTGTTTTTGAAAGGGTTGAGTTTTGATAGGACGTATGCGGATATTCTGCGCGGCTGCGGGTTTATTTGTTGCTGTTTCTTTTTGCCAGGCGCAGACAAAGAGCGGTATTTCGCTTAGCCAGGGGATAATGGCTGGGGAGGTCGGCGAGGAAAGTGTGATACTGCAGGCGCGGCTTACGGGCGGGGGAGCTGACGGGCTCGGCGGTATGGCGGGTGTTGGTCGGTTTGAGGTTTCGAAGAGCGAGGATTTCGAGGATGTGGTCCGGAGTGAGTGGCTGGAAGCGAGGGAAAGCTGCGATCATATTGTCAAGGCCTGTATTAAGGGTTTGCAGCGTGATACGGAGTATTGGTACAGGCTTCGGTTTGGAGCTGATAAGTCGGATGTCTCGGTATCGGAGGTTGGGAGATTTGAGACGCTAGGCGGGGCGGACGCGGCTGAGCCGGTCAGCTTTGCTGTGGTTGCCGGGATGAATTATAATAAGTTCCATTCGTCGGAGCGTGTCAGCGGTGAGGATAAGCGGCTTGGGTATCCGGGGCTTGAGGCGATAAGGTCGGCGGGCCCGGACTTTTTTGTTGGCACGGGTGATAATGTTTATTTCGATCATCCGAGGAAACCGGCGGCGAAGACGCTTGAGGAGATGCGCGGCAAATACCACGAGCAGTTTTCTCAGGAGCGGTACAAGCGGCTGTTCAGGGAGGTGCCGACGTACTGGGAAAAGGATGATCATGATTTTCGGTACAACGATTGTGATCTGACGGGTGACAGGCTGCCGAGTGTGGAGGATGGGATATATTCATTTCGTGAGCAGCTTCCGGTGGTTTGTCCGGGGGATGAGGATGCGGTGACGTATCGGACGTACAGGGTGACTAAGGATCTGCAGATATGGCTTGTGGAGGGCAGGGATTATCGAAGTCCGAACGATATGGAGGATGGGCCGGGGAAGACGCTGTGGGGGGCTGTGCAGTTGGAATGGCTGAAGGATACGCTGCTGGCGAGTGATGCGACGTTTAAGGTTTTGATATCGCCGACGCCGATGATAGGGCCGGACGACGCTTACAAGAAAGACAATCATTGCAATACGGGCGGGTTTCGGTATGAGCGGGATGAGTTTTTTGCGTGGCTAAGTGAGAACGGTTTTGACAGCGGGAATTTCGCTATCGTATGCGGGGACAGGCACTGGCAGTATCATTCGGTTGACCCGTCGGGATTCGAGGAATTTTCTTGCGGGGCGCTGGTTGATGCTAACAGCCGAGTGGGCAGGCTTCCGGGGGATAAGCGGTCAACTGACCCGGAGGGCGAGATCGAGCAGCCGTACTGTATGACGGAGCCGTCGGGGGGTTTTCTGCTGGTTTCGGTATTGCCGAGTTTGAACGAGACGGCCGTGAAGCTGGGGTTTAAGTTTTATGATGAGAAGAAGAACGTACTTTATGAGCACTGTAAAGTTTCGCAGTGATGGGTGATTTATTAAGTGGAAAGAGATATAATCGCGTAATAGTGTGGGATCATCAAGTTGGCCTCCGCAGAATTTAACAGCCGCGCCTTCGAGGTACTTTGATTGGTCGATTCTCGGCGGACCGTGAAATTATGCGGCAGGGGAGTGTAGATTGGGGCGGCGTGCTTGTTTTTGAGTAGGCCAGCTTTTTTGTTAGTTTGGGATCGCCACGTCGCCTTTGGCTCCTCGCGATGACAAAATTATATAGGTCCATGGTTGTTGGAGTGGTGAGATTGTGCGGTTGGTGTGAATGAAGAAAGGGCCGGTTTTTGCCGGCCCTTTTTGTTGGGTGTGTGGTTGTTAAGTTTTGCTGATCCGCTTTTTTTGGGTGCGGTCGATTTGTTTACTTCTTTTTTGGCCAGGGTGGGCAGGGTGTGGAATCGGGTTTGAAGGGGTTGTAGTAGTAGATGTCCCATTGTTCGTAGCGGTCGAGGAAGGGTTTGAGGCGGGACTCGAAGTTTTCTACTGACTTTTGTTCGGGGTCGGTCCAGGCGGATTCTGCGAGGCTTGCCATTCGGGGGAATATCTGGAACTCATAGCGTTTGACGGATTCGACGTGTTCGGTCCAGAGGTTGGCCTGTATGCCGAGGACGAGGTCCTTTTGCTCGTCTGTCCACTTTTCCGGGAAGTCCGGGAAGGGGATCATGTTAGTGTGGTTGTTGACGATGCCCCAGCCGGTGTTTGGATGACCCTTGGCCTGGGCGTAGTCCCAGTAGGTCGGGTTGCGGGGGCACATTACCACTTTAAAGTTTTGTTCGATGGCCTTTTTTAGCTGGTTGGATTTGTTGTGGCGCCACCACATTACTACGGCCTCTTGCGGGGTGATGTTGGCGTCGACGATCTCATCCCAGCCGATGGCGGTTTTGCCTTTGGAGTTTATCACGCCGATCATCCGCTCGATGAAGTAGAGCTCGACCTGGTGGACATTTTTGAAGTTTTTATCGGCCATGAGCTTTTTGACGTCTTCGTTATCGTTCCAGTGCTTGATCCAGTAGCGTACCTCGTCGGCACCGAGATGCAGGTATGGTGCGGGGAAGAGGTCGGCGACCTCGGTGATAATGTCTTCGAGAAATGCATATGTCGCTTCGGAGGCGGGGTTGAATGTGGAGGGTCCGCCTGCGTGTTCTGGGTATGCGGTGACTGCGGCCTTTGCGTGGCCGGGCATGTCGATCTCGGGGATGATCATGATGTGTCGCTTGGCAGCGTATGCGACAATTTCGCGGATATCTTCCTGGGTGTAGAATCTGGCGGGGGCGTCTGGGTTTGTTGCATTGCCTATGCCGCCGATGGTGGTGAGTTTAGGGTATTTTTTTATTTCGATGCGCCAGCCTTGTTCGTCGGTGAGGTGCCAGTGGAAGCGGTTTAGCTTGTGGAAGGCCATGCGGTCGAGGAGTTTTTTGACTTGTTCCTTGCCGAAGAAGTGGCGGGATTCGTCGAGCATGAAGCCTCGCCAGCCGAAGCGGGGCTGGTCGTGGATGAGGACGGCGGGGATGGTCCAGTCGGTGCCGGTGATCTTTGTGTCGGATTCGATCTGCGGGGGCAGGAGCTGGCGGAGGGTCTGGACGGCGTAGAAGAAGCCTGCCGGGGCGTCGGCGGTGATGGTGATCTTGTCTTCGGTTACGAGGAGGTGGTAGCCTTCGGGGCCGTGGGTGGTTACTTCGGCGCAGGTCGTGAAGATGATCGCGGGTTTGCCGGGGGTTTGCTTGTCGGTGATGGTGAGGTCGCAGCCGGCGGCGGGTTCGATGGCGGCGGCGAGGTACTGGGCTGCGGGTTTGCCTGGTCCGGGGACGACGAGTTGGGTGTCGGGGGTGAGGGTGAAGCTGCCGGGGCGTTCCTTGAGCATTTGAGGTTTGGGGATGATGTTGATGTCGGCTGCGATGAGCGGGGCTGCGGTGCAGAGGATGAGCAGGGTTAGGATGAGGTTGCGGATTCGGTACATAGGGCTTCCTTTCGAGACTCTTGTTTATTGGTTATTCATACTGTTGTTAAAATACCACGAGGGCTGAGGGATTTCAAGTGTGGAATTCTTTTGGTTGATAAACAGAATGGCGCGGCTGGTGGGAGCGGTAAAATAGCAAAGAATTTTACTTGATTCTTTGTGGTAAATGATGTAGTGTTGTAGAGGCTTGAATGTGAGAAGTTTGTTTTGTGCAGTGCTGCAATAGGGGGGATTGCGGCGGCGGTTCTAATTTAGGAGAGGTGTCATGAAAGCTTGCTGTGAGGTAAGGTGCTGGGGGAATTTTTCATTTTCAGTTTCATTTTCAATTTCAATTCTGCTGGGGATTTGCTGTATTATGGCTGGGACGGCGGAGGCGCTGGATCTTGCGGCTGCTAACGGCAAGAGTCTGAACAGGTATGACCTTGAGACGGGCGTGGGGGAGAATGTCTTTTCGAGTGCGTATGCTTCCGTGCACGGAGTTGCTTTTGACAGCCGGAACGATGACATATATTACGTGACCACGCAGAGCTGGTATAATGATATCAACAGGAACGGTGTTTCAATATATGGGTATCATGACAACAGCATCAGGATGAGCAATCTTGCGTTTGATCCGGCGAGTCGGAACCTTGTGATACAGTATGACGATGTGCGGTCGCCTTCGACTTATTTTACGCGGTATACGTCGGTGCAGACGCGGAACGTGGATACGAGTGCGACCAATATCGTGGCTCGCAGGGGGATGTGGACGATAACCGGGTGGAGCGGTTATTATGACCCGTCGCCGATATGGGCGAAGGTCCATGATTATGCAGACGTGGCGGTGGATTCGTTCAATGGGAAGGTTTACTGGACGGACAGGCTGGAAGGGACGGTACTGCGGCGGAACCTGGACGGATCGGGTGATGTGGAGACGATTTACAGCGGGCTGGATAACCCGTATTCGCTGTCGCTGGACGTAGGAAGTTCGAAGCTGTTTTTATCGGATGATACCGGGATACTGAGCGGGAGTATGGACGGTGCGGGGGCGCTGAGTGATATTGTCTTGTTCACGGGGGACAGGCCTTCGAGTGTCGATGTCGATCCGTTCTCGCGTGAGCTTTACTGGACGCAGGATGGATTCGTGAAGAAGGCGAATTATGACGGTTCGGGTGCTGCTGATGTGACGAATGCGGCGGGGAACGCGATAGGGGCGATGACGATAGCACTGGGGCACGATGCGGGCAGGACGGCGGGGTACGCTTTTTCTGCTGATGTGGTTATCGATGCGTCGGCAAGTTTCAGCGGGGTGGAAGTGAACGATACGGTGAGCTTTTTTGAATCGGGCTTTGGTGAAGGTTACGAATTTTGCGTGGAGGGGACGAGCTTTTCGTCGGTGATGCTTTCGGATCTTGCGGGGGGCGATTTCGAGGTTCTGCTTTGGGACGGCAGCGAGTTTGTGCTGGACGGGCAGGTGTCGGCGGGTGAGGGTTATTCGTTTGCGGCAGGGGTAGAGCGTTTCAGGCTGTTGGGGGTCGGGCTGGATATGAGCGGTGAGCTGCCGGGCAGTATTGTGACGGGGCTCAGTTTTGCGGATGCTACGGCGGCGGATGTTTCGATCAGCGTTGTGCCCGAGCCTGCGACGGTTATGCTGCTGGGGCTGGGGGGTGTTGTGCTGCTGCGCAGGAGGCGGTGAGGTTGTGCGGTGGATGGTCGGGGGATGTTGGTTTTACTGGCTGATGCTTTGTGATGAATTTATCGGGTGGGTTCTGGTGTTATATCTGGCCTTTTGGGGGATCAGATCGGTGTCGAAGGTGAATTTTATGTCCAGCCATATGTCTTCGCTCAGGGGTTTGCTGCCTTGGACGAGGTAGTAGTCTGAGGTTGAGTCTGGCTGCTGTACGGTTTGTTTGCCGATCCAGCCCTTTTGGGCGTTGGGGTTCCAGATCATCAGCTCGAAGCCGTTGTCGGTGAGCCAGTCACGGGCGTCTTCGGGTGTGGTTTCATCGTTGAATGCGGTGATCGCTTTTGCATACCAGCGTGTTGTTTCCTGCTGGATCTGAAAATTTTTGAGTGCCCGGTGTGCGGAGATCGCCAGTAGAATGGCTGCGAGCAGTATTAGCGATGTTCGTTTTCTACCCTTTTTCATTTGCGTTTCCTGTAAGCTATTGTCCATGTGATCAATTGGCCGATGATCAGCCAGTAGGTTGTGATCAGCAGGAACGAATTAATGGGGTCCTGATCGAAATATCCCCAGCCGTGTTGTCTGTCGAGTTCCAGTATCAGCCAGGCGGGCGCAATTGGGATCATCCAGAGGTTGCCTGGGGAGATGCCGGTCAGACCAGAGAAGAGGTTTAGCAACATGCCGATGAGTACGTAAGCGATCGCTAAAAGTGTGCCGGTTCCGAGGCCTTACAAGAATGTTATAACATAGTTTTTTCTTAAGCTAAGCATTTTCGTTTCAGCTTTGGAAACCGCCAAGTACTATTGACAATTCTGTTTGTGATATTCTATATTTTATTTATAGCGTCCAGGGCTCCGTTTGGGTCTGTCAAGCATTTTTGTCGCTTCCTGATCATTTATGATCCTCTCATTTTTCGGATCCCATTTGATTGGTCGCTTGAGTCGAACAACGGCATTTGACAAATGTGAAATCAGATCGGATTGGACGGCCGCTTCAATGGTCGATATGGGCTTCTTTCGAGTTTTAATACATTCAATAAAGTTGCCCATGTGCGTTTTACTATTATACAAGTGGGTCTCATCTTCTTTGAGTTTGACTCTTCTTAAGGTTTCATCACTGAAATCAATTGCTCCACGCCTGACAGATATCCAGCCATCGGTCCCGTGAAACGTCGTGCCGTGACGTCTTAGTTCAGGGTGATATTTACTGACCACCGGGATAGCTGTAGCGTGATCCATAAAGTGCATTTTGACACCGTTGGCATACGTACAGTGGAGGTCCCAGAACGAAACCGTGTCAAATAAACCGCCGGATGGAACAGTTCCGGTTCCCTCGTAATGGATCGGAGCGGTATCGTCAGAATTATTGCCCCACTGGGCGATATCCAGCGGGTGGGCTCCCCACCCAGCAATAAAGCCGAGTGCATAGTCATAGATATGCCAGGCACCCAGGTTGCTGACACGCACATCGCAGTAAGGTTTCATCGGAGCGGGGCCGATCCACTGGTCATAATCCAGGTCCTCGGGGACCGGTTGCGTTTTAGGCATTGTTTTGGTGTATTGATGGTCGCCGATATTTTCACACCAGACATCCATCTTTTGAAGCTGGCCGATGTACCCGTTTCGTACCAGTTCACAGGCAAACCTGAAATAATGATCTGACCGCTGCATGGTTCCATATTGAAAGATTGCTTTTTTATCGCGAACCAAATTACGCAGTTTGAAGCCATCTTTCATAGAGACCCCTAACGGTTTTTCAACATACATATCTTTACCGGCTCGGACCGCATGGCAGGCGATCGGGACGTGCCAGTGATCCGGCGTTGCGACCGTAATCCCATCAATGTCTTCTCGGGCGAGCAGTTCGCGAAAATCCGCATACGCTTTGGCGTTGATACGTGACTCTTTACCGGTCTGTGTGTAGATATCTTTAATCGTATCCAGTGCTGCTTGCCGTCGCGATGCAAAGCAGTCGCATACTGCGACAACCTGGGCCTGATCATTATAGAGAACATTTTTCATCAGGCCTGAACCCTGATTTCCAACCCCAATACAGCCAATATTGACGCGGTTACTGGGTGCATTTTTGCCAAAGACACTTGAGGGTACGATTGTCGGAATAGAAAGAGCACCAGTTGCTGCGGCAGTTTTTTTTAAGAAACTTCTTCGATTAATTTTCATAATTGACCTCTCGTTTTTTGCTAAGTTTCAAGAGCTTTTCGTGTTGTTGCGACAACTGTTCCGAATTCCGAAGGTTGAGATGTATAATAATCTTCTATTTAGGTTCAAGGGAAGATAACCTGGATTAAATTGGGTTCTTTCTGAGTATTTTCAACAGTAACTTATACAGGTCATCGTGTCGATTGTTAAATCTGAATTTAAGTATTAGTCTGCTGGGACGGTTCGGTCTTCGGCCCAGGCGTATAGGTCGTTTATTTTTTCGGCCATTGTTACTGATAGGGGTGGTGAGTTTTTGAGGGCGGTTGCGATCATTTCGGTGGTCAGTTTGCCGTTGTTTTCGTATGCGTCGTGGAGGGAGGAGACTACGGCTTGTTCGATCTCAGCGCCGCTGTAACCGTCGGAGAGTTCGATGAGTTTGTCCATGTCGAAATCTTCGGGGTTGCGGTTTCGCTTTTTGAGGTGAATCTTTATGATGGCCTTGCGGGCGGCTTGTTTGGGCAGGCCCACGAAGAATATTTCGTCGAATCGGCCCTTTCGGAGCAGTTCGGGGGGCAGGGATTCGATGTCGTTTGCGGTGGCGACGAGGAAGACGGGGTGTTCGTGTTCCTGCATCCAGGTGAGGAGTGAGCCGAACATTCTGCGTGAGAGGCCGCCGTCGTTTGACTGGCCGGAGGCGGAGGCGAATGCCTTTTCTATTTCGTCGATCCAGAGGATGACGGGGGACATCATTTCGGTCTGGTTGAGGGCCTTGCGGAGGTTCTGTTCGGATTCGCCGATGTATTTGTTGAACAGCGAGCCGGGGTCCATGCGGAGTAGAGGCTGCTGCCAGGCGGTTGCGATGGCTTTTGCGCAGAGGCTTTTACCGGCGCCCTGGACGCCTAGCATGAGAACGCCGCGAGGGGGTTTTAGGCCGAAGTTGGAGGCTTCGTCCTTGAATGCGTTCTTTCGGTGTTTGAGCCAGCGTTTTAGGTTTTTCATGCCGCCGATCTCGTCGAGGTCGAGCGGGGTTTCGACGTATTCGAGCAGGCCGTCGGACTGGAGGACCTTTCGTTTGCCGGCTAGGACGCGGTTTACGTCTTCGTCGTCGAAGCGTCGGTCGTCGGCTACGCAGTCGCAGACGAGGCGGCGGGCCTGTCGGCGGGTGAGGCCGCGGAGGTTTTTGATGATGGCGTTCATGCCGCGACGGGTGATGCCGATCTCGATGGGGGTTTTGCGGTGGCATTCGCGGAGTGTGTCCTTGATGAGCTGTTCGAGCTGGTCCTCGGTGGGCAGGGCGAGTTCGAAGGGGGTGCAGTGGGACTTGATGACGGGCGGTAGGTCGTCGTTGGGGTTGATGAGAATGAGTGTGCCGTCGTTTTTCTCGATGCGGTGGATGGTGTCGCGGAGTACGCGGAGGGTGAGTTCGCTGCCGGCGCCGGTGAGGTGCTGGTTGAGGTCGAGGGCGACGCGGACGGGGTTGTTTTTGGCCATGGCGAAGTGGCAGAGGCCGGTCTCGGGTTTGTCGGTTTCGGGTTCGGCGGGCGAGTCTGCGAGGAGGCCTTCGCGGACGCCGTAGCCGATGGACCAGATGAGCAGGCCTCGCTGGAGTTCCATGACGGCGGCGCGGACGGTTTCGAGGGCCTGGTCCTCTTCGTGGGTGACGATGGAGATGCAGGGGTAGCCTGCGGCGATGAGCTGTTTGAGACGTTCGACGTCTGACATATTTGCCTCCGGATTAAGCGATAATTATGATGCTGTTATTATAGGCGCGTATGTGTGCCGGTAAAGGAATTTTTGTGGTGTTTCGGTTGTCTGTATGTGTAGACGTGCTGGCTGGGGATTTGTAACATGATTTTTTGGGCGTGGGACTTGCGAGGAGTCGCTTCGCGACGGCTGTTTTATGCTGGGTCCCGGCTCGGAGGCCGGGATGACAACCTGGGTCGCCGCTCGCGTTTTTTTGTTGGCTGCATGTGGTTGTGGGTGTTTTGCTGAGATTCGGTGATCGGTGCGGCTGGCTTGATGTTCTCTGGATCCAAAGTCAAGTTTAGGATGATAGACATCGGCTTAATGGATGAGCCAGCTTTGTTGAGCGGTTGAGACTGCCACGTCGCTTTGCTCCTCGCAGTGACAGTGTATGGAGTTGCTTTGCGACGGTCGATTTATGCTTGGTACGTCTGCGGCGGATGGCAATGGTCGGGTTGATGTGATAGACGTCTTGAGGGGTTATTTTATGTGGGATTTGCACCAGGGGCAGTGGGTCCAGAAGTTTTTGTCTACTGAGGACTTGCAGGAGGGGCAGGTGTGTGGGAAGGGCCAGGCGTGCCAGGGTTTTCGGATCTTTCGTCGGCAGGCGGGGCAGTATTTCATGAAGCGGGCGGTTTTGCGGCCGCAGTGGGTGCACTTGTCGTGGTAGTGGACGGGCGGGGATTTTTCGGTTGGGTCAAGGTCGAAGGATGGACCGTAGCAGTAGGGGCAGTATTTCCAGGATGGGGCGAGGCCCTTGTGACAGCGGGGGCAGTAGTAGGGCAGTGGGGTGAGGTTTTCGAAGCGGTTTTTGTCGGTGCCGCACCATGGGCAGACGAGCATCGGTTCGGCGACGGGTTCGGTGCAGTTTACGCAGCGGTGCAGGGCGGGGAAGATGTTTTTGTATCGTTTTTTGAAAGCGGCTCGGCGGTGCTGTTTCCAGTCGTGCTTTTGGGGCAGGGACGGAGCGGTGTCGGCGGCGAGGGATTTGGGCAGTGCCTGGTTCATGGCGTTAAGCATTTCGGTGGCGTTTGCGAAACGGTTGGCCGGCTCGATGGCGAGGGATTTTTTTACAAACTGGGTGAAGCGGACGGATGTTCGTTTCTTGAGGCGGTCGAAATGTTTTGGGGGCCAGTGGAAGGGCCAGGCGGGCAGGTGGCCGGTGAGGTATTCGTAGATGACGAGTGCGAGGGAGAAGCAGTCGCTGGAGTAGGAGGGTTTGCCGTAGGCCTGTTCGGGGGCGAAGTAGCCGGGGGTGCCGATGTCGTCGGTGGTGACCATTTTGCGTTTTACGAGGACGGAGATGCCGAAGTCGCCGAGGGCGGCGGTGCCGTTGTCGAGCAGGAAGATGTTTCCTGGTGTGACGTCGCAGTGGATGATCTTTTTGCGGTGTGCGCATGCGAGGCCGTTGAGGACCTGGGTGGCGATTGTGATGAGTCGGCGGGGGGCCATGGGTTTTGGGCAGTCGAAGAGGGTTTTTGCGGATATTTCGGTGGCGAGGATGGCGTGGTCGCGGATGATGTCGGCGTTTTTGAGGGGCATGATGTTGGGGTGGCGCAGTTGGGCGACGAGGCGGACCTCGCGGAGGATGGTTTCGTTGTCGCGTTTGCCCGCTTCGTCTGGCTGGGGGATCTTGAGTGCGACGTCGATGCCTTCGATTGTGTCGCGAGCCTTCCAGACTTCGCAGTAGCCGCCCTGGCCGAGCTTTCTTACGAGGCGGTATTTTCCGAGTTGTCTACCTTTTAACAGAGAAAGCTGCTGATGCATTTACGGGTCCCCATGGGTATGCCTGTCGGCGGTTTACAGTTGCTATTTGCGGGCCAATTTGCGAGACGTGCCCTTGTTTCATTATGGCGCGGGGGCGGTGATCTTTGCCAGCAGAAAATTTTGAAAATCAGCAAAATTGATCGAAAGTTTCGAGCACCAAAAGCGGATATTGACGTATGGCAGTTAATCGCTATGAAGGTCCACTTCTCGGGGGTTCTGAGAGCGGCCGGGCAGCGGTGAAAATAGGTGAAAATAATTTTGGATTTCGGGATAGATTCTGATTGTTCGCTAACTGGCGAGATATATAATTGCTTCGCTTTTGTTGGCTGTGGTTTACGGCGGGCAGCGTGCCTGGCGTATTATTTTAGGAACGGCTTCGGTTCGACTGAGGCCTGGATAAGTAAGAAGCTATTACAAAACTCAGATTTGTCTTTCGGCGGCCCTTTTTCCGTTCGGCTGCGTTGTGTAAAATTGGCAAGAGAAAGCTGGGGCCAATTTCACACGCCTTGCCGAGCCGAAAAAACTGCTCGCCGAGAAGCCAAAAGCAGTTTCGGAACAGCTTCTTGTGAGGGGTCCTATGGAAGAGCAAGTAATGGACGGCTGGCTTACTCCGCAGAGGAAGAGCAAGTACAAGAGGCTTCTGCTTATGAAGCTCAAAGAGATCATGGGGGATGTGAGCGACATGGAGCGTGGGGCCTTTGAGGGTTCCAGTGAGCTGTCGCACATGCCGGTGCATCTTGCGGATTTGGGGACGGACAATTATGAGCTGGAATTCAGCCTTGGTCTGATGGAGAGCGAGAAGAAGACGATCCGCGAGATCATCGATGCTTTGAAAAGGCTGGAGGACGGCAGTTTCGGTATATGCGAGGGGCTGGGTACGCCGATCGAGAAACCCAGGCTCAAGGCGATACCGTGGACGCGGTACAGCATGGAGTATGCGAGGATGATCGAGAAGGGGCTTGCGAATCCGTCTGAGTCTTTCCGCAGGCGCAAGTACGACCGCAGCGTGATTGAAGAGGAAGATGATGAGGGCGGCGATGAGGATTTGGAGCTTGAGGATCTGGACCTTTCGAGCGTGGGTGTCGATGTCGATGATGAGGAAAGTGAAGACGCGATCGAAGAGGATCTGGATTAGAAGCAGTTTTAAAACTCAGATTTGTCTTTCGGCGGCCCTTTTTCCGTTCGGCTACGTTGTGCAAAGCCGTCAATAGAATAGCTATGGCCGGCTTCACACGCCTTGCCGAGCCGAAAAAATTGCTCGCCGGCAAGCCAAAAGCAGTTTTGAAACAACTTCCAGCTACCCTTATGCCTGCGGGTAAGTGTACCGCGGATAGGGTAGCTGTGGAGACTCATAGTCTTCGGTGCGGATGCTTTATATGAAATGTGCGTGCGGGCCCGATTTATTTTCTGCTGATAAGGTTTATGATAGATGCTTTAGAGCCGGCGGGCTCGTAAGTTTGGCAGCTTTTGGACGATTCAGCGGGGAACGATCATGCCTTTGAGGTACGGCGATACAAAATTTGGTCACGAAAGCTGGGTTGATAAGGTCGAGGGCGCTGCGGACCGTTGCGTACAGATGTTCTGCAATGAACGTTTGTGGGAGGCGGTGGCGCTGGTCGAGATCGGCCTGGTTACGATGACAGTTCTTGCGCTCGGGGTCGGATGGGCCGTGAGTGCATTATTTTGATCACCAACTCGTTATAAAGCATTATTCGGGCTGGTCAGGAAGGTCTCCGGTGTACTGGAGCACATTTTCTTCGGGCTGCGAGAAGCCTTCTTCTCCTTCGCAGGGGCACTGACAACCCTGGAGCAACAGAGCGAAAGTTGAGAGAAGCAGTATTCCAACCGTTGTTGTGATAGATTTGGTGAGTTTCATTGCTATTACCCCTCTTTTAATGTTTCAGTTCACTTCTCATAGTATTGATACGAAGGTCGGGGAAAAGCGTTTGGTTTATTGTTGAGGTGTTGGGCGGGCTAAGCGCATGAAAAGAAGCCTGAGGCGGGCGCCCCAGACTTCCTTTTCGGAGGAGGAGGGTGATGAAGTTGCTTGTTTAACTCGGAGGAAAACTCTTTCCTTCCCGAATCACAAACTCATACGGTCCGCGTGGTCGGGGGTTCAAAGTTTTCCAAAAATTTTTCGGTTCTGGCTTTTTGAGTCTGCGGAAGGTTTGTACGCCCCCCACGGACTTTGTGTACGACGGTGAATATATCAGAACGGGAGGGGCGAGTCAAGGGGTGTCTAAATTTTTTTGTGAAAAAAATCGCAATAGAAGTATATAGTTGAACAGAAGAGGGTTGTTGTGTAGTATTGATTGAGAATTGCTTAATCTGACGAAAGACAAATCGGTTCGTGAGGTTGTGTCCCGGCTCGGCAGTGCGGGCAAAGGAGGGGTGGTCCGGGCCGACGGGACGTGGGGTTCCTTTGCGCCCATGCTGGCGGCGCATATTTCGGGGCAGCTCGGGCAGTGCGTGGTTTATGTGAGTGCGCACCTAGACGACGCGGATAATGTGGGTGATGATCTCGCGGTATTTGCGCCGCAGGGCAAGGGGGTAGAGGTGTTTCCCGTGTGGGAGGGGGCGAGCGACCTGGCGGACGCTACGGATGAGGTGGCGTCGCATCGTTTGAAGATGGTGCTGGGGCTGAGCAAGGCCAAGCGGGGTGAGGGGCATGTAAACGATCTTATCATAAGTACGTGTGCGCAGGCGCTGAATCAGCCTGTGCCGAAGCCTGAGTTTCTAGAGCAGGACAGTCTGCGGCTGGAGACGGGGCAGACGATCGAGCCTGAGTTGGTGGTCGGGTGGCTGGCGGATAACGGATTTGAGCGGGTGGACGCTGTGGATATGCCGGGGCAGTTCGCTCAGCGGGGCGGTATCGTGGATGTGTTCGCATCGGTTACGGGGGAGTCGGCGAGTGTGCTGGGGGATGCGAAGCTGCGGGAGGGGCAGCCGATACGGTTCGAGTTTTTCGGGGACGAGGTCGAGAGTATTCGTGTGATCGATCTGGATACGCAGCGGTCGACGGAGGGTATCGCGGGGGTGCAGATCGTTGCGCCGACGGGGCATGAGCGGCTGGAGGAGACGGACAATCTTATCAATATGCTGCCTGAAGACGCGATCATTATCCTGGATGAGCCTGCGGAGGTGGCGGAGGTTTCGCGGACGTTCCTGGAGCGGGTTGAGCGGCCGGAGGGGCTTTATTCGTGGGAAGCGATATATGAGGCGATGGGGCGGTTTACGAGGCTCGAGGTGAACCGGTTCGGCGGCGGTGAGGGGTGTGTGCACATGGGGGTGAGCAGTGCGCAGCGTTTCGAGAGCAAGGGCGGTCAGATATGGAAGGGCAAGGAGGGGGTGCTGGATGAGCTGGTGAAGGAGGCGGAGGAGAACCGGGTTCTGATGTTCTGCGAGAACACGGCGGAGGTCAAGCGGGTGCGGGAGATACTTGGGGAAAAGTGCGGGGACGTGCCCGAGTCGATGGAGTTTCCGATAGGGTTCGTGAGACAGGGGTTTGTGCTGGCGGCGCTGAATACGATCGTGGTGACGCATCATGAGCTGTTCGGGCAGTACGCGGTGCGGAGGCGGGTGCGGACGGTGCGGAGCAGTACGCCGGTGGAGAGTCTGATCGATCTGAACAAGGGCGATTTCGTGGTGCATATCAACTACGGAATCGGGAAGTTCAAGGGGATCAAGACGATCGAGAAGCGGGGCAGCGAGACGGAGTACCTGGTTCTCGAGTATGCGGACGAGATGATCATCAATGTGCCGGTGAGCAATATCTCGCTGGTGCAGAAGTATATCGGTGCGATGCCGAGAAGGCCTAAGCTGAGCAAGGTCGGTACGAAGAAGTGGGAGAATCAGAAGAAGAAGGTCGCGGAGGGGGTGCAGGAGCTGGCGGCGGAGCTGCTGGAGACGCAGGCGAAACGTGAGGAGTCGAAGGGGTATTCGTTCGGGGCGGATACGATATGGCAGAAGGAGTTTGAGGAGGCGTTTCCGTACCAGGAGACGACGGATCAGTTGACGAGCGTGGAGCAGATCAAGGGGGATATGAAGGAGGCGCGGCCGATGGATCGGCTGTTGTGCGGGGATGTGGGGTACGGCAAGACCGAGCTTGCGATGCGGGCGGCGTTCAAGGCGGTCGAGGGGGGCAAGCAGGTGGCGGTGCTGGTGCCGACGACGGTGCTGTGTGTGCAGCATGGGGAGACGTTTGCGGAGCGGTTCGCGGAGTTTCCGGTGACGATAGAGGTGCTGAACCGGTTCGTGAGCGGGGCGCAGGCGCGGGAGGTGGTGAGCAGGGCCAAGCAGGGGAAGGTGGATGTGCTGATCGGAACGCATCGGCTGTTGAGCAAGGATGTGGGGTTTAAGGATCTGGGGCTGCTGATCGTGGATGAGGAGCAGCGGTTCGGGGTGGAGCACAAGGAGAGGCTCAAGCAGTTCCGGGTGGATATGGACGTGCTGACGATGACGGCGACGCCGATACCGCGGACGCTGCATATGTCGCTGCTGGGGCTGAAGGATATCAGTTCGCTGAGTACGCCGCCGCTGGACAGGCGGAGCGTGGTGACGAAGGTTTGCAGGTATGATCGGGAGACGATACGGCGGGCGATCATGCACGAGATCAACCGTGAGGGGCAGGTGTACTTTGTGCATAACCGGGTGCAGACGATCAAGCGGGTGGCGGAGGAGGTGCGGAAGATACTCAACAGCGATAGGATCACGATCGAGGTTGCGCACGGGCAGATGCCGAAGAGCAAGCTGGAGCGGGCGATGCTGAATTTCGTGCACGGTAAGACGGATATACTGGTGTGCTCGACGATCATCGAGAGCGGGCTGGATATTCCGAATGCGAATACGATGATCATTAACGATGCGGACCGGTTCGGGCTGGCGCAATTACATCAGTTGCGGGGGCGCGTGGGGCGGTACAAGCATCGGGCGTATGCGTATATGCTGCTGCCGGCGAGTCGGCCCGTGACGCCTATTGCGGCGAAGAGGCTCAAGGCGATCGAGGAGTACAGTTCGCTGGGTGCGGGGTTCAGGATCGCGCTGCGGGATCTGGAGATACGCGGGGCGGGCAATATCCTGGGGCCCGAGCAGAGCGGGCACATCAATACGGTGGGCTATGAGATGTACTGCAGGATGCTGGGGGATGCGGTGAAGAAGCTGAAGGACGAGCCGGTGGAGAAGGGGCCTAGTGCGCTGGTGGACCTGGGATTTTCGACGTATATACCGAAGAGCTATGTGCCGTCGGATCGGCAGCGGATGGATGTGTATCGGCGGCTGTCGGCGACGAAGACGAGCGAGGATGTGGAGCGGCTGCGGGAGGAGCTGGCGGATATTTACGGGCCTGTACCGGGGCAGGTGGAGCTGCTGCTGGATATGTCGGATATTCGGATTCGGGCATCGCAGTGGGGGGTGCAGAGCCTGGTGGCGCGGGGTGAGGACCTGGTGTTTATGTTTGACGATCCGGCGGTTGCGGGGGATCTGTTCGCGAGGTCGCCGGGGAAGGTGCGGATAATCGATCCGAAGCAGGTGAACGTACGGCTGGAGAAGCGGTATTTCGAGCCGAGGACGCTGATGGCGGTGCTGCGGAAACTGCTGCGGAAGCGGGGGTGAGATGGTGGTGTTGCGGCTGGCGTTGGGTGGGGACTCGCGTTTGGTTCACCACGAAGGCACGAAGGACACGAAGAAGGTTTAGGGATAAAAAGAAAAAGAGGAATCGCTTCGCGATGCTGATTTATGCTGGGGCCGCCAAAGGCGGATGACAACCTTAGTCGCCGCTCGCGTTTTTTGTTGGCTGCGAAGATTTAAGTCGGAGAGGAATGGTATGTTTGATTGGAAGAATGGTTTTAGTCTGACCTTTATAGCATTGCTGTCCACTTTTGCCGTGGGTGGTTTGTTTTTTTGCTGGGTCATGCATAACCTTGTAGCTGAGGGCCCTGTCGCCAGGGTTTTTATAGGTTTGATGTTTTTCTTTCTGGCGGTTCTTTTCGGCATGAATTTTATACTCGTGCCAATCCAAATCCTGTACTTCAACCGCAAGAACCGGGATGATTCAAAGCTTAAGAAGGCTACGCTTGCGGACTGGCTGATGCTGCCGTTCGGAGCTTGTGATGCTGATGCGAAGGTGTCCAGGTGGGTTTCAGTGCCGCTGCTGGTGGTGCTGTGGGTTCTGGTGGCGATTTTTGTTGTTGCGGTGATTGGGTCCGTGACTGCGTGGGTTGTTGGGCCGACTGCTGGTGGTTGAGGTATGTGCTCTCATCGGGCAAAAAAAATTCTGCTTGACAGTGGAGGTGGTTTGAGGGATTAGATCATTTATGTGAATCCTGTTTGTGAGTTTCTTTCTGCAAACCTGGTTGTTGAATTTGGCTTGAATAACGGTCTTTGAAAGGTTGGATGATGGGTGATGGGATTAGGACTTCTGCGTTGGTTCGGGAGAGGGCGGGGGCTGGCGTGCCTTTTAGGGCGTTTTGGCCGTTTCTGGTGATTGCTTTTGCTATTGCGTGGGGTGTGCTGGCGCTGTATATATTTCTGCCTGAGTGGATGGGTGCGGTGTTCGGGGAGTTGAGCGGGCGGCATCCGCTGTTCTTTCTGGCTGTGTATGCGCCTGCTATCGCGGCGGTGGTGGTCGTGTTATGGCATAGCGGGCCGGCGGGGCTGCGGGGTTTTATGTCGCGGGTGCTGCTGTGGCGGTGCTCGTGGGTGTGGTATGCTTTTCTGGTGGTGGGAATTCCGCTGGTGTTTGTTGGCGGGGCTGCAATGCGGGGGACCTTGTTTACCGATCCGTTTGCGTTTGACTCGGTGGGGGGTATGTTTGCGGGGCTGGGTCTTGCCGTGATCAAAGGGCCCATGGAGGAGTTTGGGTGGCGGGGTGTTGCACTGCCCTTGCTGCAGAGGAAGTTTGCGCCGATATGGGCTGGGGTTGTTCTCGGCATGATATGGGGGGTGTGGCACTTGCCGGCGTTTTTGCTGAGCGGTACGCAGCAGAGTGAGTGGGCGTTCGCGCCGTTCTTTCTGGGGTGCATCGCGTTGAGCGTGATCGTTACGCCGTTGTTCAACGCGTCGGGTGGGAGTATTCTGCTTACGGCGTTGTTTCATTTTACGGTCATGAATCCGGTTTTGCCTGCGGCGGAGCCTTACGATACGTATATTCTGGTTGTTGCGGCGGGGGTGATCGTTTGGCTTAATCGGGAGGCGATGTTTAGGCGTGGCGTGGCTGTGACTGAGGTTGTTGGGTCGGCGTTTGGTTCACCACGAAGGACGAAGGGCACGAAGGGGAAATTTGAGAAAGAATATGGAGTCGCTTCGCGACGGCTGATTTATGCTGGGTCCGGCTGAGGCGGATTGCAGGGGTTGGGTTTGTGTGGGGTGGGATAGGGCCAGCTTTTTTGAACGGTTGAGGTCGCCACGTCGCTTCGCTCCTCGCGATGACAGGGGTCGGGTTGGTGCGGTTGAGGATAGGGCCAGCTTTTTTGTGCGGTTGAGACTGGCGCGTTGTCTTCGGCTCCTCGCAGTGACAGATTGGGGTGGGGATTTGGAAATTTCAGGAAATTCGTGCAATTGGTGGGGGTTTTTCTTATAATTCGGCGGTGTGTGCGGTTTTTGCGGTCGGCTGGTGTTTTATTATCGGTTTTTCGGCTGCAACTGAGGCTTTTTGGACTGAAATCGCGTTTTTTCTGCTTTGGCGTTTGGTTTTGCGTTTTTTGGTCCTGCCGCGGGCTTTTTAAGATGGATCTTATCTTGGTTTGAGGAAAAATGGGACAGGTACATGCTAGAGTTCGGCTGGTTCGGATGACCGAGGACGCTGAGGGGGTTGTTGCGTCGGCGGGTCGGTTGTGTTATGCCAGCGAGACGGAAGACATACTGAAGCAGGACAAGGGGTCGGCTGGTGAGTTTATCCAGCGGATCATCAAGATGGGGCATGTGAGTATTTTGGAGCATGCCGTGTTTACGTTCTTTGTGGAGGGGGTATCGCGGGCGCTGACGCATCAGTTGGTGAGGCATCGGATCGCGAGCTATTCGCAGCGGAGTCAGCGGTATGTGGCTCATAACGAGTTCGATTATATCGTGCCGCCTGAGCTGGAGGGCAAGACGGTGGAGGTGGATGGTGAGCAGGTGGACGCGGTCGCGTATTTTGAGGAGACGATGGGCGAGATCGCGGGGCGGTATGCGAAGCTGCAGGGGGCGCTGGGGGGCAATAGTGAAAAGAGTAATCAAGATGCGCGGTATGTTCTGCCGAATGCATGTGAGACGAAGATATTTGTGACGATGAACGCGAGGGAGCTGCTTCACTTTTTCGAGGAGCGGCTTTGCATGCGGGCCCAGTGGGAGATACGCGGGGCGGCTGAGCAGATGCTGGAGCTGGCGAAGGGGGCGTGTCCGTCGATATTCGCGGGGGTTGGGCCGAAATGTGTGCGGATGGGGAGGTGTCCGGAGGGGAAGATGACTTGCGGGAAGTATCAGGAGATGAAAGAGAAGTACGGCGGCTAATCAGCGGTCAAATTTTTATGGAGATATGTATGTCTGTCAGAAAGAGTCTGATGATAATCGGTATTGCGGGTTTTTGTGCGGTTCTGCTGTTTTCGGCTGGGTGTTTCAAGGCCAAGGGCGGGTTCGGCAGGTACAGCGAGGAAGAGATGCAGGAAATCGATCTTGCGCAGCGGGACAATCTGCCTGTGCCAACGGGCGGGCTGGTGCTGTCGGTGCGGGGTGAGGCGATCTCGGTAGACGAGGTGATCGAGCCGTTACAGAGCGGGTTCGAGAAGATCGCGGGGACGAATTTTCAGACGTTCGTGGAGCAGTCTCGGCCGGCGGTTAGTCGGGTGGTGATGAACAAGGTGACGGATATTCTGCTGTATAACCAGGCGCAGCGGAAGGCCGGCGACAATGCTCAGATGGAGGATAAGCTGGAGCAGGCGGTGGAGAGTGAGGTTGACAGGTTCATCGTCGAATGGGGCGGGGATTATGCGAAGGCGCAGGCGGCGATAGAAGAGATGGGGATGGACTGGAAGAGTTTTAGGGAGTATCAGAAGCGGATGCTACTGACGCAGTCGTATCTTGGTGAGAAGCTCAAGAGTGAGACGGAGGTGGTTTCGCGGCGGAGGATGAAGAAGTTTTATGATGAGAACCAGGAACTGTTCGAGCAGAAGGGCGTGCTGGATTTCAAGCTGATCGATATTCGGCCGGAGAAGCTTGCGGATGAGCAGGTCGAGGAGGGGCAGGACAGGAAGGATGCGGCGATCCAGTTGGCGGGCAGCCTGTATGCGAGGGCGAAGGCTGGGGACGATTTTGGTGAGCTCGCGGAGGAGTATTCGCACGGGCACATGGCGATCAGCGGGGGTGACTGGGACGCGGTTACGCCGGGTTCGCTGGCGGCGCCTTATGATGCGATCGAGGAGGCTGCGAAGGATATGGAGGCGGGCGAGCTGAGCGGGCCTATCGTTGCGGACGGGCACGTGTTCGTGATGCAGTTGGAAGAGTATCGGGCTGGCGGGGTTGTGAGCTTTGCGGAAGCGCAGGACAAGATCGAGTATCAGTTGAAGACGCAGCGGAGACGCGAGCAGTTTAACGAGATAATCGCGGAGCTTATGGAGCAGGCGAACGTGCAGGGCATGGACCGGTTCGTGGAGTACTGCCTGGTCGAGGCGTATAATCGTTATGCGGTTCGGGGCTGATCGCGGGTTGGCATGAAGATAGTTGCGCACGGGATAGATCTGGTTGAGCTTGGCAGGATCGCGGAGGTGCTGGAACGGCACGGAGAGCGGTTTCTGGACAGGGTGTTTACGCAGCGCGAGCAGGCAGATGCGGCGGGGGTTAAGCGGCGCGTCGAAAAGCTGGCGGGGCGGTTCGCTGCTAAGGAGGCTGTGCTGAAGCTGATCGGGACCGGCTGGCGGGGTAAGATCGCGTGGACGGATATCGAGGTGGTCAACGGCGAGATGGGTGAGCCGGTAGTTAACGTGAGCGGTGAGGTCAAGCGGATCGCGGATGAGATGGGGGTGGAGCAGATGACGCTGAGCATTACGCATACGGCGGAGCTGGCGATGGCGTCGGTGGTTGCGCTGCGGGGTGTTGAATGAGCGGGGGAAGGTTCGAGTGTATTATAGTCGGCGGCGGTCATGCGGGGGCCGAGGCTGCGCATGCGGCGGGGCGGATGGGGGCGGATACGCTTTTGATCACGCACAGCCGGGAGACTATCGCGAAGATGAGCTGCAACCCGGCGATAGGTGGGATCGCGAAGGGGCAGATCGCGCGGGAGGTGGATGCGCTTGGCGGGCTGATGGGGCAGGCGATAGACGCGACGGGGATACAGTTTCGGATGCTGAACAGGTCGAAGGGGCCGGCGGTGCGGAGTCCGAGGGCGCAGGCGGATAAGGACAAGTATAAGGATTATGTGCGGGGGAGGCTCGAGGCGACGGAGGGGTTGACGATCGTCGAGGGTGAGGTGGATGAGGTGCTGGTGGAGGATGGTTGGACTCGGGGGGTGCGGTGTGCGGACGGTGTGGAATATTACGCGGATGCGGTGGTTATCACGGCGGGGACGTTTCTGCGGGGTGTGATGCATATGGGTGAGGAGCAGTGGGCGGGGGGCAGGATCGGTGAGAAGGCGAGTAATGCGCTGAGTGATTGTCTGCGGGGGCTGGGATTTGAGCTGGGGCGGTTGAAGACGGGGACGCCTGTGCGGATCGCGGGGGATACGATAGATTATGACAAGTGCGAGCGGCAGCCGGGGGATGATGAGATCGTGCCGTTCTCGTTCATGACGGAGGGGATCGAGCGGGAGCAGGTGCCTTGCTGGATAACGTGGACGAATGAGCGGATACACGATCTGCTGCGGGCGAATCTGCATCGGGCGCCGATGTATACTGGGCAGATATCGTCGGAGGGGCCGAGGTATTGTCCGAGCATCGAGACGAAGATCGAGCGGTTTGCGGATAAGAAGCGGCACCAGGTTTTTCTGGAGCCCGAGGACGAGGCGGGGAAGACGGTTTACTGCAACGGGATAAGTACGTCGGTGCCGAAGGATGTGCAGGAAGAGATGATGCGGATGCTGCCGGGGACGGAGCGGGCGAGGATCACGACGTATGCGTATGCGATAGAGTATGATTATTCGCCGGCGAGGCAGTTGCGGGAGAGCCTGGAGACGCGTGCGGTGGAGGGGCTGTTCTTTGCGGGGCAGATAAACGGCACGAGCGGGTATGAGGAGGCAGCGGGGCAGGGGCTTGTGGCGGGTGTGAACGCGGTGCGGAAGGTGCGGGGTGAGGAGCCGATGGTGCTTGGGCGGGATCAGGCGTATGTCGGGGTGCTGATAGACGATCTGTTGACGAAGGAGATCACGGAGCCTTACCGGATGTTTACGTCGCGGGCGGAGTATCGGTTGACGCTGCGGGCGGACAATGCAGACAGGAGGCTGACGCCGATCGGACGTGAGATGGGAGTTGTTTGTGACGAGCGGTGGGCGCGGTATGGGCGGAAGGTGGAGGAGCTGGCGAGGTTGAGGGAGTATCTGAAGAAGACGAAGCGGGAGGGGAAGGCGCTGTGGCATCTGCTGAAGGGTGCGGATGCGGGTCTGGGTGATGAGCTTGGTGAGCATGAGGATGTGATCGCGATGGGGGTGGGGGCGGATACGGTAGCGGCGGCTGTTGTGGATGCGAAGTATGAGGGGTATCTGGTCAAGCAGGCGAAGCAGATCGAGAGCTTTCGGAAGCTGGAGAACGTGCGGCTGCCGGCGGATCTGGATTTTGCGGGGGTGACGCATCTGCGGAACGAGGCGAAGGGGAAGCTGGCGGCGTTTCGGCCTGCGACGCTTGGGCAGGCGAGCAGGATAGGGGGGATAACGCCTGCGGATATAACTGTGCTGCAGATCGAGCTGAAGAGGCGGCTGGGGGGTTCTGGTTAGGCTGCGGCGAGCAAATTTTATGTTCGCTGTTTCGCGTCCGGTTTCAGGGCGGATTTTTTTGAGTGGAGAGGTTGGCTGTGTAGGGTTAATTGCCCATTTGAGGCTGTAGTACTGCGGATCGGGTTGCAAAGTACGAAAGCGAGACGTTGATAAGTAGGTATGGTTACGGAAATCGACTTTTTGCGAACAAATAGAAATGTTTTGCGTAAAACGAAATGAAACGGACATTGGATTTTGGACTTGAAAAAGTTGTGAAGAACAGGTAGAATTGTCCATAGGAAGTGTGAATGTTATCACGTAAGAGCACGATAATCTTCCTTTTTGGCATTATGGGGCTATGCTGAAAAGGGTGTAATGAAAGCCCCGAGTGGAGAGTGTCAAATGCGTAAAGTAGAGCGGAAGGGGTTTACCCTCATAGAACTGCTGGTAGTGATCTCGATCATCGCGTTGCTTCTGGCGATCATGATGCCGGCGTTGGGGATGGTTAAGGAGAAGGCTAAGTTCGTCGTTTGCAGGACTAATTTGAAGTCCATTATTTTGGGCTCAAAGTTGTATGCAAATGATAATGCCAGCAAGATGCCATCCTATAACTACAACGGGCTTTGGATTAACGATATTAGTGAATACATGGAAGATGTTGATGAAGCACGCTACTGTGCCTCAACAAAAGTAAAGGAAGAAAGAGCCGAGGATGTGGCGGATCAGTCGTATGATTTCGGTGACGCACGAACTGCCTGGATGTGGAACTGGGGTACAAATGAGCCCGAATATGGCAGTTACAGCATCAACGCGTGGTTTTACGATTATAACGAAGCCCAAGTAGAAGGTTTTACCCCCGAGCAGAGAGCCGCGTTGTGGAAAAACCTTGGCAATGTAAGACAAGCCTCTAATGTGCCTCTGTTTGCTGATTCCAAATGGCTTGACGGAAGGCCGATGGATACAGACTATATTCCGGAGGACTACGACCTTGGCGGAAGGTCCACTACAGCAGGCGGTAGTATGTGCCGCTACATAATGGACCGGCACGGAAAGCAGACGGGTGTTGCTTTTGTTGATGGCCACGTAGATGCTGTTGCGCTTAGTGATATGTGGACGTTAAAGTGGAATCGCACCTGGCGAGCAAAGCAGGATGTGAAACGTGGCGAAAACTGGGATGGTACTCCGATATATCGCAAACGATAAATAGTTGTATCTTAAGTAAAGAATTGTAAGGCTGTCGGCTTTTGTGTCGGCAGCCTTTTTTTATGCAATCATGTGAAAATAGTTGAAATGTCGCGGTTAAGGCGGTAAAATTTAGATGAAGAGTCTAATTGAGTGGAAGAGAAATGGGGGATATTGCCCTTTTCGCACGAGCGGGGCTGGGCGCGATCAGGGCTGAGGGACCAGTCCCAAGGAGAGTGTGCAATGGAGAAGCGACGGGTAAGAGGTTTTACGCTGATCGAACTGCTTGTTGTTATTGCGATCATTGCTCTTTTGCTGGCGATAATGATGCCGGCGCTGGGGATGGTCAAGGAGAAGGCTCGCGGCGTTGTTTGTCGAACGAATTTGAAAACCATGGGTTTGGCCGGCAAATTGTATGCCGAGGAAGAGGGGGGGCGGTTGCCCGAGCTTAATTTCGTGGAAGGCCTGTGGATCGACAAACTGACAGTTTATATGGCCGAGGTGGATGAGGCACGTTACTGCCCTATGGCGAAGAAGAATATCGGCGAGGAAAGAGGACTTTATCAATTTGGAAGCGCTTTTGAGAGCTGGATGTGGAACTACGATGACGATGAGATTCAAGAGTATGGCAGTTATTGCCCCAATGGCTGGTTTACAGATTGGGCAGCGAACAGCAGTCCTCCTTATAATACGCCTGCTGAAAACTATTTCAAGCATATAAACACTGTACGGCAGGCATCCAATGTGCCAATTTTTGCAGATGCCAGGTGGTGTGATGGATGGGTGTACGAGGATGCTTACGTTCCCGAGGATTACGACTTGGAGACGGGAGAATCCGACGCTGGGTATGCTACAACTGCCGGGGGTGCGATGGTAAGGTATATTTCTAACCGGCACGGCAAGAGAACCAATGTGGTATTTGCAGACGGTCATGCTGAGGCAGTGGATCTGAGTGAGATGTGGTCGTTGAAGTGGCACATGAACTGGAAGCCTAAGCATGATGTGAAACGCGGCCCTGACCATGATGGTACACCGATCTATCGAGATTAGTAGTTGAGAGCAAAACAGATTTGAACAGTATACATAGGTCGCTGGTGGGGACTGGCGGCCTTTTTTGTGCGCGGGGGTTTTATAGGAGGGCGGTCATGCCCATTTCTTTGAATTGTGAGGGGGTTACGTGGAGGAGGGACTTGAATGCTCTGGTGAAGTGGGTTGGGCGGTCGTAGCCGAGTCGGGCGGCGATCTGTTTGTTGGAGAGGGTGGTTTCGCGGAGGAGTTTGCAGGCGAGGATCATTTTCTGGCGGAGGATGTATTCCTGGAGCGTCATGCCGATGTGTTCCTTGAAGACGCGGGAGAGGTGTTCGCGGGAGACGGTGAGCTGGTGTGCAATTTCGGAGATGCGGACGGGGCCGGTGATGTTGTCGGTGATCATCTGCTGTGTTCTGCGGACGAGTATGCTTCGGGCGTCGTCGGGGTGCTGTGACCAGCAGCTTGCTGTGAGGGCGGAGATAACCTCGGTGACGAGTTTTAGGGCGTCGAAGGGGGTGAGGTCGCAGGTGAGGCCGTTGTAGTTTTTGTACTTGAGAAGTTTCCGGATTATTGTGGTGTCGGGGGGTAGGTTGTATATGTTGCCGTTGCGGGCGATGAGTTCGCGGACCATTTTTGTTGCGGTGTCGCCTATGAAGCCCATCCAGAAGAATTCCCAGGGTTCGGCTGCATTTTCGGGGTAGTAGTATTCGAATTCGGGTGCGCGGACGTCGCAGAGGAAGCAGGTGCCGGGTGTGAGGCTGTAGGTGCCTGAGCTGTCGCGGAGTTCGCCGCGTCCTGAGAGGGTGTATTTGATGAAGCAGTGTTTTTCGCCCTGTCTGAAGGGGCCCTCGTTGTAGTAGGATGGGGAGCTGTGTACCTCTCTTTCGATGCAGAGCGGGCGGGGGAAGGAGGCGAGGGGTTGTATGACCTGAAATTTTACGTTCCAGATATTCATGGGGTCACATTATGGTCATCAATATCACTAATCGGCCGATTTTTGGGCTTTATTCTTGCTCTGCGATTCGCTATTATACTTGGGACGGGTTGTGTGAGTCAATCACATTTTGATGATATAGATGGTTTACAGCCGGTCAAAAGGCCGGAAACAGGGTTTTTCGGGCTTCAGCTTGTGTGGTGGTCAATGCATCCGGGTGTTTTGGCGGGTGCTAAGATTTCTGCCGCTATGATAAGTTAGGGAGAGAATGCACATCTTTGAGGTTGGCGACGGGCTGATCAGGGTTTTACTGTCATTAGATTTTTTATATGGAGATACGGTATGAGCAGGAAGTCACTCGCGTTTTTAAGTTTAGTGTTGATGATCTGTCTTGGTGCGGCAGGGGCTGCTGAGACGGCTACTATCGAGTCCGATGTTCTGGCGGTAGAGGTGGATACGGCTTTTCCGCGGGTGGTCAAGTATACGTGGAAGGAAAGCGGGGCCGTGATGTACGGTCAGGAGAACGAGCTGGAGCAGTTCAAGATCAACGGCGAGGCGATGAAGCCTGCGAAGATCGAATTTTCCAGGAGCGACGACAGCGCGAAGTACGCTGTGCGGGCGAGGAACACGCGGTTCAATGTCGTGATGAATGTGGCTGAGAATGTGCTGGAGTTTCGGATCACGGACATTCGTGACGGGGGGTGGCATTATGTGAAGACCATCGAGATACCGAATCACAGTCTGTTTTCGGTAAGGAGTGATCAGCCTGGTGCGCAGGTTACGGCGGCGAAGGTGTGGCCGAGCAATGGTTGTATGGAAGAATTCGTGCAGGTAGCGAGTGCGGCGACGGACGTTAATCCTGTGAGCAGGACCTATGTGCTTTTGAATACGGACGAGCTTGCGGCATCGATCGAGAATAATGTTCTGATGGACAGCAGCCGGGTGTACTATCAGACGGTGGATAACGGCGGGTACAAGTCGTGCGGGGTGAGTAATCCCGCGTGGACGTATCGCGAGATCGAATCGGAGATTTATGAAGAGCCTTACTGCAAGGTCGTGATAACGGACGACGTGAACGGCGACGATGAGGTTAGCTGGCAGGACGCGGCGATAGAGCATCGCAAGATCATGTACAATCCGCAGGGAGCGGAAGAGATCAAGACGGACGTGGTTTCGCAGATCGCGATGAATTTTGCGAGCCTGGCCCAGCATCCGTTTTTGAAGGTGCTGGACGATATCAAGATGGTTTATCTGTACACGGATGGGCTGGGTCAGACGGTGCAGTTCAAGGGTTATCAGTCGGAGGGGCATGACAGTGCTCATCCGGATTACGGCAACAACTTCAATATGCGGGCAGGCGGGCTGGACGATTTCAATTTCGTGACGAAGAAGCTGCACGACTGGAACTGCAAGCCTGGCGTTCATATAAACTGCACGGAGTATTATCCGGAGGCGAAGTATTACAGTGACGATCTGCTGACGGGCAGAAGGGGCTGGGCGTGGCTGGATCAGTCGATCTATGCGGATAAGCGGTATGATATCGTGAGCGGCAAGCTGTATCACAGGCTGGATGAGCTGGCGGAGAACGCGCCTTACCTGGACTGGATCTATGTGGATGTTTATTTTGGTGTCGGCTGGGACAGTTGGAAGCTGACGAGCAGGCTGAATGATAACGGCTGGGACGCATATACGGAATTTGAAGGTATGATGGAGCGGGACGCTGTCTGGATCCACAGGTCGCAGAAGCATGCGGGGCTGGGCGTGAGCAGCAAGGTCATTCGGTTCATCAAGAACCACCAGAAGGACGTTTGGACGCATGGGCCGTTGCTGAGGGGCAGCTACAACCTTGGGTTTATGGGTTGGCACGCTGAGAATAATATCAATCCGTTCATCTATAACGTGTTTACGAATAATCTGCCGAGCAAGTACATGCAGCATTTCGAGATCATGAAGTGGGAAGACGGCAGGGTCGATTTTACTGACGGCGTGCATGTTGCGAAAGAGGCGGACGGCAAGGTCAATCTTTATAAGGACGGCAAGCTGCTGGCGAGTGGTGTTTACGATGCGAAGAAACGCCGAATGGTCGAGAATCAGCTTTTCATTCCGTGGAGTCCGTATGATGAGACGAAGATATATCACTGGAACGATGCGGGCGGTGAGACTGAGTGGACGCTGCCTGCCAGTTGGAGCGGTGCCGGGTCGGTCAAGCTTTATCAGTTGAGTGATGCGGGCAGGACGTTTGTAGGTGATGTCGATGTTAGCGGCGGCAAGGTGACGCTGGATGTTGAAGCGGGTACGCCTTACGTTGTGTATAAGAGTGAACCGAAGCCTTATCCTGATATGAAGTGGGGTGAGGGGCAGTTGGTAAAGGATGCTCAGTTCAACAGTCATGGATTTGAGTACTGGAGCAAGAGCAGTTCGGCTGGCAGTACCGATCATATTACGATGGAGAATGATGAACGCGGGCAGACGCATTTGAATGTTGCCGGCAACGGCGGTGCGGATGCTATGGTTTCGCAGAAGATGACGGGGCTGGAAGGCGGCCAGAGGTATTCGGCGTCGGTATGGGCGCAGATCACTGGTGAGCGTAAGGCGACGTTCGGTGTGAAGGTCGGCGGTGAGGAGATCAGCAAGACGATCCGCAAGACGGATGTGCCGAACTATTCGTACTGTTCGGACAAGGCGTGGACGCGTTATCAGCGGATCAGGGTGTTCTTTACTGTGCCTGAGGGTCAGAGTGAAGCGACGGTGTTTATGGCGGCCAGTGAAGGCGGTGAGGACGCAGTAGTTGAGTTTGATGATGTGCGTGTTATCGAAGCGCCGGCCAAGGATAATAACGGCCACTGGTACTACCAGGACTTTGAGTGGACGGATGAGGGCTGGGGGCCGTTCGTGTTCGCGATCCGCAGTGATACGCATACGCATCTTTCGGAGACCCACGAGCCTTACACGGATGATACTATCAACGGGCAGTTCTCGCTGAAGACTCGCAATGAGCGGCAGGGGCTGGTTTACAGAACGACTGAAGGGCTGCTGCGGTTTGAGCCCAATACGACGTACACGGTGAGCTTTGAGTATCTGCAGGACAATGGCGGTCAGTACAGTGTAGTCGTGGGAAGCAATGACGGCGGTGAGGATGCGATGAAGGTTGACGAGAAGCTGCAGGGCAGTCGCGGCAGATATGTCGCTACGTTTACGACGGGTGACTATGACGATTGTTATATCGGTATCAGAAAGAACGATCGCAAGGGCGGCAGGATGGTTATGGACGATCTTGCGATCGATGTGAAATAGCATCGGCTAAGTGAATTGAGAGTGTGTGTTGCCGGGTGGCGGCTGGAGAGTCGCCTCTCGGCATGTTTTGGTTTTTAGGTAGAAGCCTGGACGAATAATTGAGAGTCAGGATTTTTGCGTTGAGCTGCGGTTTGACGTGTGTTCAGTTTTTATGAAAGGTAAGTAAATGACTTTTATTGACTGGGGAATTGTCGTTTTACTGATAGGTCTGATGACCTGGGCGGCGTGGCATACGACGAGATACAATCGTAGTGTTGCGGATTTTCTGGCTGCGAACAGATGTGCCGGCCGTTATATCATGGGTGTGTCGGACGGCATTGCGAATGTCGGTGCGATCAGCATTATCATGGTGTGGGAGATGTACTATCGGGCTGGCTTTTCGGTTGCCTGGTGGGCTCTGGTCATGCTTGTGGTGCAGGTTATCGTTGCGCTGACGGGGTGGATCGCGTACAGGTACAGGCAGTCTCGGGCGCTGACGCTGGCGCAGTTGCTGGAGATGCGGTACAATAAGAGCTTTCGTATATTCTGCGGGTTCGTGCTGTTTATCTCGGGTACGCTGAACTTTGGTATTTTCCCGGCAGTGGGAGCGAAATTCTTCCAGCATTTCTGCGGTCTTCCAAAAGACATTATATGGCAGGTCGGGCCGATGGAAGTAGATGCGGTCTATCTTTCGATAATGCTGGCTCTGCTTGCGATCTCTCTTTACTTTACATTTGCCGGCGGACAGATCACGGTGATGATCACGGACTTTATTCAGGGGACGACGTTTAACATCGCGCTGTGCCTTGTGATTGTGTTCGTTATGTGGAAGATGCCGTGGGCGGATATTATGGACTCGCTTTCGAACAAGGCGGCGGGTGAGTCGATGATCCATCCGTTCAGATCGGCGAAGACGGAGGACTACAATTATTCGTTTTATCTGATCCAGGCGCTGATCATTTTCTGGACGTTCATGGCGTGGCAGGGGGCGCAGGGATATTTCGCGGCGGCCAAGAATGCTCACGAGGCGCGTATGGGCCGTGTGATGGGTAACTGGCGTATTCTGACGCAGCAGATGCTTGTGCTTATACTGCCTATCGCTGCGTATACGATGCTGCACAATCCGAACTGGGCCGATATGGCTGCGGGTGCACATCAGGAGCTGAACCAGATCGGTAACGAGACTATCCGGACGCAGGTGACGACTTCGGTGGGATTGCGGTATCTGCTTCCCGTGGGATTGACGGGTGCGTTGTCGGCTGTGCTGCTGGCGGCGTTTATCAGTACGCACGATACTTATCTGCATTCGTGGGGAAGCATCTTCATTCAGGATGTCGTTCTTCCGCTGCGGGGCGGTAAGCCTTTGGATAAGAAGACGCATATGCGGTGGCTTCGTTATGCTATATTTGGTGTGGCGATATTTATTTTCCTGTTCAGTCTGTTCTTTTCGCAGAATGATACGATCGCGATGTATTTCGCGCTGACCGGTACGATCTGGCTTGGCGGTGCTGGTGCTGTTATCGTGGGCGGACTCTATACGCGATGGGGCACTACGGCAGGTGCTTATGCCGCAGTGTTCGGTGCGATCATTATCGCGGTTACGATCTTTACGTGTCAGAGGATCTGGCCTGACCTTTACCATACGGTTGAAAAGGGCAGGGTCAGTTATCTGCAGCTTGACGGTGCGAACGAAAGCGAGCTTAACAGCAAGTATAACCTTGAGGGCAGTGCGGAGTTTGTGCAGGGCGGCAGGTTTGACGGCGCCCTGGAGCTTGACGGCAAGGGATATTTGACAGTTGACGATTTTGAAGGTATCGGCGGGACAGATGCGCGGACCGTGAGCTACTGGATAAACGTTGAAAAGCCCGGGACGGTTCTGAGCTGGGGGAGAGAAGGTGACGGCAAGCAGTGGACGATGAGTGTCGTTCGGCGAGTCGCTACCGAAGCCGGCAAGGAGATAGAGACTGGCGTTGTTCGGCTGGATGTCGGCGGTGCGACGGTTACGGGTAATCTCAACGTGATGGACGGTGCGTGGCACCATGTGGCGGCGGTTGTAGATGAGAATCGCGGCACTACTGTGGATGATCTGGAGCTGTGGATCGACGGCAAGTTCCAGGAACGCAGTAAGATTGAGAATGCTGAGCTGGCGATAGATACGGCAGGCGATACGCCGGTAAGACTCGGTACGGGTATTGACGGTCAGGCGGCGTTTGAGGGCATGATCGACGAGGTCAGTGTCTATAACCGACCCGTGACTAGGAAGCTGCCGGACAGTGATAAGGCAGAGCCCGAAGAGTCGCTGCACTTTGAGATGGATATTCTCAAGGGGCTGGAATTCCAGAAGGTCAGTTTTGCGGGCATGAAGCTGACTGTTAATTCGCAGTGGGGAATGCTGTATGCGATGGTGAGTACGGCGATCCTTTATACGGTTGTTTCGCTGCTGACGATGAAGAAGAAGTTCAACCTGGACAAGCTGCTGCACAGGGGCAAGTATGCTCTTGCGGAAGATGAGACGCAGGTTACTGATGAGCCGGTCAAGGGGCTCGGGACGCTGATCGGTATGGGCAAGGATTTCGATCTGAAGGATAAGATCGTTTACTCTTCGATCACCGGCTGGTCGGTCGTATGGGGTATCGTGTTTATCGCGGGCTGGATCCATAACGCCAATACTGAGGGCTTTTCCGAGTCGACATGGGGCAAGTTCTGGCAGTTCTATGTATGGCTGTCGGTTGTGCTCGGCGTGATAACTACGGTATGGTTCACGATCGGCGGTATCAAGGATGCGAAGGATCTGTTCCGTACGCTCGAGACGAAGGTTCGTAACGATGCAGATGACGGTTCGGTTTCGCATGCTGATGAAGATGACGAAGATGAGGGCGAAGCCGCGTAGTCAGGTTAGAGTGTTTCACGATGTGTTCGTTTGAATGATGTATTTCCAGGGGCCTGGAGATGTGAAAATGTTTCCGGGCTCCCTTTTTTGTTTTTGATTTTGCGTGATGTTTGAGAGGTGATATTCGTGAGTAAGTATAAGGAACTCGAGAAGAAGGGTACCGATGGTTTCGTGACGCTGCCTGCGGAGAGCGGGCAGGAAGAGAAGGTCGTGGAGCTGATCAACAAGTGGGGTTCGGATGCGATACGTGACAGTGACGGTACTGAGCTGAGCCCGGAGCTGGTGGAGCTCGGCAAGCAGGTTTATTCGACTATCTGCCTGGTAAGGGCGGATCAGGAATGGCCGAGGAAGAACTGGGATAAGCTGCCGCAGAAATTCTTGATGAGTGAGCATGTGACGGCGACTTCGGACAAGGTCGAGATCGACCCGATGGAGAACTATTTTCGGGAGAAGTACGAGATCGACCGCAATCATGATGAGAAGGAATGGTGGCAGGTGTTCGATCGGACGACTGGCGAGGAGGTTAGTACGGATGACTGGGAGTTTGACGGTGACCGCGGGCTGGTGGTTATCAAAAATGCGAAGAAGTTCCATGTCTATACGGTGAATTTTCTCGTTTACCAGATATGGGATTCGACGTCGATGTACAACCATATCTCGAACGGGTGGACGTGTCCGCATGTGGTCAGTACCGAGCCTTATCACGCGGATGCTCGCAAGCATTTGATGGATTATTTCGATAACTGGCTTGAGACGCATCCGAATACTGATGTCGTGCGGCTTACGACGCTGGCGTATCATTTTGTGCTGGACAGCGATAAGCATGGCGTGGACAAGTACCGTGACTGGGTCGGTTATATGGACACGGTGACGGTCGAAGCGCTGCAGGATTTTGAGAAGGAGTACGGCTATCGGCTAACTTCGGAAGACTTTGTCGATGAGGGTTATTACAACGCTACGTATCGTGTGCCGAAGAAGCGGTATCTGGATTGGATGCAGTTCATTCACAAGTTCGTGATCGAGTTCGGCAAGGAGCTGGTGGACAAGGTTCATGCGGCAGGCAAGAAGGCTGCGATTTTTCAGGGTGACCACTGGGTGGGTGTTGAGCC